>NZ_NPEA01000005.1:0-300000 GCF_002812205.1 Leptospira neocaledonica
TTATAACGTTTGTAGAAGATATTCTACACTTAAAGCCGAAGAGAAATCTTCGGCTTTTTTATTTGCTGGGGAAGGAGGGGACTAATTTATATTAATAGAGAGCGCTCAAGACGATCTTTTCTATATCTCCAATCAGGGAGGAGGTCATCCAACATTTTATAAAATCTAAAATCATGTTTGGGAAACTTCAAATGACAAAATTCATGTACGATCACATAATCAATGCAGCTAAGAGGAGTTTTAATTAGTTCGGTATTTAATAGGATAATTCCATCTGAACTACAACTTCCCCAGCGTTTTTGCATTTTTCGAAATTTTAACAATGGAGTTTTAACTTTATACTTTTTTAGCAAGGCTGAAAGAAGTTCGAATCTTTGGGTCATAAGAATTTTTCCCTGCTGATTATACCAGGTATTAAGTATCTTTTCTACTAACTCAGGTTTTTCTGGAAATTTACTGGTCACCACGAATTGGTTTCGCGTTAACTTCACGTTTGATTCTGGTCCTTGTTGCAATTTTAGAATATGTTGCTTTCCTAGATAGAAATGAGTTTCTCCTCCGATATATCGACGAGCAGGTTGTCTTGGTAGGAAATTTTCGAAATAATGAATCTGTCTTTGGATCCATATTTTTCGTTTAGATAGTTTCTTTTCAACTTCTGATATTTGAGTCCCTTCCGGGAAACGAGCCACTATATTTAAGTCGGGGTAGACTGTTAGAATCATTTCATTGAGGGAATCGAATTGTACTCTGATTTTAAATGAATCAGATCCATAGGAAAGATTATAAACCAATTAAGCTCTCCTTGTTTTTGCTATATCGATAATCTCATTCATAATTTCATCGAGATCTGCAAACGTTAGATTCAAATGCCAGTTCTTCTTAAATTCGAAAAGAATATCTTCCATTTCGCCGATCATTCTCTTCTGGATATCTGGATCGTTTTTCCAGTTTACGACACGGTTTTTTTCAATTACAGATTCAACTTTTAAAGCCAAGGAAGCAATTTCAAAATCCTCGACATTCTGTGTGTCAGAAAGGGATGAGAGAGATCCCTTAATGGTTCCATAGTATGCTTTTGTGATTTCATTATTTCGAATCTGTTCGGGAATATCGTCTCCTGTGCGATTGAGAACATTTTCCTGGATCTTCGTGACCTTCTTTAAATATTCAATAGCGTCTAATCGTTTTTGTCTGTAAGCATCAATGGCGTCTTGAAGCATCTTCGAGAATTTTTTATAAAAAGCGGGATCCTCTCCCATTTTTTCCCGAATGGTTCTTGCTGTTCTATGCGCGATTGTATCTGCCTTGGCCGCGTCCGAATCTAGGAGATCTAATTCCTGTTGAAACGCTTTGGTATTGAATATATTTACAAGAGGTGTAATTTTTTCAACTTCGCCAGCACCTACATGCGTATCCAATAGTTTTTGTATCCTAGGTTCGTATTCGGAAAAATCGACAATCTCGGCATATCTTCTCCGAACTGAAATTCTTAGTTTTGCGAAGAAACGTAGATTTTCTCGATAGAGATTTAGTTTTTCCTTATTGGTTTCCTCTAAAAACCTCTCATTTGAAAGTGCAATACTTAAAGTTCGTGCATAAGCAGAAAGACGTTCAAAAAAAGTATTTCTAAGTTTTTCATCCCGAAGGAGATCTTCGAATTCTTCCTCGTCTTTTTTATTCTTAATTCCTTTAAACGTTTCCCATAGAGTCGAATGAATTTGAGGGAGATATTTTATTTCTTCCTGCATATCGGTAAGAATATGTTTTAAATCCTCACTATCAAAATCCGGAAGTTTTGAATAAAGATCCAAGGCATGATTCAAATTTTCCAATATGCCACGATAATCGATGATAATTCCGAAATCTTTTCCCTCATTTAGACGATTCACCCTTGCGATTGCTTGTAATAGGGTGTGCTCTTGTAATCTTCGCGTTAAATATAATACGGTATTTCTGGGAGCATCGAAGCCGGTAAGAAGTTTATCGACAACAATGATAATTTCAGGCTCGTCGGATTCTTTGAATGCATTGATTATAATGCGATTGTATTCCTTTTCCGAACCGTATTTTTGCATCATTCTTTTCCAAAAATTTTGAACTGTAGGATGATCTTCTTCAGATTCAATATCTCCTTCTTTCTCTTCTGGAGAAGAAATTAGAACTTCGGAGGAAACCATCCCAAACTCGTCTAAATATTTTTTGTAAAGTAATGCGGTTGCTTTGTCTTGCGCGACGAGCTGTCCCTTGGGGCCAGCTTCTTTATTTTGGAAATTTTTTTGAAAATGTTCGCTAATATCCCAAGCGATTGCTTTTACTTTTTGAGTTGCTTTGTTTAATTGTTCAGTGGTAGAAAATTTTTGTTTTAGGTCCCTGGCTTGGTCTTCGGATAAATTACTAGTAATTCGTTCGAACCAGGCATCGATTCCTTCGGAATCGACTTTTTGTTCCACATGTCTACCTTCATAAAGAAGAGGCACTACCGCTTTGTCGATTACCGCTTGATCAATCGTGTAGGTATCGATTAAACCTCCAAACTTGAGAATCGTATTTTTTTCCTTACGCATTACCGGAGTTCCGGTAAATGCAAGAAAGCAAGCATTTGGCAAAGTTTTTTTCATTTTTGCATGCCTGCTTCCATACTGTCCTCGATGCCCTTCGTCGACTAATACAAAAATATCACGATCATTATTCTGGAAATTATTGGAAAATGAAGCATCAAATTTATCAATAATAGTGGAGATGACTCGTTGGCGACTTTCTGTAACGAGCTCGCCCAAATGTTTTCCTGTCTTTGCCTTCTCCACGTCTTTTCCGCAGGCATGGAATGTCTTTGCGATTTGGTCGTCTAAGTCAATTCTATCTGTGACAATAATGATCTTATAATCTTTAATTTCTTTTAGAAGAGAAATCGCCTTTGCCAGTAATACCATAGTTAAAGACTTCCCGCTTCCTTGTGTATGCCAAACAACTCCTCCGTTTCGAATTCCATCTGAATCGAATGTTTGAATTCGTTTCGAAATCTTTTTCACACAAAAATACTGCTGGTATCGCGCGATTTTTTTCTCTCCTTTATCGAAAAGAATGAATTGGTAGATAAGTTCCAATAATCGTCCCGGCCTGCAGAGAGAATAAAGCGTTCTATCTTGAACCGTCACCTTTCTGGAAACCGTTCCACCCGAATTGGAAGATTTAGCTTTTAGAATTCCTTTATTGGAGGATTGAATTTGTGTTAACTCTTTATCCGAGATCGGAATTTTGACTAGTCTTTCCAGTTCAAATTCAATTTTTGGATCGGTCTCTTTCCAAACGGCCCAGAATTTTCGTTCTGTTCCGACTGTTGCGTATTGCGCCTCGTTTTTGGAAAGAGCAAGTAGAAGTTGGGAATAATAGTAGAGTTTAGGGATCTCATCCTCTTGCTGGTAAAGTCGTTGTTGTACGATCGCTTCTTTGATCGGGTCCTTAATATTAGGAGATTTGCATTCGATTACTACAAAAGGAATACCATTTACGAATAGAACAATATCCGGTCGCCTCGTATCGTGCGAACTTGTTTTTTCAATTGAGAATTCTTCGGAAACATGAAAGATATTTTTTTCAGGATATTCCCAGTCGATATAACGAAAGGAATGGCTTTTGGTATCTCCATCAATTGCTTGTGTGAGACTTTTGCCTAAGCAAAGTAGGTCATAGATCTTCTCATTCGTACGAATCAAGCCGTCAAATAGAACATCTTTAAGAGCTGCTACTGCACTTAGTATATTACCCTCAGAAAATGGTATACTTAGCCCTTGGTTCTGGATTTGATTATTTTCCCTTAGCCAAGGAATCAGAACACCTTCCAACAAAACTTGGGAGCGTTTTCCTCCACGTAGTTGATTGGCTTCCTCTGGGGGAAGATAGGTCCAACCCATGGCTTCCAACAGTTGAAGGGCAGGAGCTTGCGAAAGGGAATCTTCGTCAAAGTTGGGAGTTTGCTGTTCTTCGCTCATTTCTTTTTTGCCTTCGGTTTAGGAGAGTCGACTTGGACACGGATCTGACCAGTGAGTAGTTTTTGGAGAAGCCCCTTCTTTTGGGTTTGGAGGAGAGAGAGTTTTTCTATTAAAATTGAGATTTCTAAATTTAGTGTATCTAGGACACTAACGATTTTCGTTTGCTCATTAATATTCGTTGGGATAGCAACAATAGTTTTTAGAAACCATCGAAGATTAAATGTCATTTTTTCAATCGTGACACCATAGCTGGAAATCAAAGCTGCGTGATAGATATATTTGGTCTTTGAAAGATAATCAAAATAATGTATATTAAATTTGTTTTGATCTTTTGTATTCAGCACAATATATGATCCGGAAATATACATCGATTCAAATTTTTTTGTGACCATTCCTAATGCTCCATGCACAACTTGCATTTTTGAGATTAAAAAATCATTTTCCTGTAATGTATATAGGTCTTTGACTAATATTTTGGACCCTAATAAGGTTTCTCTATGAATTAAACCATTAGAATTCCTTTTAACGCTAACCAGCGGATAAAACTTTCGATTATCGAATTCAATAGGTCTTTCAATTTTAATAAGAAGATCTTTTAATTTAGTAAATTTCCAACCATCGGGTAACTCTCCTTTCTTTGCAATTTTCCCAAACTCCGGAAATCTCATTTCTCCCGCCAGAAGCTTTTGCATTAGGCCTTTTTTTAGTTTTTTCTTTGCTTCGATGAGGCTTTTCGTTTGTTCGATGGCTTTGTCCCAGGCAGAAAGGATTTCTGCGATTTTCTTTTGCTCAGGGAGTGGAGGGAGGGGGACTGGGATAGAGGCAAAATCTTTATAGTACAGCCTTAATCTATCACTAGTAATTCCATAAGAATAGGAGGTGATTAAGTATTGATAATGAGAACTTTTAAATAGATGAAAATAATAATTTGAGAATGCTTCCTTTGTTGGTTTTAATACAACGTATGCGGGGCTTACCATTCCCTTTTCAATCGCTAAAGCGATTGCCCCTTGCCAGGCTCTCATCATATTATACGCGATGTCACCTAGTTCTACCTTAAGGTTTTTATCATATGGTAGATCAGGTTGCATTTTTCGATCCAAGTCATCTCTTCGGACAAAGCCATCTCGCATTGTTAAAGAAAGCATTGAAAGATTCGGAGAGCCTTTAATTCGGGAATTTTTAAATATGGATCCAGCTTTTTCGATTTTCCAATCTTTGGGAATCAGGCCAATTGAGGTACGTATGTATTTTACTCTTTTGTTCATTTTTTTAAATATCACTTGCAGTGTTATTTGAACTAACAGCTTTTTCTAAACGTTCCAATGCCAGTTCAATCCCATCTGTCTTTAACTCTTTTAGTAGGAATTTACGAATTGGCTTTGTTTCCTGTGCGATTTCCTTTTCTAAGAGTGAGTTTAATTCTTTCAAAAAGGAATGTTCTTTAATCAATGCATTGCAATATGGGTTCTCATATCTCCATTTAAAGGCTAAATCCAAATCGGCGAGATTGGCATTTTCCAGTTGTAATATTGTTTTCAAAAACGCTTCAGGGTTGATTGCCGAAAAAATGGGGCTCAGGTAAAATCCATTGTCCGAATCGTATCTACTGACTTTACGATTGAACTCTTTGATATTTATAAGCATTAGCTTCAGAAGCTCTTCTCCCGATTTCGGGTAAGATCGTTCGATTGCAATGTTCACCTTCTCTCGGAAATACGAAAAAACTTCCTCAAATTCAGAAATTGTTGTCGAGTATCCAAAACCATCATAACCGTCTCGTGATAAGGAAGGGAGAAGGGAACTTGAGAGCGCTCCTAAATCAAGTAGATAATCAATATATGCCTTTGATTGAGTAACAATTTCCATTTTGGATAAGAGCGGGAGCAGCTCAAACTCTATGAGTATTAAAAGTAAGCTGGAATAGTGAAGAACAACTCCCGGTTCCTTCTCAGATTTATCGTTCCAGACCTTAAGCACTATTTCTTTTTGCTGTGCATATTCCTCGTCTGATAAATTCCTGAAATGCATTAGTTTTTTCCACGAAGGGGTATTCTGATCGTAAAAGTATGGAGTTTCTAAGAGATCGGCATTAATTTCAGCTATGTTTAACGTTCCTTTCTCAAACCATTGGAGCCACTTTTCGAATTCTAAGATAAGTGAGTATGGAGTTATTTTGGGATATTTCTTCAAAATATCATAAGGGCTATTTGAAACTTTTTGGTTGTTTTCTTTTTGTCCATTCCCTCGTTCTTTTTGTGAATGGCTCCAATATTCACGCTTCCAATCATTTAATTGGTTAATGGAAATTGATCCTGCCAAAATCTCAAATGAGAAAGTAAAGAAAATCGTAAGTAGATCTTTTAATAGTTCGTTTGATTTCTTTACATCCATATTTAGGTTTAACCAAAATAAATGCCAATCCATCAACGTATGTTTAACAATCCTCAGATTTTCTTTATTAGAAATTCTATAGATTTTAATGATACTGTTTCGATTCTCTCTTATGAACTCCAAAGGAAAATCATTTCGTCCGCTATGGATTTCTTGAATTATTGGATCAAAAGCAGATTCGATATCATCTTGGATGGAAAATGACTTTCCAATTACTTTTTCCTTAATGAGAAGATATTTTGATTTATAATGAACCTGATCCTTTTCCGCGTTTTGTATTTCTGCCTTAGCGGATTGGTCTATTTCTTTTTCATTGGCAATGCACAGGACTTTCAATTTTTCGTGTTCGACAAATCTATTTAAATATCCGAGCAACTCCTCCGGAGAGATTGTGCATCTTTCCAAGTCATCAAAAACTAGAATTTTAGAACCTATCTTTTTGAAGAATGACTTTAAGCTAAGTGCAGAAGAGTCAATGCCACCTTCTACAGATCCTTTATCTCCTGCATCCCATTTTATTCCATATTTCAATCCCGCAAGGACGGTTCCTTCCAATATCTTTACTCCTTTGGATGATAGAGCCGGATGTAAGAGGGCAAATATCCTATCGTCAATGGCATTTGTAGAGCCGATTCCATTTAAGCTAATGTATAAAAAGGGATTCTTTTTTCCTAGATTAAACTCCTTAGCAATTCTCTCTTTATGATCTGCTATATACTTTTTAATAAAATAAGTCTTTCCACTCCCCCAAGCGCCATCCAAAAGAATCGCAAAGCCTGGTTCCTGGAGAGAAAGGTAATACTTTAGATAATCCACTATATGTTGGTTAGGTGACATCTTTTCCTACCTCCCACTTTTCCAACCACTTTTCCAAATCGGACATTCTCTCCAATTTGGGGGCATGCCCATTTGTCCGATTGGAATTGTTGGAAAGGAATTTAATAATTCTTTAAACCGATTTGGCCAATTGCTCTGCGGAGCAATGATGTTGATACAATATTTAATAACTGTAAGTATTCCAAAAATCTTATCATTTCTGATTTGAATTGGTATTTTCCAGCGTAGATCTTTTTTGGGAATTTGAGGTTTGTCTCCGAATTGCCGATTCCAAGCCCTTCCATGGTGGGCACAAATATTTCGGACTCCATTGAGAGACCGGATCCAGGAAATCAAAATGGATGGATCCAGGGACAAATCATCTGCAATCGGTTTGCGTATAGAGGGATGAATGCCACGCAAGAAGGTAAGTATATTTCCAAAGCTGAATAGTTCGGCCACCATCCACAAAGGAGGGAGGTTGTGAGAACTTCCGTATTTCTTGTTAAAGTGATCTATAAACTTCTCGCTGCTCCGATCGACCTCTTTTTGAATCTTCGCGAGTAGGGTACTGTGTTCATTATTATTAGAAAATCCAGGGAAATTTTTTGCATCTATATATCCGAATGGACCGTGATGTTTGGTGAATTCGTAGACTAAACGAGAACGTAAGAATACTTCTATCCTCTCGATTCCATCTAATAGATGGAATCTCAATCTACGATCGAAAGCATAGCGAGTCCAAATCTCGGAAAATTGAGTATCCGGTTTGAATTCATCCTGCGGATAATTGCGGTAGGGAAACCAATAACCGCTGAGGCGATAGTATGAGACTTGAGTTAGTTTTTGGATAAGTTCCGAGCGATCTGCGATTAATCCTCTTTTTAGAAGTTGGTCCGCTTGTTGCTCATAGGTGAGATGAGGCTTGGCGTATTTCACCGTAGCCCCCGAAAAAAGGAAAACCCGCCACAAGTGTGCATGCTGAGCAGAGGCATGGCGGGTCTGCCACTTATAGCATCGGCTCGTAGGAGATTCAAGTCAAGGGAAATTCTCTCCGGCTTTATGCGTTTTTGATTAAATTCGCAAAAAACAGAACGCTCGTTCCGCTTTTTAAAGAGGCTTTTATGGGAAAAAGTCTGTAGAGAGATATTTCTTGCCATCTCTTCACCCCAGCCGTAGCTCCTTTAAATAGCCATCTAATTCCTTTTGGGTCTTAGCAAGTTCAGCCTCTAAGGATTTAATTTCTTTTTGCACCGCTGGAATATTAATTTCTTCTTCTTCTTCAAAGGTATCCACATAGCGAGGGATATTTAGATTAAACTCCGCTTCTTGGATTTCGCTGAGTGTGGCTCGGTGGGAATACTTCTCGATCTCATCAAAGGATTTAAATGTCTTTACGATCTTTTGGATATCTTGATCTCTGAGTCGATTTTGTTTTTTACCATCTTCGAATTCTCGGCTTGCATCTATAAATAAGATATGTTTATCTCGAGTCGTCCTGGCCTCTCTCCAGTGTTTTCGTGCTTTATTAAATATTAATATAGCAGCGGGTATTCCAGTTCCAAAAAAAAGTTGAGATGGTAATCCAATAACGGCTTCTAAGATATTCTCTTCTATAAATTTAGTTCGGATGGTTCCTTCCGATCCGCCTCTAAATAGAACTCCATGAGGAACAATGACTCCTACCTTTCCTTCTCCAACTAAAGCCGTTTCTACCATATGACTGATAAATGCATAATCACCTCTGCTTTTCGGGGGAATCCCTCTCCAGAATCTTCGATGTTTATCTTTTTCCGCATTTTCATGTCCCCATTTTTCTAAACTGAAAGGTGGGTTTGCAACTACGATATTAAAATGCATGAGGTTATCTTTTTCGATTAATCTTGGATTGTCGATAGTGTCGCCCCATTCAATTCGAGCACCGTCCATTCCGTGTAAGAACATATTCATTCGCCCAAGGGACCAAGTGGATCCGTTTGATTCTTGCCCGAATAGAGCGTAATCTTCTGATCCTACTTCATGAGCTACCTTGATGAGGAGAGAGCCTGATCCGCATGCGGGGTCGCAAATTTTATCACCTGGTTTGGGTTGGACTAGCTTTGCAAGTAGTGTAGAAACTTCCGGTGGACTATAAAATTCCCCGGCTTTCTTTCCGGCATCGGAGGCAAATTTACCGATCAAGTACTCATACACGTCTCCGATCACATCTCTGTTTCCGATCCGAGAGGGACGCATGTCTAGTTTTTCGTTACTGAAATCTTTTAAGAGATTTTGTAGTCTTTTATTGCGATCTTTTGTTTGTCCAAGAGCTGCTTCGCTGTTGAAGTCTATATTCCGAAAAACATTCTCTAATTTTTGCTTATTGGCTTCTTCGATATTATGTAAAGCTTGATTAATGAGCTCGCCGATATTTGATGCATCTCTCTGTCCATATAGAAAATCAAAATCGGATTCTGGAGGAACGATAAAGCGTTCCCGGGAGAGTGCTCTTTCGACTCTTTCTTTGTCATTTGAATATTTCTTTGCATGTGCTTCTTTTTTATCTTTCCAAAGATCAGTCAGATATTTGATAAAAAGCATTGTAAGAATATAATTTTTGTATTCGGATGGATCGATTGCACCTCGAAAGGAATCACAGGCCTTCCAGACTATATCATTGATTTCTTTTTGCGAAACGGTAGATTTCATATTTTGTTTATTTACCTTTGGCAGCCTTAATGCAGCTTTCCTCTACAAGTTTTCTTTTTAATTTGCTAATCCGTTCGATTAGATTCATTTCCATTGTATATAAGTTTTGTATCTTCGCTATTTGGGATTGAATCGAAGAATCTGGAATTGGAATTTTCAACTCGGATAGGGCAGCGACAGAGACAAAGGGGATCGTAGATCCAGAAGTATTTTTCTTAAAATATTCTTGTGATAATTCAGAGTTAAGATACCAATTCAAATATTTTCCTAATATCCTATGTGGAGTTAAGATATAGAAAGAATTTCCTGCTATTGTATTCTTCTCCACGGAGTGAATTAGGTACGATCTATTATATTGTCCCTTTGCTACGAAGAGTATATTGCCTTCGCTGATAACATATTTATCTGGCTTTTCGTTCTCTGATGGCGTGAAGCGCAATTGTGGATCCTGGATTAAAAAGCCATCTTTATCAAAATCGCGGACTTGCGCTAAACGATATGAACCTCCGGGGTCTTCCGAAATTCTTGTGCGAATCTGATACCCTACCTGGATTTTTGCTACATCAGATATTTTTTCGATCGAAACGGGATTTTTCACAGTAGGTTAATTATAGTAATAAAAATATGCTTGTCAATTAAAATTTTTTGGGTTATTTTTCCTACTGTATTGAAAGTTTGGGGTTAATAGTTGCCTTGCGATTTGCTTGAATATTAAGAAACGTACGAGTATGTAAAGTGCGTGCCCTTTAGCAAGCTTCCGGCGTAGTTGGATCTAACTTAAGGACTCCAATTCCAAAGGCTTTGCTAAGTCTGGCTAATTCATCCATCAGGTCTGGATCTTCTTCAAAATTTACTGCTACTAAATAACCTTCGTTCGCCCAAGAAGAATTGGAGACGGCTTGAAAATACGCCTCTCTTAAATTTCCGAAATGCAGGTTTACTTTCATTTCAAAAGAATATAGTGTGCAATCGGACGCACCCATTAGTTTCTGCAATATTAATGTTTCAGGCTCATATTCCTCGAAAGCGAATCGAACACCAACTATGTCGGGGTGCAACCATCGGTTCGCGCCTCTTTTTGCTTTCAATGAAACTTCGTGATAGATCGTTTTGACATATGCTTTAAAATGAGAATTAGAATATATGAATCGAGCCAAGTTCGGGTGTAATTCTCTTTCTTTCTGTGGTGTGTTATCATCTTCTAAATAAATGGATTGCAGTTTGAATGATTGATCAACGAACACTTCTCCCCATTCCGTTAGTGCAAATCTGGCCGGTCTTTTACTCACTTGTTTGAGAATAGTTTTAGGATTATTCTTAATATCCACGTAGATTGAAGAAGATAAGGAATTTAATGGGGTCTTTCCGAGAGAGTTAGTTTTTAATTTTTTCTTTTTGGCAAAGTCCCAAATTTCAGTTACCGTCATTGGTTCTCTGGTTTCGCTAAGCGCTTTTTCGGCAAGTTCCAGGAAGGATAATGAATCCGACATATTCTAAAATTTTCTGTATATACAAAAATTGTAAAGTATTTCTGTCCCTGCGTTAGGGATACGCAGGACGCGTAGCGGACCCCGAGCCGAAGGCGGTTCATTTGGTGTGCCCTTGATCACGCCTCCGGCTATCTCGGGCTCGCTTACTCCCTATGGGTCGTTCGCGAAGTCCAAAGTCCGTAGTAGCCCGACCACACCAGATCAGAAAAAGTTTTTTAGAAATATGGAAAGTGTGTGGGAACGCCCTGAGTATCGCCTTCGAGGGAATTAAGTTACAAACCGAACATAGTACAGTCGAATCGAATAGTTTTCTACCTTATAAACTGCCTTGCTTTTATTTGCAGATCGATCAGAACTTGATCGCAAAGGTGCTATGATGGAAGCTATACAAAAAGATTCAAAGTTAGAATTAAAAAAATCTTCCCTTTGGGGGGAATTAAGAAAAGCGCTTACGGGAACGGAAGCGGATTATACACAAATTTCGCTCGGTAAGGCTGTTTTTTTACTTTCTGTTCCGATGGTTTTAGAATTGGTCATGGAGTCTGCATTTGCAGTCGTTGACATTTATTTTGTGGGATCTTTAGGTCCTTCTGCCGTTGCAGCTGTCGGACTTACGGAAACATATTTGTTTCTTCTTTATTCTCTCGCGATTGGAATGTCTACTGCAGTGACCGCGATCATTGCTAGAAGGATAGGAGAAGGGGATAAGGAACAAGCCGGGATTGCCGCAGTTCAATCCGTTTTTCTTTCCATTCTAGTTTCGTTACCTTTTGCCATCTTCGGAGTTTGGTTTGCGAAAGATCTTCTTTTGCTCATGGGAGGAGATCCTTGGGTTGTCGAGCATGGATCTCGTTACACTCAATGGATCTTTGGCGGAAATATCGTAATCATGCTTTTGTTCGGACTCAATGCGGTTTTTAGAGGCGCAGGAGACGCAGCGATTGCGATGAGAGTATTATGGATTTCTAATGGTCTTAATATGATCCTGGATCCGATCTTTATTTTCGGTTTTGGTCCAGTCCCGGCTATGGGTATTGAAGGTGCCGCCATTGCTACAAATATCGGAAGAGGAATAGGCGTTGTTTTTCAAATTTATTTACTTCTAAAAGGTGGAAATCATATTCGAGTGCTTCGTTCCCAAATTAGCGTACACTGGAAAATTATCTCGGACATAGTTCGTACTTCCATTGGTGGAATCGGGCAAACTATTATTGGGATGACTTCTTGGATCTTTCTTGTAAGGATTATTTCCGAATTTGGAAGTGAGGCTGTAGCTGGAGCAACGATCGCCCTTCGGATCATGATGTTTACTCTGATGCCTTCTTGGGGTATGTCGAATGCTGTAGCGACTTTAGTTGGTCAAAATTTAGGAGCGGGGAGACCTGATCGTGCGGAACAGTCCGTTTGGATTGTTGGAGTATGGAATATGATCTTTCTCGTCGGGGTTTCCATCTGCTATTTTATTTTCAGAGAATCTCTTATGTCGATCTTTACTGATGACGCCAAAGTTATCTCTATCGGTTCTGAATGGTTGGGAATTGTATCGTATTCTTACTTTGTTTATGCCTGGTGGATGGTCAGTGTTCAGGCCTTTAACGGTGCAGGTGATACTACCACTCCTACTTTAATCAATCTGGTCTTTTTTTGGGTATTTCAAATTCCTTTTGCTTATGTTTTGGCGAAGGTTCTTTTCTACGGATACTCCGGAGTATTTTGGGCAAGTATGATCACAGAAACTTCTGTCGGATTGTTTACTCTTTGGTTATTCAGAAAAGGTGGATGGAAGACTTCGAAGGTTTGAATTCAAAACACTTCTACATTCTTTAGTGCAGTGAGGCGGTAGCGGAAGAATTGGCTGCCGATACCGTCTGAGCTGTAGAAACAGTCACATTTACAACTCCAACGATCTGTCCGGCATAAAGCCCGGGGAAATTGGAGAACATATTATTAGATGCAAGTTTAGCGATTACCCGTCCTTTTCCTGCAACCGTTCCTGTAACATTTATAGTTGAAGAAATAAATCCTTCTGCATCCTCTCCACATCCGTCCCCGCCAAACTCTGTAGCACCCAAGCTTAAAAGGACTCCGTCGGAGTTTAGTAATACGCTTAAATTTGAGCCTAAAGAGCCACAACCTAAAGGATTCGCCATTCTGACCGTAAAACTATCACCACCCCCTCGGGAGAATGTTAAACTAGCAACCGGGAACTCTATCCAACTGACAGATTCAATATTTAATGGGGGTAGGTCACCTGATCCTAATAATGCGAGCATAGGAGATAGATCTGTCTCGTCGCCTTTTGCCTTTTTTTCGTATGAATCGAAAAGCAAGTAAGTCCCACATTGGACTTGTAAGAATATAAGTAAAATATAGAAGAAGATAGATGCACGTTTCACTTTTATTTTCCAGAATAGGCCATAGCTTAACATTTTCGACTATTTGGTGCAAGGTGGATTTTTAAATTCAATAAAACTTATGTATAATTTTGAAAACGAGGTAGTTCTATTTCTGCAAGAAATTTCCTATGTTTGGGCCGCTTTATTGTTCTTGATTGAAAATCTTCTGATCTTCGCTTGTTCGGTATATATTGGAAATCTCCTGGCTATACGTTACGCTCATCGCCGTATTGTTCCGGTCCCTCCCAAAGTCGAATCCAAGGAGATCTTATTAGCGATCTCTACTATACTTCTTAATACTATTGTTACATTGATCGGACTTTGGCTTTGGAGAACAGGTTCTATTCGTTTCAGGAGCGACATCGGGATTTTAGCGTTATTCGATATTTTGATTCTTCTTTTGGTCATGGATATGGGCATGTACGCATTGCATAGGATCGCTCATATTCGGTTTATATATCGGTTTGCTCATAGAACTCATCATCGGTATGATAAACCTCGACCTTTGACTCTCTTTGTTTTAAATCCTATTGAAGCTCTTGGTTTCGGGGCACTTTGGCTATTGGTGATCTGTATTTACGATTTCTCTTGGGTGGGGATGAGTATTTACCTCGGATTGAACGTTGTATTCGGTGCAATCGGTCATCTAGGCGTAGAGCCTTTATCTGAGAGATGGCTTCGTTCTAATTTGTTTAATACTCTAACTACTAACACTTTCCATGCAATACATCACCAGAATGAGGATTATAATTTCGGATTTTATACTTCGATTTGGGATCGAATGTTTGGCACTCTTTATCCGGGGAACTCGCGTAACCAGGAGTAGACTGGTACGCGAGATCTAAGTTAGATTTTCATTATATGAGTTCCAATAAGGGGGAACTCCTCAAGACATTCTTAATATCCATGAGCTGTCATAACTTTCTCAAATTTTTCTAAAAGTTTGTGATCGTCTTGGTCGTTCGGATGGAAGCCTGGAATATAATATTCTAATATATAAAAAATCACCGCCCAAGCAAATCCAGGAATACCGAAGAAGAAGCGAAGATCTCTTACGATTTGGCTCGGATTTGGAATCCCGAAATAGAATAACGCTCTGATCGTGCCAACTATCGCTAAAAGACCGAGCAGTTGGACAGAAATTGTCATCCCAAGAATCCGAGTGAAATATCCACCACCGGAAGCTTTATACACGTCATACGCTACTGCCTTATGCTCTAATTCTTCCAATGCATGCCATTCGATCACCTTCCAACTTGTAGGATCGATCCAAGCAACACGTTGTTCGGGTAGAGAAAGTAAAAATCTTCCGAGAGTAGCGGTAAAATGTTCTGCAGCTGCAGTGATTGCAAGAGCGAGTCTTTTGCCCCAAATAGGAAAAAGTTTTAAGATGTTTTTTTCTAATATATCGAAGAACAGCCAGCAAAACATTTTTTCGTGGTTTCGAAAATCTAAGCCGATCTCTACGAATCTTTCGTTCATTTTATCATGAACATTTCCGTGGACCGCTTCTTGTCCTGCGAACGCTATGATCTCTTTTTTTAAAGCTGGATCAACGTCTTCACTGAATGCTTTTACGGAGCGAATGAAGAAACGTTCTCCTTCAGGAAATAGCACACTTAAGCTGGAAAGGAATGCCGTAAAGAATGGGATCTTTTTTCCGAAACCTCTTTCTTTGGCTATGTCTTCCAAAGGAAATTTCGGTTTACGTATCTTCGGCTGGACTCTTGTAGATGTCGCTTGGCCCATAATATTCTCCTAATATAAAATCGGTCTGGATTTTCGATTTTTCTTTCTCCATCCTTTGGATTTTCACCGCTCATTAGAGAATATAAAAAAGATATTATATATTGATTCGGACTTTCTATCCATTCCTTGAGTTTTGTCCGCTCTCATGGGAATAGTTATCTTTTAGATCAGTGTAACGATTGCTACAAAATCCGGTCAATCCCAATCCTGGAAAAATAGGCGGGTAAAATTGAATTTAGGCCGCGAAATATGACAAACGCTGCTCGGGACCTGCACCCCTTAAGATCTGATAGAAGCCGCTTCTATTTTTACTTTTCCGATTTTTTCTAACCATTGGGGAAAATTCAGAAGGCCAGGATATTCCTTTCGTAAAGAATCTAAATCCACTTTAGGATAACCTTCTCGATTGATCCACTCTGTCAAAAGACCTAAAATTTTATTATGAGAATAAACTGTTTCGAGAGGGATACGCATATATTCTATTCTTCTATCCAAAAACATAGAAAGTATATCTACTATTTGTAATGGAGTTAGGCTATCTCCTACGAGATCAATAGTTCTTCCCGAATATTTTTCCGGATTCTCGAAAGCTAAACCAGCAAAAACTCCTATATCTTCCACGGAGATCATATGGATTCTACTATCCGGGGAGACCGTCTCATACAAAAGTCCTCCCGGTATACCGGAACGGGAATGGATCAAGTTTTCCATAAAACCTGTTGGCCTTAGGATTGTGAAAGGTATGCCTAAGCTATGTATATATTTTTCGATCTCCCATTTATGGGTCCGAAAGTCGGATTGTCTTTCGGATCCAATTACGGAAGAATATACTAAATGAGAAACCTTTCCTTTTTTAGCTGAATCGGCGACTAACTTACCAATTTTGACTTCGTTTGCGTCTGTAAATTCATTCGGTTCCCATTCCGGTGGTTGAACACTGAATACTCCGTATACGTCCTGCATTGCAGAGTCTAAAGAAGAAGGATCTTCCATATTACCTTGGAAAATTTCAGCTCCAAGCTTCTGTAACTTTAAGGCATTATCGGAAGAAGGGTTTCTGGTGATGGCTCTCACCTTCCAACGGTTTTTGAGCAGGTATTTTGCAGTTTCCCCACCTTGTTGTCCGGTTGCCCCTAACACCAATATGATTTTATCTTTCGGGTTCATTTATGTATTCTCCAATATAGAACGGCACGGTATCGTTCCATTAATCCGGAATTGATTTTTCTGTGTCAAATTATTTATAAATAAGGCTTTTGGTTAGTTTCGCAGAAGATTTCTTGACCCGACAGAATGAAATAAGATCTTAAGGCCGATCTGGATAGAAAATAGTCGGAAAGGAATATGGCCAAGAAGGTCCGGCAAATCAGAACGGGACGCCCTCCCAAGGAAGTGTCAGCTAGTATATCCGATAGGATATTGGATACTGCATTGGGACTTTTTACAACTCAAGGATTTACCGCCACTTCTATGGAACAGGTGGCCTTGGCTTGTGGTTCAGGCAAACATACAATCTATAGACGATTCGAATCCAAATCGGATCTGTTCTTTGCAGTGATGGAATTCCAAAGGAGAAAATTTTTCGATTTACTCGTTCGGATCGATTGTAAGAAGGAAAGTCCTTTGGAATCTTTAAAAGAATCTTGTAGAAGATTATTAGAGTTAATTGTTTCGGATGAGATTTCGGATTTTTATAGGATGACCATTTCGGAAGTAGAACATATACCTGGAATAGCATCTAACTTACAATGCGAAAAAAGTCCTTCTTTTCTGAAGGTTCTTGATCTTGTAGTTCTGGCACAAAGATCCAAAGAGTTGGATCCGGTCGATCCGAAATTTTTGACTGCTCAACTACTTCATATCATGACAGGATATCCTTTAAACGAAGTTCTTTTAGGAAGTAAAGAGTTCGGCTCCCAATCTAAACGTTCTAAATATTTCGGGAAGGCCTGGATCCTATTTATCAAGGGAGCAGGTGGACCTAAAAGGAAGAAGGTCCGCAAAAAAGGAAATTAGACTTTCAGTTACTATTTTTGCCTGAAACGAATGAGATACAATTCACTGATTCAAATCTAAAAAAATTTCACTTTTTTTAAACTTCGTTTTAAATATGACAAGTTTTGTCATATTTAATCTGTAATATTAGTTCTATACGGATCAAAAATTTTTCCCTTACTTTTAAGATCCAAAAAGGAGTTATTCATGAGCCTTAAAAAATATTCCGGAAGTTGTCATTGTGGTGCAGTCCGTTACGAAGCGGATATCGATTTGAGTGCCGGCACTGGTAGATGTAATTGTTCTTTTTGCAGAAAAGTTCGAAACTGGTCCATTATCGTTAAGCCTGAATCTTTTCGCTTATTGAGCGGAGAAGATAATCTTAGTTTTTACGAATTTAATACGAAAAGTAGCAAGCATCATTTTTGTAAGAACTGTGGGGTAAGAACCTTCTCGAAGGGATATATCGAAGAAATCGGTGGCTCCTTCGTAAGCATTTCTATTTCGACGTTAGATACTGCCGATCTAAATGATTTAATAGAAGCGCCTGTATGGTATGCGGATGGTTTGAATAATAATTGGCATAATCAACCTGCCGAAATCAGACATTTGTAATTTTCGTCAAAGGCGGCCCCACCCCTTCGGAGTGACCCATAGGGAACGAGAAGACGACCGCTTTTGCGAGTCGGTGACGAAAGTCAAACGAGTCGGAATCTAAATTGATACGATAGACTTGCTCGAACGAAAATTTGAAAAGGCGGCCCCACCCCTTCGGAGTGACCCATAGGGAACGAGAAGACGACTGCTTTTGCGAGTCGGTGACGAAAGTCAAACGAGTCGGAATCTAAATTGATACGATAGACTTGCTCGAACGAAAATTTGAAAAGGCGGCCCCACCCCTTCGGAGTGACCCATAGGGAACGAGAAGACGACTGCTTTTGCGAGTCGGTGACGAAAGTCAAACGAGTCGGAATCTAAATTGATACGATAGACTTGCTCGAACGAAAATTTGAAAAGGCGGCCCCACCCTTATTTTTGGGTGGTGGAGGTGGGTTGGTGGGAGAGCTCGGACATCTATATCACAGAAATCTAATTCTTTCAACTGGAATTCTCGATATGTTTTGTAGGAATTCCAACATGATTATCCACTTAGAAATTGCTTGCATTCGATACAATCTTCTAACGGTCCCTTTCTAGTTTGCGATCTGCAGCCACAACGACTCTTCACGGTCGTTAACTCGCTACCTATAGGTCGCTTGCGTTAGGGATACGTAAGGCGCGAAGCGGACCTCGCAGAGGTCCGAAGCGGGACGCGAAGCCTGGAGTAGCCCGACCCGCGAGTTTCCTAAATGGGGCCCGTTGCTGGAGTTACTACTCGCGGGGAACGCCCTGAATGCCTATATATGTTGGAATTCCTACAGTCAATTTTAGATGAAATCTTGGACCCTTGGAAAACTTTGGCTTATATAGAGCGCACTTAAAAATGATCAAAATTTCTAATCTTCATAAATCTTATACTTCCAACTTATTATTCGATGATCTAAATCTGAGTTTGAATCGGGGTGAAAAACTGGGTCTTGTCGGAAGGAACGGTCACGGTAAGTCCACTTTGTTTCAGATGATTTTGGGAAATGTTGAGCCTGATTCCGGTTCGATCACCGTGCCAAAGGGTTATAAAATCGGGCATTTGCAGCAGCATCTGAAATTTACTAAACCGACTGTGTTGGAAGAATGTGCGCTCGGTCTTCCTGAGGGTGAAGAATACGAGACTTGGCAGGTCGAAAAAGTTTTGTCCGGTCTGGGTTTTTCGGAAGCGGATTTGGAAAGAAGTCCTGAGGAATTTTCCGGAGGTTACCAGATTCGAATGAATCTGGCGAAACTTCTTGTATCTGGTCCCGACTTACTCATGTTAGATGAGCCGAACAACTATTTAGATATCGTTACAATTCGTTGGTTAGAAGAATTTTTGCGAGAGTGGGAAGGCGAGATCATTTTGGTCACTCACGATAGAAGTTTTATGGATAGTGTGGTGACTCATACTGCTGCGATCCATCGTACGAAAGCGATCAAAGTCCAAGGTGATACGGATAAACTTTATAATCAGATCAATCAGGCTGAAGAAATTTACGAAAGGACTCGTTTGAACGAAGCGAAAAAAAGAAAACAAGAAGAGATCTTTATCGCTCGTTTTAAGGCGAAGGCGAGTTTTGCGAGTCGTGCTCAATCCAGGGTGAAAAAACTGGAAAAGCAAGGTGAGATGAAGGCGTTAGAAGAAATCGAAAGTCTGGAATTATATTTTAACGCTGCACCTTTCGCTGCGAGTCAAATGTTATCTGCGGAAAATATTTCGTTCTCTTATTCTGGGCAGGAGCCTTATTTGATTTCCGATTTTTCTTTGAGTGTAGGAAAGAGAGATCGGATTTGTATTATCGGTAAAAATGGTAAGGGTAAGTCCACTCTTCTAAAACTTCTTGCCGGAGAACTCCAACCAAGTTCCGGAAGGATACAAAAACATCCTGCATTGAAGGAAGGTTATTTCGGTCAGACGAATAAATTGAATCTGAACGAGAACGCAACTGTCACTGAAGAAATTATGAGTGCGGATAAATCATGCACCGAATGGCTCGCGAGAACTATTGCCGGCGGATTGATGTTCTCCGACGATATGTCTTTGAAAAAAATCAAGGTCCTTTCGGGTGGTGAAAAGAGTAGAGTGATGCTTGGAAAAATTCTCGTAACTCCTTGCCATCTTCTGTTTCTGGATGAGCCGACCAACCACTTGGATATGCAATCTTGCGACGCATTGATCGAGGCTATTGACGAGTTCGAAGGTTCCGTCATCATGGTTACTCACAACGAAATGCACCTTAGGGCTGTTGCCACTAAGCTGATTGTTTTTGATAATGATACTATTAGAATTTTCGACGGCTCTTATGAAGACTTCCTCAAAGACGTTGGTTGGTCTGACGAAGATTATTAAAGAAAAGTAATTTTCCTTTTCATAATTTATTTGGGCGGTCCTCCCGCTTCGCGGGAGTCGTGCTGCTACGGTTTCGCGCATTCGCGCTCATCCGGGCGATGCCCGGACTAAAGACCTTCGCATCACTACCGCGGCATTTCTGGATGTGAATCCCGAGTAAAATCGGTGTTTTGTTGGAGGTCCTACATGGGCAAGAAGGCGGCCCCCTCCCTGGTTCGGGTGGTGGAGGAGGGCCCGTGGGAGAACCGATTGCCT
Organism: Leptospira neocaledonica; assembly: GCF_002812205.1. Classification (NCBI taxonomy): domain Bacteria; kingdom Pseudomonadati; phylum Spirochaetota; class Leptospiria; order Leptospirales; family Leptospiraceae; genus Leptospira; species Leptospira neocaledonica. Next base: position 20,756 of record NZ_NPEA01000005.1, read on the forward strand.
TTTATCACGGTTCCGCATTTCTCTCAATTACTATTTTCTTGAATATTTTGTTGGAATTCCTACAAAATATTGGATGAATATTCATTTACGAATCAGATCTTTCTAGCTCTCGCCAATCTATTCTATATAAGTCACCCTTTTCTGACCAGCCAGGCGCTTAAAATTAATAAGACTAAGCCAACTACCTTTTGGGCCGAAATCGGTTTTTCAGGAAATCCTAATGCACCCCATTTTTCTAATAAGATGGAAGTAACTACTTGGCCGAGCAAGAACAAGGCGATCCAACTTGTGGCTCCTAACTTAGGCGCAAATACTAAAGAAGAAGTGACTACTATGGCACCCAAGAATCCGCCTATCCAAATCCACCATGGTTGTTCTTTAATTGTTTCCAGTAAGAATGAAGTGGATTTCATTTCTCCTAAGGCAAAAGTTATGATTCCCAATGCGACCGTCCCCACAAAAAAAGAAATTGTGGAAGCGAGCCATGGACTTTCTATATTTTTTCCTAATATAGAATTGATGCCAGGTTGTATAGACATAGCAAGCCCGGAAAGAAGTGCAAAGATTACAGGCAAAAATAGATTCATACGTTCATCTTGGATCGCCCGCATTTTTTTACGAGTCGTTTGGGAATCTAAAACGAAAGAATTTTGAAATATGAAGGGTATCTAACGAAACGAAGTTAACGTTTCTATTTTTTCAACGTCTTAGGACGAGAAACTTTGAATTCTGCTTTTGCTTTTGTTTCTCCGTTCACGAGGATTTCCAATTTATGGATTCCGGGAGAATGTGTCCTGGTAGTCATCTGCTGAAATGATTGTTTTCTTTCATAAACTTTCGTTTCTTTGGGAGAAAATTTCCTTTCTTCTATCTGAAATACTTTTATAGAAAATTTTCCGGAAGGTTTTAGATAATGGATCTTAGATTCTAATCTGAATAGCGTAGGCTCTTTTGCTTCAGATTTCATTTCGAATCGATAGATTAGATGTTTTCCGATCTCTATAATTTTAGGTTGGAGTTCCAACTTTGAAATTTGAACAGATTCACTTTTAGAAAATCCAAAGATTGAAAGAATATCCGAGTTACCTTGTTTTAATAGACCCCTAAGCGCATGTTTTAATAAAAGATCCGTATTTTCAGATTTACCCATCCATTTTTTTGCAATCGAAATCACTAGGTCCGGGTGGTCTTTTGAAATGTCATTTAGATGATTTGCCACACTTCTACGGACCACTTCGTCAGGATCGTTTTTCAAGTTTTCTAATATGGGGAGGGATTTTTCGGGATCTTTTTTTAATCCGGTGATTCCCTTTCCCCAAGGTAATCTTGGCCGGGAACCTTCACTTGCTAATCTTCTGGTCCCTGGATGCGAATGTTTGGACCATTCTAACATTTTTTTCCAAGTGATATCGGGATATCGAATCAGAAACTCTCGGATAGAAAATTCACAAGAGATAATTTGAGTGATCCTTTCCATACAATATAAAGATTCTCCCGGATAATCGATTCCCGAGATCTCAACAGTTTCTCCCAAAAAGATAATATAAAACCTCTGGGTGCCTGAGAATTTTTTCTCCAGGGCTTTCGAAATTTTTAATAAAGAAGGGACTGCTTTCGGAAACGGTTTTGGGAGAGAATTGGAAAGAACTTCTGCAATTCTTTTGATTCTTTGTTTGAGTTCCAATTTTTTCCAATCTTTACGTTTTATCTCTTGGACCCAATCTTCCGGTCGTTTATGAGATAATATTGTGGAGAATTGGGACCCTATCTCAAAGAGAGCCTTGTCGTCATAAAAATTCTTAAGCGCTTCCGCCATAAACTTAGTTATGATTCGTTTTAAGATTCAGGTAGTATTTTTCGATATTTGGTTTAGAAAAGTCTTGATGATTGCAAAAATATTTCGTAAGGATACTTGCGTCGGTTTCTTTTATGAAATGGCAAAATGATTTCCAGGAATCTATATTTTATAAATTTGTTACACGTACGTGAATATCGCATTAACTAGACTGAAACATCTTCATATTTCGGATTCTCAATTTTCATCTCCGGAAAAGGTGATAGAAACTTTAGGTGCTATCCAAGGTCAGGACTATTCCGCCTCTAAATGGGCGATTGGGCTCAGGGCTCCCGGTTTAAAGGAAAAAGATATCGAGTCCGCATTTTTGGAGAAAAAGATCATTAGGTCTTGGCCCTTGAGAGGAACATTACATGTGGTTTCCGCCAAAGATATTTATTGGTTATTGGACTTATTGGGTCCTCCTACCGTTTCGAAATACGCAGCTCATTATAAAAAAATAGAATTAGATCCTAAAGTATTAAAAAAATGTTATTCAATTCTTTCTAAAAATCTTTCGAACCAAAATTTTCTTACTAGGAAAGAAATATCTTCTGTCTTAGAAAAATCCGGAATCATTACAAATACTACCAGATTATCTCATATTCTACAAAGAGCTGGTTTGGAAGGTTTACTCTGCTTTGGTCCAAGGCGGGATAAGAATTTCACATATGCCTTGATCGAAGAATGGATCCCTAATATCAAAAGAGTAAAAAAACCAAGGGAAGAAGCTCTCAATAAGATCGCCGAAATGTATTTTGATACTCGGGCTCCGGCTACTCTGGCCGATTTTGTTTGGTGGTCCGGTTTGAATATGAAGGACGCAAAGGTTGCTATCGAAAGTCTCGAACATAAATTAACAAACTTCCAAAAGAATGATCAGATCTATTATATTCCTAAAAAAATGGAATTAGTGGACAAGGACTCCGATATATTATTTCTTCTTCCAGCATTTGATGAGTTTTTGCTGGCCTATACGGATCGTAAAGATTGTATGGATCCTCCTCCTAAAAGACTTTTGACACCTGCGGACGATTTATTTCGGCCAACGTTGGTTATAAACGGTTGGGTTAGCGGAATTTGGCAGAGAGAATTGAAAAAGGAAGATGTTATCCTCAAGGTGAACCCTTATAAAACTCTGAATACAAATTATAAAAAGAAACTTAAAAAAGCGGCAGAAGAGTATGCTATATTTCTCGGGAAAAATCTGATTTTGGAAGTTTAATTTATTCTGAAAACTCTATTAGTAATTTATGAATTAGATCGTAATTTTTCCAAGGCAAAAAATGTCCTTCCTTCGGAAGAAGAAAAGTTTTTGTTTCTGTAGAAAAATTTTCCCGGATGAATTTCGGATTATCTGGATCAACTAACCCATCCTCTTCGCCTTGTACTATAATTGTTTTGGCTTTGATCTTTTTCCATTCCGGAATTAAACTTTTCAGCTGTTCTCTTAATGGCAACATTTCGGAATTACTGTGGGTCCATTCTTCCGGTAAAATCCAATATCCGATCCAAGTGTCCGCAATTTTGTTATACCATTTTATTTCTTCCTTCTCCGGATCCATAGCGGCGGCTAATAGAAACAGATATTGGAATTTCTCAGGGGACAAGGAGGCCATTCTGGCAGCGACCGGACCTCCATAAGAATGTCCTAATATAGAGATTGGCCTTTTCCGTTTTTGTACTTCGGGGAGTTTTGATAGAGTTCTTAAAATTTTTTCCGCTTGAGCGTTTACATCTGAAATTGCTCGCGGAGATTTTCCAAAACCTGGGCGGTCTATCCCAAGCATACAATAGATTTTTAATAATTCGGGATCTTTTAAATACCGGAGGTAATTTTGCCAACTGCCTGGGGAGCCGTGGATGAAGATAAGAATTTTATCCTTTTCGGGCCTGCATCCTGTGCTGATCCAATGTACAGCACCTTCTTCTTTTTCATTTTGGATAAAATACTCCTGATAGAATATGTCGGATTCTTTGAGTTTCTGGAACGCTTTATTTTCTTCCATATTCATTTCTTCATAACTACTGCAGTAGGAAGAAAGTAAGAATATAAGAAGTAGTTTCGACTTTTTCATAATCAGATTCGAGAGGTATTAAACGATAATTCGCCCGATCTCTAAATTGTTACGATAAATCGTATCACTATACGAAAATTTTAATGAGCAGAAAAATCCCGAAATTTGTTCCGAACACTATGTAAAAAAATAACGGAGGGGAAGGTTCCATTTGTTTGTCTATCGCCTTGTTCAGGCTGGTCTTAATAATTTCTTCTAGGACGGAAATATCTTGGGTTCCCTTTTGTTCATAAACCGCGGCTACTTCTTCCGCAAATTCCGCGATTCGGATTTTCTTTAAGAAGGTTTGTAGAATAAAACGAAGGACCTTGGGCCAGTTTTCCTTCTCCTGTAAAAACGTTGGCAGATCTTTAAGTTTAGAAGAGATGAACTTGCCCCAGTTATCTATCTTTTCGGATCCGACCTTCTTTTTGATCATTTCAGAAAGTGTTTTAGAGATATTATCCGTGAACCAGGCCTTGTTTTCCGAAACCAGACTACCTAATTCTCTTCCTAAAAGATGTTTTTTGATCCCGAGAAAATAAAGAAAGGGGAAGATAAAAGCAAATGTTATGACCAGAAGAACGATCGGCCATAATTCGAGAACTATTACGATTAATGCAAGTATTGCTCCTATTCCCCCGGCTCTTGCGATAGGCAATGGCCCCAGGTTGGATGCAACACTTTTCATTTCAGGAAAACAAAATGCTAATAGAAAAAGGTTAAAAATAAACCCGAGAAAAAGTGCTATTGAAGAAAGCAGAAATATTTTTGCGGAACTTTTGACTGCTGTTTTTACGAATGTTCCAATCTCTTCTTTCATTAATATTTCTCCGAGTAAACGTATTTCTTATTAATAACGGATCATGTCCGTTCTTTTTGAACGTATTCGGAATAGAATCAAGAAAAAAAGAAGAAGGTTCTAAGTTTCCGGAATAAATCCTCTTCTCATCGTATTTTCAGTGATGCTAATCGGCTCTAAAAATTGTTTTAGATAATCCGGGCCGCCAGCTTTTGCTCCGACTCCTGAGAGTTTATACCCTCCGAAAGGTTGTCTATCCACTACGGCTCCAGTGATTCCTCTGTTAATGTATAGATTCCCGACTTCGAATTTTTCTTTTGCATATTGTATGTTCTTAGGATTTCTGGAGAAAATTCCGCCGGTGAGAGCATAGTCCACGTTATTCGCTATTTTAATGGCCTCTTCAAAATTTTTGGCTTTGAATAAGGTAACATAAGGACCAAAAAATTCCGTTTGTCCTAGAGGAGAGGTCGAATCCTCACTTTCGAAAATAATAGGCTCTACGAAATGACCCGTATACTTTTGGCCTTCTTCTATTTTGAGTTTACTTATAATTTTAGAAGAGAACTGAGAAGCTATATTATCCAATCTCGTTTTGGACTCGGAATCTATTACTGGTCCAACTTTTACGGAAGGGTCTTCAGGGAGTCCTGGTTTTAAGGACTGTAATGAGTCTATAAATCTGCTTTTAAACGTATCGTACTTTGATTCCAAAAGTATAATTCGTGAAAGTGCACTACATTTTTGTCCTTGGAATCCGAATGCAGATTGTATGGATGCGATCACCGCCTCGTCCAAGTCTGCATCCTCATCCACGATCATCGCATTTTTACCTCCCATTTCGGCGACTACCTTTTTTACAAATTTCAAATCCTGGGAGGCAGCTTCTCGGATCATTCCTAAACCTACAGCTCTAGAACCGGTAAAATTGATCGTATGTATTTCAGAATGTTTAACTAAGTAGGCTCCGATTTCTTCTCCTTTTCCGGGTAAAAAGTGAAGAACAGAAGAAGGAATACCTGCCTCTATTAATATATTAAAAAGTTTGAATGCAATCGTGGAAGATTGTTCTGCAGGTTTCATGATCACCGGATTTCCGGCAACCAATGGAGCCACTGTCATTCCGCATAGGATCGCCAACGGGAAATTCCAGGGTGCGACTACTAAGGTGACACCTCTTGGTATGTATGTGTAAACATTTTCCTCACCTAAAAGATCTCTTTTTCTGGGTTGGAAAATATCCTCCGCTTCTTTTGCATAAAATTCGCAGAAATCGATTGCTTCTGCAATTTCGGCATCTATATCTTTGATCCCTTTTCCCACTTCTAAAGAAATTAATGCAGTGAGTTCCGCTTTTTGTGATCTTAGAATGTCGGCCGCTTTTTTCAAGAAACCGATTCGTATTTCGGGCTTTGTGTTTTTCCACGTTTCAAAAGATTTGATGGAAGTTTTGGCAGCTTCTTCCGCATCTGCAATAGAAGCGTAATGTATATCCGCAATCTTTTCATTGATGTTCGCCGGGTTTAAAGCTGGAACTATTAAAGAGGTCTTTTTTGATTTTCCGGAGATGATTGGAAATACTTGTATCGGAAATTCTTTTCGGATAGAGATGAATCCTTTATTTAAGATGAATCTTTCTTCTTCTTTAGAAAAATCTCTTAGGGTTTCATTTTGAAAATTGGAATTATGGTGAAAGTTCATTTTTATTTCGTATTCTCCAAATACAATAATCGTTCCCTATCTTTGCTGTTTGCATTGATGTTTTTCAGAAAGCCCTCGTTAGTAGAATTTTCCAATAATCTTCTTACCAAATAAGCCATACCGGGGATTACTTCTCCAATGGGAGAGTATTCCCTTACTGAAATTCCTAAACTGCGTATTGCCTGCTTGTAGGAATTCCCCATTCCGTATAACATCTGCACTTCGAAAAATTTTTCCGGGACGGAATATTCTGCCGCTCTAACGAATGCAGAGGAAAGGCTTCTTATATTATGAGAACCGAATGCAGGTCGAATATGAGGATAGGACCTTAATAAGAGTGCCGAGCATTCTTCGTAATTTTTGTCCGTATCTGATTTTTTGAGAAAGACCGGAGGTTCCCAACCTTTTTGAGCGGATTGGGTCATCTCATATTCCCAGTAGGCGCCTTTTACTAAGCGTACAGTTAGAGGGTATTTTCGTTTTTTAGAATATTCTATGACTTTGGATAGATCTGCTTGAGAGGCTTTCAGATAAGCTTGGATAACGATCCCAAAATGAGGATAGTTTTCGAATTCAGGCTCTCGAAAGATCCGAAAGGCAGTGTCCATTATGATATCCTTGGTCTCATACTGTTCCATATCCAAATTGATGAAAATATTTTTGGAAACTGCGGAACTAAGGATCGGCCTTAACTTATCCATTAAATGAGTTACAGAAGATTCATGTGCAAGCGGATCTAATTGTGAATAAAGGGAGGAACATTTTACGGAAACGTTTCCAGTCGGCTCGTTCGGGAATTGGGAGCTTCGTATTTCGGAAAGTTCTTTGTCCTTAGAAACTTCTTCTAATAAAAGTAAATACTCCGAGATATATCGTTCTGCTTCTTTTTCTGAAAGTACAGCTTCTCCCAATATATCTATTGTGGAGCAGATGCCATTTTTGTATCTATCTATGATCTTTTTGCGGTCGGAACCGTATGTCCTTCCTAAGATAAAAAATTTTGCAGTGAGCTTGATTCCGATCTTAGCGCCTAATGCAACGAATACTGAGCTAAGTCTATTGGACAGAAGTAAGGAAAGAAATAATAAAATCCATTTTGGGATTTCAGTAGGAGTTTCAATAAAATAGATCCGGATATAACGAGAGATAGATGAAAGTGAACTAAGGCTTGGAAAAAGATCTGCGAATCTAAACGCTTGCAGTTTTAAAAGAGGGCGATTTTCCAAAAATAAAAGGCTTTTGGAAAATAGTCTGTATGTACTAAAAAATCCGTCCTCAAAGGAATCACTTAAACGAAATAATTCCTTTCCTTTTTCCAGAATCCTATTCTGAAGATCCAAGGGAGAGAGAATTGTTTTGGGTCCGCTTTCTTCTGTCGCCTTCATTCCGTTTTGTTCTTACCCTAAAAGTCGGCATTGAACCTTCTTCTTTGGATTTTTGCCATGCGAACCTTTTTAAAAAGCTTTTGCATCCATTATTCCCAAATCAAATATTACGAGTTGGAAAAAAGGATGGCCTTTTGAGACGAAAATCAGTCAAAGTTCGGTAGGCCCACCCGATGAATAATCTATCACATTTTACCACAAACTTTTATAAAGAGCTTCCGGAGATTTCCCAATTTTCAGAAGTTACGGACAGTAAACATTATAGGAAAGTTCCGGATGATTGGATCGTAATCGTCACCGATATCGTAAAATCCACGGAAGCTATTTTAGAAGGTAGATATAAAGATGTAAATATGGCCGGGGGACTGACCTTGATGGGGATCACGAATCTTCTCAAGGACATGGAGTTCCCATTCTTCTTTGGAGGAGATGGTGTGACCATCTTGCTTCCGGGTTCCCGCACAAATGAGATCCGTGATATTCTTGCGGATACAAGAGAATTTATAAGAGATTATTTTAAAATGGACCTTCGTGTCGGATTCGTGCCCGTTTCCGATATTTATGAAGCAGGTTATAGTTTGACTATGGCCAAACTTAGGATTTCTAAACATTATACTCAGGCGGTTTTGGGCGGGACCGGTGTGGCTTATGCGGAGATTAAGATTAAGGAACCGCATTCCAAGTATTTAACAGATAATTCTTATATTCCGAACATTCGTGCAGATTTTTCAGGTTTTACCTGCAGATGGAAAGATATCCAAAGTCCGAAAGGAGAGATGGTCGCGCTCATCGTTAAGATCAATTCGGATTCAGATTCGGAAGCTGCAAGAACCCTTTCCGGTCTATTATCTTTGATCGACTCTTTATACGGCTCTGAAAGAGAATATCATCCTTTGAGAGAAGAAAATCTGATTATAGAACATTCTTCTTCCGTTTTGAATAAGGAAGCGATCGCTTCTTCCAAAGGAAATAGTATATTAAAAAAACTATATCTTTGGAAAATTAAATTCGAAACTTACGGGGCAGAGCTTGCGATCCGCTGGAATCTTCCTTTAAGAGCATTTCATTATAAACTGAATAAATTGAAGAACTACCAGATTATCTCTTCCGATTTTAGAAAATTCGACGGAACTTTCAAAATGGTATTTGCAACGGACACTGCGGATAGAAAAAAATTAGAGTCGAGTTTATCAGAAGCGGAGAAGTCCGGTAAATTACATTTCGGAATTCATATCTCAGATAGAGCCTTGATGACTTGTTTATTACATGCGGGAACGGAAAGAGAAGTTCATTTTATAGACGGGGCAGGCGGAGGTTATGCGTTGGCCGCCACAGTACTAAAGAAAAAATTGCAGACAGTCGGAGTATAATTTAAGGACAGCTATAACCGGAAGATTGGGTTGCAGTATTGGAAGAAGTTTTTATTAATCCGACCATACTGACTAATGTAGATGAAAGATTCAAAGAATACGTTCCGAATGCATCGGCGCTATTGTCCCAATCTCTACCTATTGTTATAGAATAAGGGCCTGCGCTTGGAATGGAAACCGCAACAGTATCTCCTATATTGTAGGCGTTACATTCTCTATCCGTTGTGAGTCCATTTATTAGATTGGTCCCATTTAAGGTGGATCCGGAATATACCGCAAGGCGTAAAGCGGAGTCACCCGTAACAGAGCTTACTGAGATAGTCACCGTATCCGCCTGGTTGAAATTCAAACTGTATACATTTTGGCAGTCGACTGAAAGTGCACAGTGCCAAGAGCCAGATTCGGTTTCGTCGGACTTTGGAGTAGAAAGATCAATATATGTAGAAAAGCTAAGATCTAGGGCCGCACCCGAAATTGTCTTAGATGCGTCCAATGAGATCGGGGTTGCCTTATCACAGGAAGTGATTATGAAAAATATGACAAAAGAAATATAAATCCGAGAGACCATCGCTTTTCTCCGTAACCTACATTAACAAGTAAGTTAGAAATAAATTTCTATTAAATCAAAAAAATCGAACTCGGTAAATAGTTTTTCTTATCAGGAATGATTCTAAATCATCCGGCTGCGGTTGCTAAACCAAACCGGATGCTAATGAGTTTATTCTCTTTCTAACCAATAGTAGAATGCAGGTAGTAGGACAAGGGTAAGAATTGTGGAAGAAAAAATTCCGCCGATCACTACTGTCGCGAGAGGTTTTTGGACTTCCGCTCCTAGGCCTGTCCCAAATGCCATGGGAATAAATCCAAAAGAAGCGACTAATGCAGTCATGACAACAGGACGTATACGACTGACTGCACCTTCTAATACTGCTTCTCTAACGCTGAGTTTACTTTCTGCTCGAATCCTATCAATTGTGAATAATTTTACGAGTCCATTCAAAACTGCAATTCCGGAAAGTGCGATACATCCTACGAATGCGGATACACTGAGATCCATTCCCCTTAAGAATAGGAACCAGATCCCTCCCGTTAAAGCGAACGGAACACAGAAGAATACCAGCAGAGCTTGTTTGATTGATCTAAGTCCTAAATAGAGAACGGTAAAGATCATGAATAATGTTGCCGGCACTATTACGGAAAGTTTTTCTTTTGCTTGGGAAAGATTTTCTATCTGGCCTCCCCAGAAAATGGAATATCCATTAGGGATTTGTAATTTAGAAACCTGGGAGATTGCCTCTTTATAGAACCCTTCTAAGTCCCTTCCTCTTAGGTTTACCGAAACCGCTACGAATCGTCTGGATTTGTTTCTGGAGATGGTCATGACCTTCTCTCTTTTTTGGATGGATGCTAAAAGACGGATTGGCACAGTACCTCCGTCTTCCGTTCCTACGTTTATATCTCCTATTTCAGATTCTCTATTTCGAAATTCTTCGGAGAGTCGGATCTTGATAGGGAATCTGACTTCTTCTTCATAAAACCCTCCTAATTCAAATCCGCTCATTGAACTTTCAAGAACAGAATTAAATAAAGGCAGGGAGATATTATAATACTTAAGTTTTGTACTATCTGGGATCACATCGATTACATTCGATTTTCTTAATGCCATGATCGGATCTAATTCTACTTCTGCTGCACCTGGGATCTTTTCTAATGTGTTTTTTAATTCTTCCTGAAGTTGGAGTAATATATTCAGATCTTTTCCTAAGATCCTTACGCTTATATCGGCTCTACTCCCTTCCAATAATTCGTTAAATCTGGCTTCTAAAGGTTGGCTTAAGGTTAGTTCTGATTCCGGGAATTTTTCTTTTACGGATGTTTCTATCTTATCCAAAAATTTTTCCCAGGTTTTCTTTTCCAAAAGATCCGGAAGGATATCCTTTTTTAGAATGATGAATGTATCCGCATTGAATGGTCCCATTGGATCGTTTGCAACCGAACTTGTTCCGATCCTCGAAAATACACTTTCTACTTCCGGCATTTGTCCTAAGAAGATTTCCAATTCTTTCTGTTCCTTCAAACTTTCTTCCAAGCCTGTGTTCCCATTTCGGACAATGACCAACATTAGATCTCCCTCGGTTAACTTGGGAAGAAATACTGTCCCCATTCTAAAGTAGATGAGTAAAGTTACGGAAAAGAATATTAAAGAATATAGGATGATCTTACGAGGTTGATCTAAGATCTTAGGTAATTTTTCAGCATACCAATTTACGATCTTACTATCTTTTTTCTTGTTATGTGTTCCTAAGGTTTTGGGAGATAGGAAAAAGTATAAAAGGGGAGGGAGAAGGAAAACTGCTAAGAATAAACTAAACCCTAACGCGAGGAGCACAGTCTCTGCCATAGGTCGGAACATCCGTCCCGGGATTCCATCTAACGTTAGAATCGGAACATATACTAGCATGATTACTAAGATCCCGAAGGAAACCGGCTTAAGTACTTCCAAAGAAGAATCCAAGATGACTTTTCGTTTTTCCTCGTTGTTCTTAAATTTTCCAGTCTCGAATTTAGAGAGAACGTTTTCCGTAATTACTATGGAAGCATCTACTAATAATCCGAAGTCGATCGCACCCAAACTCATTAAGTTGGCAGAAATCCCGAAAAATCTCATACAAACTGAGGCAAGTAACATGGACCCGGGAATGATCAATGCTACGATCAGAGAGGCTCTAAGATTGAATAATATTAGAAAAAGTGTAAGTATGACTAATATTGCGCCTTCCCCTAGGTTTTTTAGGACCGTTTTGATAGTGGACTGTATTAAGAAAGATCTTTCTAATAAGATTCTAACTCTTACATTATCCGGCAGACTCAGATTCGAAACCGCTTTATGGAGATCTTCGTTTACTTTATAACTGTTTTCTCCCTTTAACATTAATGCAGTGCCAAGTACGATCTCTTTTCCGTTAGAGCTAGCACCGCCTAGTCTTGGAGTTCCATGTTCGTTTACATCTGCTATATCCGAAACTTTTACCGATGCCCCTGTGAGAGTTCTTCGAACGGAAATAGCGGAGATCTCGTTTAGATTTCTTTTAAGCCCATAAGCTCGTACGATTGAAATTTTTCCGGAGTTCTCTATAAATCCTCCACCGAAACTTTCTCCAATGGTGGAGATATCTCGAATGATCTGATCTATAGATAGTCCCCAGCGTTTCATTCGATTTGGATCCACGTCTATATGGATTTCTTTCTCATAACCTCCATTGGAATCCACTTCCACGATCCCGGGGACCATTGCTTTAATCTGAGGCCGAACTACGTAATCTTGAACTGTTCTTAAAAACAGAAGTTTCTTTTCTTCTGGAAGTTTGTCCAATTCGGAATCCGGAACGGCTTCTACGGAATAGAAAAAAATTTCTCCAAGACCTGTGGTATTCGGAACGATTGTAGGAGCTGCACCTGGAGGAAGTTTTTCCTTAGCACTGGAAATCCTCTCTGCTACCATAGCTCTCGCCTGATAGATGTCCGTGGTTTCCTTAAATATCAGAGATATATTAGATAAACCGAATTTAGAAACGGAGCGAACGTCTATAAGATTCGGTAATCCTAAAAGTTCTGTTTCTAAAGGAAAAGTTATCACCTTCTCCACTTGTTCCGGATCGAGTGAACCGGTATCCGTCGTGACGATTACCTGCACATTTGTGATATCCGGAACAGCATCTATCGGTACTTCGTTTAAAGTGTAAAATGAGAATATTAATAAAAACGAAACCAATCCTACGGATAAGAATGGGTTATTTAGGCTGGTATTCAAAAGTCTGGCTAGCATTGCCCATTACTCCTAAAATGTCTTTTTCGTTAGTGATATAAAGTAGATTCAGAAGACTTTCCAAATGTGAAATTTGGGCGTCTAAGACCGCGTGATGTGTTTCATGAAGCTGGTTTTCCAATTCCAGATAACTGATAAGTTGTATTCTTCCTCGCTTGAACTCCATATCTGCAAAGTTCAGATCCCTATCGATCCGATCCAATTGAGTTAAATCGTAAAGTTTAAGATTGACCTTGGATTGTTCGTATTCCAAAAAAGATTGGTTAAAAGAAGTTTGTATTAAATTTTCTTGATACACTAACCTGTCTTGCTTGGATCTCATATTGGTTTCAGCAGAGGCGACTTTATTTTGGAATTGGTCCCAAACCGGGATCCTGAATTTTAATCCAAAATCGTAAAATCTGTTGGCAACCCCCGACTTATCCTCTCCGATTTGGCTAGTGATGGAATAATCGGGATATTTTTCTAAGTTTGCTAATCTAAGTTCCGTTCTGGCCTTGTCCAATTCTCCTTTGGCCGCGAGTATTGAGGGGTTTTGTGATACTGCTTTTTTTTCAAGATCCTTACGATCGAATTTCACCCCGGATCGGAAATAGGGGATTTTTAGATTCGGGATGAATTCTTGTCGGAGATACAAGTTTAAAGATTCGTAATCTTTTGCGGCTCCCAGCTCTAAATCATTAAAATGTTTTCTCAGAGCTAAAATTTTGGTTTCTATGATGAATAAATCCGTTTTCGCCTGAGGAGTAAAGAATGGCCTGGCCTTTATATAACTTTCTATCAAGGAAAGTCTTTTAAGTCTTTCTTTTACGTGATTCTTTTTGTCCGCCGCAACTAAGTAACGATACGCAAATTTGATCGAACTGAGCCGAATGGAATTATAAGCTTCAATTTGTTGGACTTCCTTGATCTTGGAATCATTATCCACTAAAAGTTGTTTGAGTTCCTTTCTTCCCGGAAAATAGACTGGCTGCTCTATCTGAACTGCATATTCAGCTCCCGATTCATCGGCTGCCTTTCTTTGACCGTAATCAATGTAAACGGAAGGGTTTTGAGTCCTACCTTCCTGCCTTCTTTTATAAAAAAGGCTTTCCAAGTCGGAATGGATTGCGGTGAGCAAAGGCGAATTTTTCTCCGCAATTGCCATGATTGAATTTAAGTCTAATTCCTTTCCGGTATCATTCTCCGATGCCTGGGCAGGAAGAAATAATATCCAATAAAAAGATAAAAATACGAATATATATGAAAAACGCACAATAACCTCACATTATAAAAACAGAAAATTATAATGTGAGATCTAAATTAGAATTCTGATAAAAGAAAGATGAGTAAGTGTTTCCGAGCCGGAAAGTTTTTGGAATTCGATTTGGAAAGGGGAGAAGGAGTTGATCCGAACTAGGTCCTCTATACCTATTCTGAAATGTTCGAAAACTTGTACAGGAACGGAAAGAGTGGAGCGGGAATCATCTATTTCCTTTTTGATAGAAACAAGATCCCAATCGCATACGGGCCCACTATCTCGGTTTTGATCCTGATGGCAGGGAGAAGATTCGGAGCTTCCCGCTTCAATTTCGCAAAAAGGTCCGCAATTAAATGCAGGCACGAGAATAGAAAGTAATGCGCAGGCCACCAGAACTTTCAAGGATCTCGATTTCATTCTTCCAGAGTAACAGTTGGCCTGGGAATGTAAATTGAAAAATATAAGAGCAGACTCCGGCCTGCCCCTTTGATTTTTCTCAAGGAACGGCGGTTTTAGCGAGAACGAACCTTCTTCTTCTTAGCTGCCACTTTACGTTTAGTTGTTGTTTTCTTAACAAGTCGTCTAACCGATTTTTTGCGGGCCGCCTTTTTCTTAGCAACTGCCTTCTTGGAAGAAGATGTTTTAGATTTTGTGACCTTCTTCCTTGCGATAGTTTTCTTTTTGGGGATGGTCTTTTTCTTTAAAGAAGAAGCCTTATTTGCTTCTGCCAAAGATTTTCTAAACCAGAATACAAGGTCTTCGTCGTCTTCTAAAACTTCTTCCGGAACTTCCCAATAGGAAACTCGGACTATTTTTCCGTCTTTGCCGGCGTAAGTGAAAGGGCCCATTCCCGAGGATTCATACTCCGCCTGGTTGGATTGTCCCACTCGAAAATACAATCGGTCCTTGATGATCATTGCAAAAATTTGAGATCCGGAATAAACCCCGAAACCTCCGAACATATTTTTGTAAGATAGGGGGCCGCAGACTTTTAATCTATCTTGGACATGTGTAAGAAAAGAACTCATAGGCAGGGGATTGTCTCTCAATACAATAAATTGACAAGAACAAATCCTATTATAGAAGGTTTAGGATAGAAAATCAGATAATATTTATAATACTGCTTTTAGCCTATCTAATACTTGCTCGTTCTTTTCTAATTTTCCGAAAGAAAGGACTTGGGTAGGGCAATTTACCACGCAAGCTGAACATCTGACACATTGGACGCTGTCCATGGGTCTGCCCTTGTTGGCATAGTTCATCACATCGATTCCTTGGTGGCAAACAGAAGTGCAAATATTACAAGAGATACATCTTTTTTTCTCCGAGAAGATTCGGAACTTGCTGAACTTAGCGTAGATATGCATAAGTGCAGAGAGTGGGCAGAACATTCTGCACCAGATCCTACCGGAGAACATGAAATAAGCCCCGACACCTACAACTCCGCCAAGACCCAAGTCTACAATCAAATCATAATATAGTTTAACTGAATCTGCGCCGAATTCTAAGGGCCAGAAGAATTGTCCGGAACTTCCGATGAGTTTTGCGATTGTAAGAATTGCAGCTATGAGCAAAATCCATTGACCTGAATGCTCCAGCTTATAAGCCAATTTTCCATGAGGCATTCTGTTTCTGTATTCATCGCCCAAGGTTTCCGCCAAACCTCCGCAAGAACAGATCCATCCGCAATAAGCTCCTTTTCCGAATTTATAAACTAGATACGGAATAAGGCCGAAGCTCATTAGAAATCCGTAAATGAGCCAGAATGTGGTAATCCCTCCGTCGTAGAGAACTCCCATATTTAACGGCCATGCCAGAATAAATCCGTATGCTTTCCAATAGGCTCCGTCTGGAAAAACCTGTGTGAGTAAAAACCCATTAGAAGGCCCTAATAATCCTTGGTCTCCCAAGAAAGGAAGAATGATTTCCGGCAATAGAAAGAGTGGGAATATCTGAATTAAGATCAGTGTGATTGTTTGTAATTTTATATATTGTGTCGGCCTGATCTGTATTCTTCTGATCCCGAAAAATAAAATGGTCGTAGAATATAGAACAGTATAATGGAAGCTGGGATATTTTCCGAATAGATAAAATCCCAGATACTTGGCACTTAGATACACAGCTGAAAAGTAAAGTGCCGCCGAAAGTAAATAAAGATTTTTGAATGTTCTCCACCTCCAAGCGGAAAATATTTCTTTGGAGAATAAAAATCTGATAGAAGAAAGTGCAAATATGATCCCCGAGCCTAAGGCTACCCATGAATACCAATAGGAGGCATAAAAAGACGCTTTTCCGAAATATAAAAATAATGCGAAGGAGAATAGTGAAACAAAACCGAGGAGTTCTTTGGAATTGAACGAGTTTCTGATCTTGATTCCTAATTTTTTCAAAAAAGAGATCGGAGCTTCTGAGCCAATCAACACCAAAGATGAATCTATTTTTTCAGTTCTTGATTTAGATCCTTGTTTCAGGCGAACTTGTTTGGATTCGAATTTTTCTAGAGTAGAATTCGGTAAAAATTGGATCTTATTTTCTTGGACTGCTTTTTGAAATTTGACTTTATTCTCTTCTTTCGGCCTGGAAATTTCGGATTCTCTATATGATAGAGTAACGGAAGAAGAAATATCCACTAATGATAGTGCCGCTTCGACCGCGCTATCTCCACCGCCCACCACCAATATGTTTTGTCCTTGGAATTCTTGTGGATCAATTAATCTATGGAATACGTTTTCTTGCTCTTCCCCTGTAATTCCTAAACGTCTACTATCTCCGGATTTTCCGATAGCAAGTAGAACATAAGATGAATTGAATTTTTTGCCGGACTCTGTATGGACCTCGAATCCAAGATCGGATCCTTTTGAAGGAAGAATAGATTCTACCTTTTCCCCGTTTAAGATAGGAAGTTTATTTTTTTTTAATACTTTTTCCAAGGATCCCAGAAGATCTTCCTTGGTTGTATCTTTGATCTGGATAGGAGAATCAACTTCCAGTTCCGAAGGTTCTGCAAAGATAGGTTTTCCTTTTGGATAACTTGTGATTGTATGAAAGGGTTGGTTTGCTTCTAAGATAAGAAAGTCCAGGTCATTCTTCTTGGCTTCGATCCCTGCTGCGATTCCCGAAGGCCCGGCACCTATGATTAAAACGTCTAGATTGTTTTTTAATTTCTTTTTAGGTTTATGAAGAATATTACGGATCGCAGAAACACCGCTCTGCACCGAATATTTTAAAAGAGGAATTCCTGTTAGATCTCCCGAAATATAGATGCCGGGTATCGAACTTTCGAATTCAGAATTTGTTTCCGGATATTTTTCGGCCTCACCTTGAGGAGCGTTATTGTTCAACCAATCGAAATATTTAGGGACAATGGATAATAGGCCTTTCATAACTCTTACAGATGTTTAGAAATCGGCTTGCCTCTTCCGATCTAAAAAGAAAACTCCTTTCGGGTGGATTTTTTGCAAAAATTCGATACAAAAAACCGGCTTTTCTTTTTTATCACTGCAGCTTTCGGCTTTATCGGGTTTTGTATCTCTTTAGGTAGAGTTGCAGTCGATCCAAAGCTTGCTGATTTCTTTTATAACTCTGATTCTCTTTTCTTTTCTATAATTTACCAGGAACTTTTTCTAAAACCCGGAGCAAACTTATTAAATTCTCTGAATGGTTTCGGTTGGACTCCTGCCTTATATTTTTTCCCCGATTTGGTGCAGTATTTTGCACTTAGAACCATTTTTTTAGCAACGGAGAACGGTGGCTGGGAACTGACCCATTTATCTTATTCCGCAGTCCAATGGATCTTTCTTTTGTTCGGGATCTTATTCCTTTTACGGAAGTTAGAGAAAGAAAAAATTTCTTATGAAAAATCGAGCTTGGTCTTAACTTTCG
This sequence comes from Leptospira neocaledonica, assembly GCF_002812205.1. Taxonomy (NCBI): domain Bacteria; kingdom Pseudomonadati; phylum Spirochaetota; class Leptospiria; order Leptospirales; family Leptospiraceae; genus Leptospira; species Leptospira neocaledonica. Next base: position 38,853 of record NZ_NPEA01000005.1, read on the forward strand.
GCTTTTTGATCGGAATTATATTAATTTTATTTAAACAAGACCTATTCGTATTTTTGCCAGGATTCCATGGTGGGAATCTTGCAATTCTATGTTGGGCTTGGGGATTTTTTTACCAATGGGAAGGCTCGAATTCTAAAAAGAATTTTATTCTGGTTTTGGGAACAGTATTCCTATTTTCTTTAAGCGATCTACTTTTTATTCCTTATTTTTTATTTCCAGCCTTGGGTTTGCATTTTTACGATTGGTTGATTCGAGAAAGATCCATCCATAAGATCAGGAAGATCGTATATATCTATTTCCCTGTATTTTTAGGGATTGTATTTTCGAGGGTCGTTTTTCAAGTTTTACGCAAGAGCAGTTTTGTATTTTTTCCCGGGACCGCAGCGCCTAAAAAGATAGGAGAAACAATCTCTACATGGAAATGGGAAAGTTTCTTTTATTCTTTTGCTTATTTGTGCAAAGAGAATTGGATTTATATTCTTCTGATCATTTCGCTCTTTTGTATCGTTCAATTTTTATCTAAAAAAGGAGATGGAGTAAATTTAAATAAGCAAGTCTATCTATTCCTAATTCTCGGGATTTTGGTTCCTTTCATTTTTCTAATATATGGATTTGTTTTTGGGTTAACGGGAAAGGTAGGTATTCAGGGAATTGATCGATATTTCGGAGAAATTCTTTTGGGATTTTTAGGAATTGGAGCAGTTTGTATTTTAAGAATTTCAGATATTCCGATTGTGAAATTCGGGCTTGGGATTGTATTTTTTCTCGGGATACTTTTCGGGATCTATTCTTCTTATTCTAAGGGTTTAGGGCTGACCTATTATCCGGAAAAGGTTGCCTGCTTGGATGAGCTTGCGGAGAAGAACCACTGGAAAAGAGGGGTTGCCAGTTTTTGGTATGTGAGACCTATGAGAGTTTTTTCTAAAAAAGGTTTGGAGCCCGATGATTATCTTTACGATCTGATGTTATTCTATTGGCAGAATAATTTAAATTGGTTCGAAAGAGAAAATCCACCTTATACTTTTGCAATTATAGACGGTGTCGATGAAAAGATTGTAAGAAAAAAAATGGGAGAACCACTTTCGATTTCTTATTGCGATAAGATACCTATCTATACATTTGCAAGTCCGGAAAAGAGTCTGGAATTCGTGAAAGAAAATCGAGGCAAGATCGATTTGTGGAAATTCTCCACTTCCAGATATTAAAATTTTTGGATATCGTCTATCCTTGTCCAGTTGTAGAGATCAAAACGGCAAAAGGATATTTGCCGATGATCTCGTGAATTATATCAAGATTTTCTAATTTAAAATGTTCCGGCGTATACATTATTTACCGGGATCTATCCTAAGGATCTGTCCTGCTCCAAAGTCCGCAATATAAACGGAACCTCTTGCGTCTTTTCCGAAGCTGGAAATTAGAACTGGCCATTTTCCGAGAGAGTAGGCTTCTTTTACTGAGCTTCCGTCTTTAGGAAGGTCGATCGCCCAAATCCTTCCGGATACAAAGTCTCCGAAAACATATTTGCCTTGCAGGTCTGAAATGCGGTCGTTGGTAACCACATAACCTCCAGTGATGGAACTTCCGTCTTCTCTTCCATATTCGTAGACCGGATCGGTTAACCCTTTTTTATCGCAGTCCGCTTTAGGCTCGAAACAATGAGTAGCTTCCATCTTGTTCCAGCCGTAATTTTTTCCTGCTTCTACTATATCAACTTCTTCGAATAGATCTTGCCCCACGTCAGCAATGATCAGTCTACCGGAAGGATCGAATGAATATCTCCATGGGTTTCTAAAACCGTAAGCAAATGTTTCAGGCTTGAAGGAAGGATCCTTTAAGAAAGGATTATCCTTCGGAACGGAATATTCTTTGCCCGGATCTTTCGAATTTACATCTATCCTAAGAACGGAGCCTAAAAATGTAGAAGGATTTTGCCCGTTACCTTTAGGATCTCCCATCCATCCACCGTCTCCCCACGCGATATATAATTTACCGTCTTTTCCGAACGCTAATTGTCCTGCGTTATGATTTCCATAAGGTTGTTTGACTTCCATCAAGATTCTTTCTTTGGAAAGTTTTGCTTTTTTAGGGTCCTTAGGAAGATCTATGGCCCATTCAGAAACTCTGCTGGTCTCTCCATTTTTTTTCGCAACATAGTTCAGATAAAGAAGCGGTTTTTCAGGAAACTCGGGATGGAGCACCACGCCCAGGAGTCCTTGTTCTGAATCTGTGGAAATTCCATCAAGTTTTAATAATATACCTGAACTTCCGTCTTTCGGATCCAGCCATTTTAAGGCTCCGGTTTTTTCTGCCACCAAGAAGATATCGGGGCCTGGGATCATAAGTAAGTCCACAGGCTGTTCAAAACCTTTTCCGATCGTGGTAAGACTGATCTTGATCTTCTTTCTTTTTTCGTCGTTTTGATTGAAGACTGCGGCCAAGCCTGATTCTTTTCCTTCCGCTTTATATTTTGCCATATCATCCACATTAGCCACCAACAGACGTCGTATATCGTCGCAGGAGATAGAACAGAATATTAGGGAAATTGTTAGAATTAGAAAGGATCTATAGGAGAAGAGTTTCATGATCCGAATTCTCGTCTCGAATCAGTTTAGATCCAGCTTTTTTCAGGAGGTAAAAGTAAGAAGATTGGAGCGTATCGGGATCGAACCGATGACCTTCTGAATGCAAATCAGATGCTCTCCCAGCTGAGCTAACGCCCCTTTTATCAGGGATGAGTGGAATGAAACCGGTTTGGAAGTTTGCCGGAAGTCCGACAATCCACTCTTTCTAAACCGTTTTTACCTGGGCCTGATAAGACTTGAACTTATGACCCCGCGCTTATCAAGCGCGTGCTCTAACCAACTGAGCTACAGGCCCGGTAAGAGACATGATTTTTATTCGAGATTCTCTGGCAAGGGATTTTTAGAATAACCGACAGGTTTTGCATTTACGGATTTCAAGATTCACCTAGGTTTGTCGCGTGAGATTCGGAAAAATAACCTTCTTCGCCCTCCTAATCTCTTCCTTTTTTTCTTACTGTGATCTTGTTGGATCGGGCTCGGAACATTCTTCTGCGAAGAATGGAACTTTAGACTTAAGCAAACATTCTTTCGAAGATGGCAAGATCGTTCCGTTGGACGGAGAATGGGAATTTTATTGGGAAGAGTGGATCTCTCCGAATGACTTCTCAGATCCAAAATTCAAATCTAAAAAAAAGTTCGTAACTGTTCCCTCCGTTTGGAAGGAAAGTTTTTCTAAAGATCCTGAGGCTGTAGGGCACGGCTATGCTACTTATAGACTTAAGGTAAAGTTGGGAAAAAGAAAACAGGCTTTAGCTCTTAAGATCCCGGACCAGGGAACTGCTTATATACTTTATGCAAACGGGAAGAAGATCGCAAGTGTAGGCTCTCTCGGAAAATCCGAATCGGAATCAAAAGCAAAATACGAGTTAAAAATTTCCTTAGTTCCGGATTCTGAAAATCTGGAGTTGGTATTTTATGTTTCCAATTTCCAAAATAGATGGGGAGGGGTCTGGAATTCCATTCAGTTGGGAGAATTGGAAAGTGTTTTGAAAGATGTCCGTAAACGAAGGGACTTAGAATGGGCCTTGGTCTTGATCGCGGCCACGATGTCTTTTTATAACGTATTTTTTTATTTCTTTAGAAGGAATGAATCCGCTCACTTATTATTTGCATTTCATGCTTTTCTAATAATGGTCCGCTCATTGACAATCGGTGATTCCAGGCTTGCTTACGAGTTATTGCAGGGAATTTCCTGGGAGCTTCCGAACCGCTTGGAATATATTAGTGTATATATTTCTGGTCCTACCTTGTATGCATTCTTGTATAGATATTGTAAGACTGATTTTTGGAGAAGGTTCGGCCGATACTTCGTTATTCCTTATTATTTGGCCAGCTTTATCGTATTATTTTTCCCGAATGCTTATTATACTCTTACACTTCTGCCAGTAGCTTTATATTTACCTTTGGTTACAATGCCTGTTTGGCTGGTCTTGCTTGCAGTCGGATTAAAAAGGGGAATAGAAGGTGGGCTTAGTCTATTCTCGGGCTATGTAGTGATTAGCTTATGTACTTTGAATGATATTGGTCTATTTTTGGGACTGTGGAATGGTATCTATCTCATTCAATATGGAGAAGTTGCACTGATACTCGGTTATTCCATTTTGATCTCCAAAATTTTCTCTGAAGCATTCCGACGTTCCGATACCTTGGGGACTAAAATGAAGTCATTGGTACTCTCCACAAGAGAAATCATGCAATCATATTCTTATGATAAAGCAGCAGATACTGCCTTAAAGATGTTACATGAAAACGGAAAAGAGCAAACAATCATTTCGAATAATGGAAGAACAATCGCTGTAGAACAAACAGTCTATGTATATTTAGAAGAACCGAATTCTTCTATATGGAAAAGATACTGTATATCTTCCTTAGGAGATTTGGAAACTGTTGAAGTATATAAGTATGATGTGCAGGATCTAATAGGTCTGGATCCTTCTTCCCTTACTGGTCCAATTATCAAAAATGATAGGCTGGTCGTTTCCGTTCAAGATGAGCAACTCTATAAATTAATCTTTGACCTTCCTTCTGAAGGATATTCCGACGATTCTCAGATGGATTGGGTAAGAGGGGTTGCGGATGCACTTGCATTTTCCGTTCGTAATATCGCAAGACAGGATAGAGAGAAACTTGCAATCATTGGAGAACTTTCTGCAGAAATCGTTCATGACCTAGGGCATCCGATAGCTATGATTCGTCAGAATCTAAAAAATTTGAGATCCAAAAAAGGTACATCCAAAACAAATCTTCTTTTTCAAGCGGAGAAGGAAGTGGATGCACTCACCAACCTGACCTTAGATATATTAGATTTTTCTAAAAATAGAATCATCTTGGACCTCCAGACTTTGGAAATAAAAGCCTACTTTAAGGAAATTTTCGAGGACCTGGAAACCTTCTTCCAATCCACTAAGATGAAATTAGCCTTTAAGATAAATGCGAAGGGAAGTATTCGTCTGGATCCGCTTCGTATTCGTAGATTGATCTTTAATCTTGCAAAAAACGCTGCAGAAGCCACTGATGAGAAGGGAATTTTTTCTATTCGGATCGAAAGAGAAGAGGATATTGTTTATCTGATCTTTGAAGACAATGGGCAAGGTTTTAGTAAGGATATGGAAAGATACATTTTCGATTCAGGATTCGGAAGTAAAAAACCTTACGGAACGGGCCTTGGGCTTTCTATCATTCGTAAAATTGTATTCGCTCATGGAGGAGAAATACTTGTTTCTTCCGAAGAGGGTAAGGGAACCAGGTTTACTATTTTGCTTCGTTCTTAATTTGGATCCAAGGATTTAAGCTGGACTAAAATTCTGGTTAATTCTACCATATTATCCACTTCTAACTTTTTGAAGATGGATGCTCTATGAGCTTCGACTGTTCTTACGCTCAGTTTTAATTCTTCAGCGATTTCCCTGTTTAATTTTCCTTTGGATAAGAAGTTTAGGATCTGGCTTTCTCTTTTGGTAAGTTTTTTTACTATTTCAGCCACCTCCCTAATATGTTTTTCATCATAGCTAAAGTTTGCGATTTCCCCGGGGAATACTTTCCCTCTATTTAATACTTTTTTAATGGAAGCCATGATGGATTCCATAGAATCACTTTTTAAAATATAACCGTCGGCGCCTGCGGAGATTGCATCTTGTAGATAAGACCAATCTCTATGCATTGTTAGAAATACGATCTTCATTTCCGGAAATTTTTTACGGATAGAATCCAGCTCTTTGATCCCGTTTTCGTCCTGGAGAGAAACATCACAGATAAGTAGATCGGGCCCGGCGAAGCCCATCATTTTGGTACCTTCTTTTATGGAAGAAGCGGAGCCGCAATATTCATAATCCCCTGAAGCCTTGATCTCGGATTCCAATCCGGAACGAACAATAGGATGATCGTCTATTAAAAATATTTTAGGACGGGTTCGGACGGACATTTTCTCGGATTTTATAGAATATGGCGCCAATGGCAATCCTTAAAATTTTCTGAACCCGCGGAAATATTATAAAAGCTTGAAGAACTTCTTTTCAGTTGTCCTCGAATATTGCATCTGCTTCATTATAGGATCCGTTTCCAGGAACCGTACAGGTGAATTCAGCATAACTAGTAGTGAACCCGGGGCCTCCTCCCGGAGGTGAGATATAATAATTTCTAGTAGTTATTCCGTCGTCTGAAGGATAAGTGCATCTTCCCGTGCGTGTCATACTCGCTGAATTTAAACCATTACAGTCTTGAGTAGGTCCTACATAGGTAATCCCACCACCCAGTTTTTCATAACATAAAGCGGAGCTGGTCCAGTTTAAAACGGAAGTTGCCTGGATCTGACCGTTTGCGATATTCGGTCTATAGATTGCAGGTATTGTGCCGCCGGTATATCGAACTTCTATAATATACGTTCCACTAGCGAGATTTGTTTTTTTGAACTGTGCTCCTAATTTTTCATTTTCCACTATCGTAGTTTTGGAGCCTGTGGGGTTGCTATAATAGTATAAATTCAAATTTGCTCCTAAATATCCGAATATATTAAAAAGAACATCACCGGTGCTTCCTAATGTGATTTTTAGATAACTATTTTGGTCGGAAGCGCTCACAAGTCTGCCGTAACTGTTAGGTGCTCCTAAGGTGATATCAATAATCGGTCTGTATCTTACCGTTTTTGCAAGAAATGGATTTCCATTTTTGGTGATCACCATTGGAAGAGTAGTGTTCTCGGTGATCCCTGAGACAGTGGGCATAATAAATTCTAAACTTCCATCTCCTGGAAGATTAAGCCCGGTGGCAGATTCTCCGCCGATCGTAACAGTATAATCTCCGGCTACTCCGATAAAATTAGTAGCAGTAACGGCATTGTCCGAGCCTGGAAAACCTTTTTCAAATACGATGTCTGCGACCGGAAGGCTATTGAGTACGACCAAATACATTAATGGGTCAGTACTGCTATTGTCTTTTTTGCAACCTGCGAATCCTACTGTGTAGAATAAAAGAATATAGATCCAAGCTTTTCGATTACGGTACATGAGTTCCTGACTTTTTTTAGGAAAATTATGACCCGTAAGTAAATAGATTTCTATTCGTGGGAATACTAGGTTGGATTTGTTTTTTAAGTAGAAGCCGAAGGGGAGAAGGCACGGAATCGGTTTTCTTCAATAGAATTTTGAAGCTTATCGAATATGATTGTCTTTCCGGATTCTCCTTGAAAAGTAAAATTCGGATGAAACATCTTATCATTGTCGCTGGGCCAAACGGTTCGGGAAAAACAACGTTCGCGTTGGAACATCAAGAAGTGTATGGTTATACTTTTTTAAATGCTGATGAATTGGAAAAAGGTTTAGAAAATCGAGGAACTACAAGCGGTCATCTGGAAGCGGGTAGGTTATTTTTTAAAGCCATCGAGAGAGAATTAAAATTGGGAAATAGTCTAATTATCGAATCTACTCTTTCTGGTAATTATTTAAAGGGGACTATTCGAAAATTTTCAAGGAGTAAAAGGAATTTCTGGGGTATGTATCGTTCTCTGACAGATACATGGGCGGCGTATTTCAATGCAGAAGAGAACTCGGAATGTTTTGCGCTTGGCGGAAAACATAGTTATGATATACTTAACTCAGAATTACTTTCTATCTTTCTCCAGGATATTGATGAAGATGAGTAAATTAAAAAAGAAAGCCTACCAAGAAGAAGCCGAAGAGTTTACTCGGATTTTTGAAAGTGCTATACAAAAGGCACAGGCAGAAAATCGTAAATTTGGTCTTCCTGACGTTTTCTCCAAGAATGGTGAAGTTTACTTTCGCTTACCTGACGGAAAAATTGTATATGAAAGGCCGAAACCTGCAAATTCAATGCGTCTGGCGGTTGAGAGAATACTTCATCTCTTAAAATAAAATCAAAAAGCCTAATATAACTTAAGCTTCTCCTTCCTATTACCCTTACTTATTCCGCTTAAAACTGATTCCCTTATTTCCAAGTACAGTTAACCAGAAGTCCGAATCTCTGATGATAAAATGGTATACTAGAAAAGTGACAGCGTATACTGCAAATATATGAATAGAAAACTTGATCCAGATGGAAAGACCAGTGCTCACCACTAAAAAACCGATTCCAAGAGAAATTGGATGGTGGATGAGATATACGGGCAAACTGGATTCTCTTAAATATGAATTGAGCTTTCCTGTTTTGTTAAAGAATAACTGAAAAAGTCGAATAAAGAATGCGATCCAGATCCAACCGCCTAAACATTTTAGAAAAATATGAAGTATTCTCATTCCAAATCCGGTATATCCGAAATAAGACCAATATGGATCTATCGTGCTGACCCAGTAGAATAATCCAAAAAATGCAAAGGATAAAAATCCAAGTAAAAGTATCTCGAATTGATTCGTTTTTCCTTTTAAGATTGTACTTTCTCTTCCGATCAAAAAACTACCGAATAAGAAAAAACTGAAATCATATATAAACTGCACCGGCTCAATATTCAGGTATTTTTCATCCTTTAGGAAAAAGTAATTAATCGCGCAGGTCCAGATCGTGCACCAAATTCCCGCGATCAGTAATGTTTCCCATTTTACGCTCGGTCTTTTTTCTGGTTCTTCTTCTCCGTATCTGGAAGTAGGAAGTATAAAAGTCCCGATTCTATGAATTACAGGACGTATTCCTAAATATAAAAATGTGTATAATGCTAAATATAATATGAACCAAAGGTGAGAAGGCGCCGGATTCTTAAGCAGGAATTCTTCCCATAAAAACCGGAAATAATTTCCTTGGTAACCTTCTTGCAATGCGTTTACATAATACTGCATTGGCGCGAACAATATGATTCCTGGAATCAACGGAAGAATGATCCGTAGGGCTCTTAACTTTAAAAATTCCTTTAATGTTTTGGAAAGATAGATCCTTTCCGTAAAATATCCGGAGAGTACAAAAAACATAGGCATTCTAAAAAGATGCACCCATTCTCCGAATACATCGAATGCAATAGACCTATCATTATTTCTTAATGGATATATGATGATTGCGGCATATACGATCGCCACATGAAATGCTAGTCCTAATAATAGCGCAAAGGATCTGAGATTGTCTAAATAATCCAGCCTGCTTTGTTTGGCTGGAGAGCTTTGTTCAGCCAAGAATCACTGGTCCAATGTATATTTAAAAAACGTTTCCCGTATCATTATATGGCTGGGATCGTTTTTAGGTTGTTCGATCAACTTGTCTTTTACCAAAAGATTGATCGCGGATACTAGATCCGTATGTTCCAATCCGACTCTTAAAATGGCCCATTTCATAAATGCGGTTAAATGCACCTTGTATTGTCCGTCTTCTTGTTCTCCCCTCGTTTGCGCGAAAGTGATCAATGCAGAAGTTACAATATTCTTTCTATCTCCTTTTAAAAGGCTAGCTATGGTTTGGTTGGTCTCTCTCAATCTGGAAGAAAGCATTTTTACCATTTTTAATGAGAAAGAAGGGTTGGTCTGAATTAGGTTATAGAACACGCTCTCGGTGATTGCGAATAATAATACGTCGGTTTTTGCGATGGCTCTTGCACTTCTTGGTTTGCGATCCACCAGTGCCATCTCACCGAACATATCCCCTTCTTTCAGTTCTATAAGAAGTTTGAATGCTTCTTTTACTTTTTTATGAATCCCTACTTTTCCGGAAAGGATTAGATACATTTGATCGGCAGGTTCGTTCTCATCGAAAATAACGGCGGATTCCTTAAAGCGGAGGCCGTGTTTATTTACCATATCTTCAGAGATCTTCATGCCAAAACGGACTGGAAAAGTTTTAGTCCTCATGTACGATATCGGCGATTGGTTGGGAGCCGCAATCAATTATTCTGGTAAGAAGGCGGGAACCTCAGAATTTTACGTTGACTGCCCGACCTTCGTAAGTAGCGTCTCATTCGTTTTCCCTAAGGAGGGAATCGTGAACACGAAAAAAATCCTCCTGCTCTCTGCAGCGTTTATTATCATTTTCATAATAGGTTTTGCACTCAAACCTTCTCCTATCCAACCCATCGCCTACCAACCTCCTATCGATACCGGTTTGATTGGTGGCTTCCAAGAAAACAAAGCTTTGGAATCCGCAGAACTAATCGCACTCGGAAAGATACACGGTCCCGAAGATATAGAACCGGACGACGAAGGTAATATCTACTCCGCGAGTGAAGACGGTAAAGTGTATCTTATCTCCAAAGACGGAGAAATAAAGGCGCACGCATTCACAGGAGGACGACCTCTTGGAATGAAATTATTAGGAGACGGTTCCATTATAGTCGCGGATGCAATCAAAGGTTTATTAAAGATCGGCAAAGATGGAAAAGTAGAAGTGTTGAGTACAGAATCGGAAGGTGTTCCTTTTAAATTCACTGACGATTTGGATGTTGCTAAAGACGGAACGATTTATTTTTCGGATGCGAGCGATAAATACGGTTCCGCAGAATATCTGTATGATCTAATGGAGTCTGTTCCTCATGGTCGTTTGTTAAAATACGATCCTCATACTAAAAAGACCACAACCTTAATGAAGGATCTTTTCTTCCCGAATGGAGTGGCTCTTTCTAAAAACGAGGATTTTCTAGTATTAAACGAAACTTATAAATATAGGATCCATAGATATTGGATCAAAGGGCCTAAAGCCGGAACAAGCGAGATTTGGGCAGAGAACCTTCCTGGTTTTCCGGACAATATTTCATCGGATAGAAAAGGTCACTTCTATCTAGCGTTATTCACCGTTCGTAATAATATGGTGGATAAAATTTTACATCCTCGGCCGTGGACAAAATCTCTTGTGGCAAAACTCCCTAAATTCCTTTGGCCTAAGCCTCAACCGTACGGATTTGCAGTCATTCTGGACGAGAACGGAGTGGTAGAAGCAAGTTTCCAGGAACCGAAAGGAAAACACTTAAAAGAGATCACCTCTGTAAAAAGAAAAGGGGAGTATATCTATTTGGGAAGTCTTCATAACGACAGGATCGGCAAATTCAAACTGCCTCCTGAATTAATAAAAGAATAAATAAGGAAAATTGAATATATCATGGATTTATCCATACCAAAGGAAGTCGAAGAAATCAGGGCGAAAGCCAAGGCATTCGTAGAAGAAGTTGCCATTCCCGCCGAAGATCATTACGATTATGATCATGGTAGAATGCCCGAACCTATCGTTCAAAAATTAAGAGAAGAAGCTAAAAAAAGGGGATTATGGACCGCTCATCTTCCTAAATCGGAAGGGGGTTTGGGCCTAGATCTGGTTGGCACCGCACTTGTATTTAGTGAATTAGGACGTTCTCCTGTTGCTCCTTATCTTTGTAATTGCGACGCTCCAGACGAGGGAAATATGCACCTTCTTCACTTAGCTGCTAACGCAGAACAAAAGAAGAAGTTCTATCATCCCCTAGTGGAAGGAAAGATCCGCTCCGGATTCGCAATGACCGAACCTCCACCGGGTGCGGGCTCCGATCCTACCACTCTTTCGACTAACGCGGAGAAGGATGGAGATCATTACATTCTGAACGGTCATAAATGGTACTGCACCGGAGCGAATGGAGCTTCTTTCCTGATCGTGATGTCCAAGGTAAACGATAGTTTTCGACGCACTTCAATGTTTCTAGTGCCGACTGATTCTCCCGGATACACGATGGTACAGGAAATAGGAGTTTTAGGTTCACATGGTCCGGGAGGACATTGTGAGTTAAAATTTGAAAATGTAAAAGTGCATGAGTCCCAAGTATTAGGAAAAATTGGAGAAGGTTTTAGACTTTCCCAAGAAAGATTGGGACCTGCAAGGCTCACACATTGTATGAGATGGATCGGTCTTGCCAGAAGATCCATGGAGATCGCAAGAGAATACGCGATCAAAAGAGAATTGTTTGGTGGAAAATTATCCGATCACCAAGGGATTCAATGGATGTTCGCAGAATCCGCTTTGGAAATAGAATCAGGTTTTTTACTTACATTAAAGGCAGCAGACATTCTTCGCAAAAAAGGGGACGCAAGGCAAGCCGTGTCTTTGGCAAAATGGCAAGTGAGTGAGACATTGAACAAATGTATAGACAGGGCTATACAAATTTGCGGATCTCACGGTTTTAGTCGTTATCTTAAATTAGAATTATTTTATAGAGATGCGAGAGCCGCGAGGATCGCTGACGGTCCTACCGAAACCCATAAGATGGTGATCGGTAGGAATCTAATATCCGGAAAGGAGAACTTTTGATCGTGAAAGATTCCGAATTGAAGGAAAGGCTGGAATCATATTTAGGAAAAAGGCTTCAAGGAACAGTAGAAATCGCTAATATGGTTTCTCTTTCGGGAGGAGCCTGCCAAGAAAATTTTTCCGCAGACATCAAGGTGAATGGTGGGCCTGAATCGGGCCAATACCAAACAGTTTATCGAACAGACAAGGGGGCTGCTTTACTTGCTTCCTTGTCTAGGATAGATGAATTCAAGGTTTGTAGAATGGCATTTGAAGCAGGTGTCAAAACTCCTGAACCGTTTTGGTTGGAGTCCGATCAATCCGTCACAGGCAATCCATTCTATTTTATGAAAAGGATCCAGGGTAAGGCTACGGGAAGGTTCGTAGTAAAAGATCCAAGTTTAAATAAGGTCCGTAAGCAGATCACCCAAGAGCTTGCAGAAAATCTTGCGAGAATCCATTCAGTAACTCCTGAAAAATGTAAGGACGAAAAACTAAAAGAGGTTTTGAATCTTGGACAATATGTGAGCGGCAAAACAGTAGCCCAAGGTTCTGTCCAAGCTTTACGTTCTCAATTGGAATCCATGGATGGTGCTTATCCGGCTATGGAAATCATATTAAATTGGTTAGAGAAAAAAGCTCCAGAAAGTGATGCGGTCGTTCTGATCCACGGAGATTTTAGAACAGGGAACTTCATGGTGAATTCGGAAGGTCTGCAAGGAATTGTAGATTGGGAATTTGCACATTGGGGAGATCGACACGAAGATCTGACTTGGTTATGTATGAGAGATTGGAGATTCGGAAAACTGAATAAAGAAGCAGGCGGCTTTGCAGATCGTTCCGAATTTTACGAAATTTATGAGAAGGCAGCAGGCGTAAAACTAGATCCTACCAAGATCAGATACTGGGAAGTGATGGGGAATCTTCGTTGGGCAATCGGTTGTATCGGCCAAGCGGAGCGCCATCTTTCCGGAAAAGATAAAGGAATAGAGCTTGCGTCTATAGGAAGAAGGGCTTGTGAAATGGAATACGAGGCCATGAGACTCATTGAAGAGTCTATAAAATAAGGAAATCATTATGCAAGATAAACCAAGCGCCACGGAATTATTGGAAGCAATCCAGGATTTTCTAATGAAGGAAGTCCTGCCCGAGTTTAGGGATAAGGACCTTCTCGCATATAAAACATTAGTAAGTTGGAATATGCTTGGAGTGATCTCCAGAGAGATCCGTTCGGGAGAAGAATCCCTAGATAAGGAACTCACCAGACTGTCGTCTTTATTAGGTAAAAAATCCGAGTTCCCTAAGACCTGGAATGAAAAGAAAAATTTAACTTCTTCTTGGAATGAAGAACTAAGGGATATTATCCGAAAGGAAAAAAAGTCTTTGGAAGATACGGAATACTGGAAACATATAAAAGAATCCGTAATCGAAAAAGTTGAGATCGTAAATCCAAGATTCACCACGGAATCCTAAATATGTCCGTAATATATCTGATTCGCCACGGACAGGCGAACTCTACCGGAGAAGATTACGATCTATTGACCGAAAGAGGGAAAGAACAAGCCTTTGCCCTCGGTAAATATATGGCTTCTAATGGGGATTTTCCGGATAAGATCGTCTCCGGGACAATGAGAAGGCATATGGAAACCGCCGAATTTTTTATGAAAGGGATCTATTCTGTTCGTTCCGAACTAGAAACCGGATCCGATTTCCATTCTTTCGATCCAAATTGGAATGAGTTTCCTTCCGAATTATGGAAAAAATATGCAGAACATCTTTCGGGGACTAGGCCCGAATTCCAAAGATCCCTATTACAATTTTCTAAAGTTAGGTTGAAAGGTGGAGTTCGATCCGCTGCCTTATTTTTTAAACTCACAGAGGAGATTTTATCCGTTTGGAGAAAGGGTGATTTTACTCCGGAGGGAATTGAAACTTTTGCAAACTTTCAGTCTAGAGTGGATTTGGCCTGTGATACGTATTTCCAACCAAGCGATGCGGAAAGACGTTTTATTTTCACTTCAGGCACTCCTATTTCTTTAACTTTAAAAAAAATGCTCAGACAGGATGAAGACGTTTTTACTTGGATGCCTTGGATCTGGAATAGTTCTGTAAGTATATTCCGTTGGGTGAGAGGTAGATACATTCCTGTGAGTTTGAATTTCCTTCCTCATATCCCGGATAAAAGTTCTAGAACATTGTATTGAATAGAAGCTTGTTCTAATACCGAGAGCCTAGTTGTAACTTGCTTGTAAGAAGTCCAACAGCGGTGATAACATAAGCTCGGTGACTTTTGGAAATAAAAAAGTGTGGACTTCGATCTTCTAAGGTGTAGGATTCTGCCCCGCTGATCCGCATGAGTTCCTTGGTTTCCACACTAGAAATTCGTTCCTCAAAGGATAGAAATCTTGGATTTCTATCCATAACTTTAGGATCTGTATTCGTTCTAATACTATTTGTTCTCATATATTTCACGGATGAAACGGAATTATTACGGATTTACGATAATATACATTGGACTTCGTCTATCGCGATCGCTACGATCACTGCTTGGTTCGGTTATAAATCTTCGGAAGGAGAAACTAAAAGATTTAGGTTCTGGTTTTTTTTGGGACTTTTATCTTATTTTTTGGGCCAGGTGGTTTGGGATATCCAAGCTATCTCCAAGTTTTATAGTTTTCCGGCGCCTAGCGATCTATTCTATCCCTGGTTAGGACCATTTTTTGCCCTAGGGTTTGCTCGATTCTTAAAAGATAGAGTTCCGCCTAATAGAATGAAGGTGGCTGTAATGGACGCCTTAGGACTTGCGATCGCAGTCCTTGCAGTCACCCTAGTATTATATCTTTCTAAAAAAGAAGATAGGCCTTGGTTCCAGTTATTGACCTTATCCGTCTATCCGGTATTCACACTTTCCGCAGCATGCATCGGTATCTTGATGAAACCTTCCTTACGTTTAAAGGCAGATTTTTCTTTTTTATGTTTGATAATCGGGCTCGCTGGGATGGGGATTAGTTGGTTACAATGGAATTCTATTTTTCTTCTTGTTGTTCCGAAAGATGGAACATTAACGAATGCAGGATTTTCCGCAAGTCTCTTACTTTTAGGATATGGAACTTTGACATGGGCTCCAAGTTCTACGGGAGAAATTGAAAGAGAATCTGCAACAGAAAGTGGACTCCTAAGAATTCTTCCTTTATTAGAAGTGATTGTTTGTTCTGCAGCGATTGTTCTTTCCTTAACACTTCCCGGTTTGCCTGAAATTATTCGATTAGTGATTTGGTTTTCTGCCGGAGTCATGGTGGTGATTGCAAGCCTTCGACAAAGTTTGCTCGTGGCGGATTTGGCAACCGCAGAGCTTGTGATCCGAAACGCAAATAAGGAATTAGAGGTCACGGTAGCCGAGAGAACAGAAGAATTAAGATCCACTAATACATATTTAGTGACTGCAAATGATAAACTTAGAACTGCTATGGATGAACTCAAAAAAACCCAAGAGAATCTTGTTCGTTCCGAAAAGATGGCGGTCTTAGGAAGATTGATGGCAGGAATCGCCCATGAGTTAAATACTCCGTTAGGTGCAATCCGTTCTTCCACCGAAGGTATCCGTTCTATCTTAAGCGAACCTTGGGAAAAACTTTTAAAAGATTATTCCAGTTTTAATAGGGAAGAAAGAGAATTTTGGGGAATCCTATTCAAAAAAGGAGGTGCAGTCAATTCAGACTTCGATTCCAAGGAAGAAAGATCTAAAAGGAAAAGATCCGAAGTCATTCTGAAAGATTTAGGAATAGAAAATTCTTTAGTGATGGCGGATGCCTTGACCGATCTCGGAATATCTCCCGATCAGATCTCAGAACTTGCGGAGAAGATACCAAAAGGGGAAAGGGGATGGATGATTGTAAGCAATGCATCTGCTCTTTCCAGCATTTCAAGGTCCAGTCAACTGATCTTGGATGCTTCTATCAAAGCCTCTAGAGTGATCCAAGCATTAAAAAGTTATGCGTCTGGAGAAGGGGATTGGAAGCCTCACTTAGAGTCAGTTTCTCCTAAGGAACAGATTGAGAACATTATCACATTATATTATTCTAAAATGAAAAACAAGGTGCTTGTGGATATCAATATACCTGAATCCGCAAGGGTATTAGGAGATCCGGAAAGGTTGTATTTGATCTGGACTAATTTGATCACAAATGCATTACATGCTATGAATTATTCCGGCAGGATCTTCGTAGATGCGGAACGAAAGGATGATTTTTGGGAAATTTCCGTCCAGGATACCGGAAGCGGAGTCCCCGCAGAGATTAAAGACAGGATTTTCGATCCTTTCTTCACTACTAAATCTCCTGGAGAAGGGACCGGACTTGGTCTAGATATTTGCAAAAATGTGGCAGAAGAACACGGGGGAGCCATCCGATTTGTTAGTTCGGAGGAAGGTACAACATTCTACGTTACTCTCCCTGCTGCGCCATAATTATTAGGTTGATATGAAAAATCGGCCGTACAGAGTTGTGCGAGCTTTCGAAATTTTTTCCAGATCGCTTTATGAACGGACCGAAGAGCGAAAACGTATATCGAGACCTATTCGAACAATCTCCTATCGGACTCATGATCTTTGATAGGCAGGGTAAAATTATAGAAGCAAACGATTCTTCTTTGCGTTTCTTAAGAGCAGGCAAAGATAAGATCATTGGACTTTCTTATTCCAATCTAAAAGATGCAACTGTCTCTGCATTGATCGGCAAAGGTTTTCAAGGAGAAGCTTCCGATTACGAAGGACCTTATAATACTACGATCAGTGAAATACAGTTACAGGTCCGAATCAGAGTGAATCCACTTTTTGATGACTCGGGTGTTTTCGGTGTTTCTTTGATCTTCGAAGATCTGACGGAGAGAAAAAAGACAGAAGAGAAATTGGCCGTAACACTTTCTGATATTCGCGCCACTCAAGAAGCATTAGAAGAACACGAAGTCAAATTTAAGACACTATTCGAATCTGCGGGAGAAGCGATCTTTCTCATGGACGATCGGGTCTTCTTGGAATGTAATCCAAAAACGGAGGAGATGTTCGGTTGTAAGAGAGAAGATATTATTGGAGCTTCTCCTGTAGATTTTTCTCCTGAGACACAACCGGATGGTCTTCCTTCTTCTCAAAAAGCGTTTCAGAAAATTCAATCTGCTTTAATGGGTAAACCCCAAACTTTTGATTGGTTGCATTGTAGAAAAGATAGAACCAATTTTGATGCAGAGGTGACTTTAACTTCCGTTACTCTGAACGGAAAAGCCTTATTACAAGCCATTGTAAGGGATATTTCGGAAAGAAAAAAATCCGAAGAAGAAATCCGAAAACTGAACGAAGATTTGGAACAAAAAGTAGTTCTTAGAACGGAAGAGTTAAAGGCAACAAATACTTATTTAGAAAATACGAATAGAGATTTGCTTTTAGCATTAGAGGAGTTGAAATCAACTCAGGCACAACTAGTCCAATCCGAAAAGATGGCGGTGCTTGGACAATTGATCGCAGGGATCGCTCACGAGGTGAATACTCCTCTAGGCGCGATCATTTCTTCCAATGAAGGAATCCAAAGTGTGTTTCGCCAAAATTGGGAGAGATTGCTTTGCGAATTTGCCGAATTGGACACCCATGAAAGAGAGTCCTGGAAGAAAATTTTCACAAAAGGAAGTATTTTCCCGGACTTCTATGATTCTTCCGAAGAAAGAAAAAACAGAAAAATCATCCGAGAAACATTACAAAATCTTGGATTTCCTTCTTCCGATTTTTTGTCAGAGAACCTTGCCGAATTAGGAATAAGAGTAGAAGATATTCCGGATCTAGTCCAAAATATTCACAAAGAAAAATTTCCTATATTAGTCGCAAATGCATATAATCTCTCCGGAATTTTAAGATATAGTAATGTTGTCAGAGAGGCCGCTTCTAAGGCCGCCAGAGTGATACGTGCCTTAAAAACCTATGTATACCAGGATCACACAGGAATCAGTCTGATCGATATTCGAGAACAGATGGATCTGGTATTAACTCTATATTATAATAAGGTAAAACAAGGTGTGGAGATCCGTAGAAATTTCGCGGAGAATTCGCTCGTAAAAGGACAAGCGGATCAATTGACCCAGGTTTGGGCAAATCTGATCAATAATGCATTCCAGGCTATTTCCTATCAGGGCAGATTAGATTTGAAATCTTATATCGAAGAGGATTTTCTGATCGTTTCCGTCACGGACGATGGTCCCGGGATCCCGAAAGAAATCCAGGATAGGATTTTCGAGCCGTTTTTTACAACAAAAGAGAAGGGAGAAGGAAGCGGTTTAGGATTGGATATCTGCAAAAAAATTGTGGAAAGGCACCAAGGAAAAATAGATTTCGATTCCGTTCCGGGAAGGACCACATTCAGGGTTCATCTACCTTTGGCCGAAAAAGTTCTAATTTAGACGGATTCCTAATCCGAAACTTTTTATTTCTATCCGCTCAAAGATTGATTTACTCCCGAAAGAAAACATATATAGGTTCCGGAATGAAAAATATTTTGGTTCGAGTATTTAGTTTCGGTTTTTTGGTTTGGTTGGTTCCTTTCGTAGTCGCGATGGGCTTCTTCTCCCCGGAAAGAAAACTTCTGGTGGATATGTTTACCTTCAAGACCGTGATGCTTCTCGTCGGAACTGCAACAGGTTCTTATCTGCTATTTCTTCTTTCTAAAAGAGTTCCAAGGCCAGCGTTTAAAACTTTCCTATCTATAGGTGCAATTTGGCTCGTCGAGAACTGGATTTTGGATTTTGTGATCCTTCTTCCTTTAAGCGGAATGAGTCTGAGTGATTATTTCTTACAGATAGGTCTTCGTTACGTGCAGATCTTATTCGTATCTGCTGCGATCGGTGCTTCTGTAGACAAACACGCTTGAATATTAAAAAAGCCGCTCTCTATGGAGATGCGGCTTTTACTACTTTAAGATTTTTTGGGGACTTCACTTCCTTTGATGAATGCTGGCCTTGCTCCCAGTTTTTCTTCCCAAGCTTTGAGTTTTGGATAATCGTCCAAGGATAGATCGATATAAGTTCTTCCTTTTACCCAAGGCCAGGTAGCGATGTCTGCAATACTCAATTCATTACCTGCAAGGTATTCCGATTCTTTCAAACGTCTTTCTAAAACGGAATATAAACGTTTTGTTTCATCCACATATCGATTCATTGCGTATGGAATTTTTTCAGGAGCAAATTTCACGAAATGGTTTGCCTGGCCTTGCATAGGACCGACTCCACCCATTTGGAACATGAGCCATTGGATCGCGATTGATCTTTCTTTTGGATCTTTAGACAAAAATTTTCCATATTTTTCTGCGAGATAGATCAGAATGGCTCCCGATTCGAAAACAGGAAAGTCGCCGTTATCCTTGTCTACGATAGCAGGGATTCTGCCGTTCGGATTGATTTTTAGATACCATTCTTCTTTTTGTTCTAATTTGCTAAAGTCGATTGGATGTACTGTATAAGGGATTCCTAATTCTTCCAGCATAATAGAAGCTTTTTTCCCGTTAGGCGTCCCTGCGGTATATAATTCGATCAAATGATTCTCCTTTGATTCGGCCGGAAAAATCCGGATATGACTTGGATTATAGTCGTTAGGCTTCTGAGAGCCGCATTGTCGACTATGGTTTTTAGACTCTCAGTGGAATACTTTTGGAACAAATCCTTTTTATTTTTGCAAAGAACTCCGGTGATTATGCGAAAAATACGGAATGTATGATATGTCCGGACAGAAGGAGTTTGCTCAAAATTCCCAGATCGTATGCGATATTTCTCCAAGGTTGTTTATGAAGAAAATAAAAAATCGCATGCAGAATGCGGGAAACTATAAATATTCCTGAATATATAATAGTTCCCTCATGCCAACTATAAGTATGGATGTATCCGATCAGTAAGAATAAGAAAATCGGAATGTTCTCCAAATCGTTCCGGAAAACTCCGTTTGCAGTGGCGACTATCGTATGATCATCCGTTGCCGGAAATGAATTGGTGAAAAATTCAGCGTCTTCTTTCCAACGAAATGTTTTGGTTTTGATCCGGACCAAACCCTGAACGATGGAAGTGGAAAGTAATTTTAAGAACAGAAGTACTGAAACGATCGCAAAGACCTGCCAAGAAGATTCCATTCTACACTCCTGAGTGCAAAGATTGACGGAGCATAGGATCGTACTTGAATCAGATTAATGCGAGCAAAAAATAATCTTACTCGGATTTCAGTTTCTCTTTTTTGAGTCGTTTCCTGATTTCTTTTCCTCGTTTTTGGTTCTCTTCTAAAACTTTCAGAATTGTATCCACAGGAAATGCGGTGCCTTGAAACATTCTGGAAAAGACTCGGTCAGGCATATCGTACCAGCGAGCTTTTGAGGAAAGTAGAAGTTCGCCTGTCTTTTTTAGGTGTACCGTTCCTTTCGTGTACAATCTTCTGCGTCTGACCATAGTGACCCAACAACGGACTTCTATTTCTTCTCCCAAGGGACAGGCCTTATAATAACGCATATACAACTGATCGGTCATCACAAAATGACCTAAATGAAAACATAAAACTCCTTGTGCCTCATCCAATAGAGTGGCAAGGGCTCCTCCATGAGCATAACCTGGAGCGCCTTCAAAATCTTTTTCTATAGTCCAATCGAAACGGACTTCTCCGCTTGGTTCATGAAAAGGAAAGCTGGCATGTAAGCCTCTTTTATTTTCCGGTCCGCAACCGAAACAATTCTTATGATGCCAATCTTGTCCATTCTGGCTGGCTTTGATATGTTTATAAATGTCTTCCGCAGTCATCTGTATGTATTATCTTTTATCTACCATGGAAAAATCTTAAAGCACCCGAACAAGGACGAAATTCGAGATCGGACTATAACGAACAGCGTATTTGTTTTGCTCCCGAACGGATAAATAAGAAGGCCTAAATTCTTCTTCAAATCCCTTGACCGATTCTTGCCCATTTATAATCTCACTTACGTCGAGGAGAACACGATGAAGGCCGCAGTATTAGAATCCGGAAAAAGAAATTTGATCATCAAAGAGGTTCCTATCCCGGATATCGGTCCAGGCCAAGTGAAGGTAAGGATCAAAGCTTGTGGCATTTGCGGTTCGGATCTACATTTAGTATTACATGGAACCTTAAAGTGTAAACATTATCCTCAGATTCCCGGACATGAAGCGTCCGGATTAGTGGAAGAAGTGGGAGAAAATGTCACTCGTATCAAAAAAGGAGATCGAGTAGTCATCGCTGCGGGAACAAGCTGCGGTATATGTTCTCATTGTCTCGCAGGAAGAGAAAATCTTTGCAAAGAGATCGGGGTATTCGGTTTCGATAGAGAAGGTAGTTTCGCGGAATATAATATAGTAGAAGAGCGTTATCTATACCCTTTACCTGATTCTGTTCCTTTCGAGCAAGGTGCAATCTTAGCTGACGCAGTTTCCACACCTTATAATGCGATCAAGTTCCGAGGTAAAATACAAGACGGGGACACTGTCGCAGTCTTTGGATGTGGCGGACTCGGTATTCATGGAGTGGTGATCGCGAGAGCATTAACCAAAGGTAAAGTGATCGCTTTGGATGTGGACAGGGGAGCTCTTGAAAACGCCGCCGCTTATGGCGCAGACGAAATCGTAAATTTGAGAGAAGTAAAAAATCCGGGTAAAACCTTAAAGGAAATTTCCAAAGGAGGGGTGGACCTTCTCGCGGATTTTTCCGGAAGAATGACAAATATCGAAGAGTCTCTTCGCGCCATGAATCCTGGAGGAAGAATGGTGCTTGTAGGGATAGGAAGAGATCCTTTAAAGTTTTCCATCCCATTCTCCATTATTGAAAAACAGATCACGGTTGCGGGTTCTTATGGTTCGGACAGAAGGGCCATTCCTGAATTGATAGATCTTTATGTGCAGGGAAAATTGAATCTTAGTAGATCGATTACTGACGTGAGAAAATTAGAGGATATCAACGAAAGTCTTCAAGATCTGGAGGACAGAAAAGGAAATCCGATCCGATTTGTGATCTCTCCTTAATGATTCCAAAGACGAACTTTGCTTGCTATCGTATCCGCTTCTTAAATCCTAACAGATAGATAGCTGATGTTCAAAGAATATTTACAATACGTACTTTCCAGAGGACAGATCCGATTCATAGTACTCGTTAGATCCGTTTTATTTTTATTAGTTTTTAGTGCAATTCCTGCAATGCAAGCCGGGGGTGCGGTTGCGTTGGGTGGAGTCTTGATTATCCTGGGCTTACTTGGAACGTACGTAGTGAACGGATTTGTGATTCGATCCGGAATGGACCCGGAAAAGCCTGTGGAATTTTCCAAATACTTTATATTCTTACTTACATTAGCTTTGTTCTTGATCCTTTTCTTTTTGATCGTAGCTCGATTTATAGAACCTTTTTTAGGAACACAATTACAAGAATTCTTAAAAAAGCAAAGCACTGACCCGAGCACTCCGCTGCCTTCTGAATTCGTTCGATTTTATCTGATATTTGCATTTGTATTAGGGTTGATTCTACATTTGGTCCTGCCTGTACTTTTTGCCAGACTTAGTTTGATCCAAGGATTGAAGGAATTACCCAACAGTATCAAACGTTCCGACTATATCGTAGCTGCTTGGACACCGTTCGTGATCATGTTTGTTCCGGATCTTTTGATTTCTCTTATTTCCAATTCGGAAGAAATGATGGTTTCCGTTTTTGGACAAGTTTTGTTGATCGTGATCTTCTTCTTTATGCTTACCTCGGATATTTTTTTACAATATCCGACTTATTATTTGGTTCGCACAGAGAAGAAGCCTGCCGAAGGTGCGGAGAACGTTTAAGCTTTTAAGAAGCTCATAGTATCTCTTAAACTTTTTGCGATATTCAAAAGTCCCGTTGCACTACCTGCGATCTCTTCCGAGTTCGCAGCACTATTCTGAACAGTAACGGAGATATTCGAAACAGCGTTTGCAGTCTCCGAAATCGCCACCTTTTGTTCTTTGACTGAGGTTCGGATCTCTTCCGATTTAGAGTCCACTTCGTTTACAGCCGTGATGATCGTTGCCTTCTTCTCCTGTTGGACTTTCATTGTGGATACTATATTGTCCGAAGAAAATTTTATAAACGAGAGACCTTCCAGAAGTTCTGCATAAACTTTCACACAACTATCCACAAAGTTTTTGCCTGATTCAATTTCCTGGTTGCTAGTGCGGATCAGGCTTTCGATCGTTTTGGTGCTTTGGTCCGTTTGTTCCGCTAATCTTGTGATCTCTGTTGCGACTACCGCGAATCCTTTTCCGTGTTCTCCTGCTCTTGCCGCCTCTATGGCTGCGTTTAATGCGAGAAGGTTTACTTTTTCGGAAATCTCTTGGATGATCGCCGTGATTGATCTCATTTCGCCAGAACTAGATTCAATTTTTATCATACTTTCGGAAAGGCTACCCATCGTCTTTTTGCCTGCTTCCGTTTTAGTATACATATCCGAAATTTTTCCTAAAGAGTCGGAAACCGAATCTCCAACCTTAGTGATTAATGTGTCTAACTCTTTCATTTCTCCGGAAAAAGAAAGAATAAGTTTGTACTGACCTTCTGCATTCGTAGTAACTTGTTCCATACCTGCGGAGATCTCTTCTACGGAAGCAGAGATCTCTTCCACAGAAGCTGATTCGCTTTGTGCATTTTCAGAAAGATATTCACTGGATTTAGAAAGTTGTTCCGCAGCGACCAAGATGGATTCCGAAAAAGTAAGGATAGAAGAAAGCATCTCCTTTACTTTACTCTGAAAATTCCGAAACACTAAGGATAGAAGGTAAAGTTCGTCTAGATTTAAACTGTCTTCTTCCACTTCTATAGGGCTACTAAAATCTGCATCCCGAATAGAAACTCTGACCCGATTCAGACCTTTTACGAGTCGAATAGAGAAATTTATGGAAGCATAAAGAATATAAGCGAGAGTAAGTGCGGAAAGTGAGAGAAAAATCGTAAGGCTAAATGTGTACTCAGTTTCCGCTCTTTGGTAGATTCTTTCGGAGATAAGAAGCTGGACCGAGATTAACTTTTCTATATTTCCCGCTACAGGATCAATTTTGGAATACATCGTATGGTCGGCAAAATTTCCTAATCCGTCTTTATCTTTTGCAACCATCAAGGCTCTTGCTTCTTCTACACTTTTGTCCGCATCTTCAAAGAGAGGTTTTAGTTTATCAATAAGAACAGTTTCTTCGTCTACCAAATGGGTCGCAAGATACGAATTCCATTCCGACTTGATCTCCTTCATGGCCCGGTCTAGGTTTTCGATCCCTTCTTCGTAAGTGAATGCTCCGCTTCTCACTTTGTGGACACAATCCACGATGGAAATCGCATAATGATCCGAGATCGTTTTTAATTGTTTTAATGGAATTAATCTATCGTTACGGATGGTTTCTATATCGTTGATCCTAGAAGCTGAATTAATGAGAGAAAGAGCCAGAATAATTAAAAAAGGAATTAATACAGAAGAGAACAGGATCGCAAGTTTAGATTTTAAGCTTAGTCGTAAATACCATTTCATGAAAACACTCCGGGCGGGGAGTATATCACAGAATAGAACATTAATCGAGCAAATTAGAACGCTTCTTACAATTAAATGAGAAGACTGAATTTCAGACGGAAGAATTTATTTCCTAGGGGATAGTCCCTTTTTCTTTCTCTAGACAAAATCGATTTGAGTATACGAAATAGAATTTACTGTTGTGAAACAACTGTTAGTTATCTGATTTACCCGGACTTGAATCGTTGTAGCGATTGCTATAGACTTGACAGTATCTGATTAATGGCTAATGTCGGAGATCGAGCCCCTGGCTTTATATAATACAAACGTTATAAAAAGGGAGAGGCGGTAATGAGCCTTTTGAGACAAAGAATAGAAAGAGAAAAAAAATCCGGGAAACTACTACTCCATTCACTGATCCTTATATTTGCGATCAGCGGATCCGTACTATCCTTATCCGCAGCGTTTTCCTTAAAACAAATACCTGACTCTATCGGTCCGGATGGAAGAAATATCTCCAGACAGTTCTTCCAATTTTTGAAAACCGCAATCATCAAGAACAAATACGACGGAAGAGCGGAAGGTTTTCATAAATATTTAGATCGTTCCTTGGAAAGATTCGAATTAAAAAATCTGTTTAATTCTGAATACATGAACAAGGATGAAAATGGACAACATTATGTTACCTATCGTGGAAGATTTGCGAACGATGGATATAAGGTAAGTCTAGAAACTATACGAATGAAGGATGTTCCTATTCCTAGTTTCGGGGATTTTACTGCTGAGTTTGCATTAAAACATAATCCGAATCCTACTTATGGTGGGAATTCCTACTCCGGGAATTTGGACGTTCTCACTCATCTTGGACCATTCACTCATAAACATGGATTGAGTGCGATGGATTCAGGATTACATTTTTTAGATGCAAATAATCTGAAATCTATCAATGCACCTGAGACTACTTCTTTCAAAAAAATTAAGGACCCGGATGCAAGAAAGGCAATCAACGATTTTACGGAATCGTTCCCCGCACTTGCAAAGTTCATGGGTTATTATTTCGGTTTGGATTCTTTGTTGAAGGTCCAACAAGACGGCAAACTTCCAGGAGTGACCGCTTTCACGTTTGAAGGAAATATAGAACAAACCCTGATGAGAGATTATCCGGATCTAGGCGATTATCTGGACGATATTAAATATTTGGGTTTTATTAAATTAAGAATTACGAATGTTTCCGGAAGATCCCTGGCGGAATTTGCGATCGAATCCAAAACTAGAGAAATCCGTTTTAAGTTTTTTACTCTGAACGGCAAGGTGATCCCTTACGATACAAAAGGGAATTTTTATCCTCAGGAAGCGTTCACACTTAGTTCTCTTTCTGAATTTCCTTTCGTAGTAAAAGCAAGTTTAGAAGCAAACCTTTACGGTTTGGTTCTCGAGAACAACGACGTTCAATTGCTTGGTAGATTCTCTAATACCGCAACTTCCGGGATTTTGAACTTAAAAATTACTAAGATAGAAGAATTCGATGTAAGTGGTGCTTTCGGATATTTTGCTCCTTCTTGGGCCATCAATATATTCATTCCGGGAAATCTTCAGTCCATTATTTATGAGTTCACTGAAACTTTAGTAAAGGCGAATAACGGAAAAGGGACCAGCATCGTATTGAGATGGGACAGAGATTCTGCCAGAACCACGATGAAGACTCATATCGAAACGGAGTTTTTAGATAATTTTTTCATCAGATTCGGGTTGAAAATTTGGAATCATAAGGTCCTTCCGGATGAAGACGCCAAGGATGATATAAGAGCGGTACTTTCTAAAACGATTGACCTATTGTTGAAAGGGATTTAACACTTTCGGGTCGGACCTCGATCCGAAAGGGAGAATCATGCAAACAAATCAAGCCATGTCGATCGGTACTCGTGTCGTCCAAGTCTGTCTGTTTTTAGCCTCCGCCATTGCAATTTTTGGCGGAAGTTTACAGATGTATTTAGGAGAACCTACAGTCAGCGCTAGGTTGGATAATATACATAGGTTCATGGCGGGGATCTATTTATCTATGGGATTGATTTGTTTTTGGGCCGCTTATACTATTCGTATCCAAAGAAACTTGGTCTATTTGATCGCTTTGGGAATTTTTATAGCAGCGCTCGGAAGGGTGTATTCCATTTCAATTGTTGGATTGCCTGAACCTCCCGAACTTTGGATAGGCTATCTAACCCCGGAGATATTACTTCCTATTATTCTTGTGATTGCTCAATCTAAACGAAAGGAAATCCAATAAAACTAAACTTTCTTAAATGCTCGCGTGTATCTTCATGCGAGCTTGATCTTCTTGCCCTAATGTAATTTCCAAACATTCTCTTTAGCCGTGTGACCCTTAAGTCCATCAGCCATATCTTTACTCATAAGATTATCTATGGTAAAAGTATTTTTATAATGTAAATTTACTTCTTCCTTTGAGATAGAGAAAGGAGGGCCGGCGAGTTTTGTTTGATCATATTCGTATGTGATTAGAAGTTGCGGCGCATTATTCGTGATCCGAACTAAATGTGCCGAATAGAGAAGTCTAGTTTCTTGGGGAAGTGCGACTAAGGCTGCTCTATCATAAACCCCATCCACAGGACCTAGAATATCTTTAGATAAATCGAATATATCTCCCACAAAAATATCTATACTTTCTGCACTATATCGATTGAGTTTTCCAATAGGAGAAATTTTAGGCTCAACTCCTAATTCTTGAAATAATTGTTGGATTGCCAGCTCTGCAAGTTCTGCACCGGCGATTTTATATCCATTAGAAAGAAGCCAAGCTATGTCCAAAGTTTTTCCACATAATGGAATAAAGATGCGGCTATCTTTTGCCAAAGAAAGTTCTTTGAAATATTCGAGTAGGAGAGGGTTTGTTTCTCGTTCGTGGAAGGCTATATTATTATCTTTCCATTTACTTAACCAAAAGTCTTTTTCCATAACCGATCCCTCTAATCCGAACTCTGTAAATTTGTAGGAGCTCCAACTCACTGTATTAGTTTT
Organism: Leptospira neocaledonica; assembly: GCF_002812205.1. NCBI lineage: Bacteria > Pseudomonadati > Spirochaetota > Leptospiria > Leptospirales > Leptospiraceae > Leptospira > Leptospira neocaledonica. Next base: position 66,667 of record NZ_NPEA01000005.1, read on the forward strand.
GAAACGTTTGGCAACACTTTAGAAGAGAGAGTTGGATTGGTGAAACGATTGCCGGTGGGCGGATGCAGTGGTTGTCAAGTGAGATAGAGTTACTGCGCGGCGCGGGCGGATGGGCGAATTAACGCATAAGCCTGACAATTTGGGTGGATGTGCGAGTTTGCGCCCATGCGCGTGGATGCTGCCGCCTCTCCGAACTTTCGCCCATGCACTCAAATCCAAATGCATCTCCGAACTTTCGCAAAACCGCCGTAACATTCAAACAAATCAAAACTATCTATAACAACTTCTAATATCTCATGCCGCCCGTACTCACATTCATTTCTCTTTCCATAACAACTTCTTCCCTTCTCCTTTTATAAAATAACCATTATTTTATTCTAAACTTCCCTTGGATTTTATTCTTTTTTCCGCCAAACAATGGCTATAGGTCCTTCTCATTATTAAACGAATTATAAAAATAAAATGGAATTTTCCTTGCAAGGGATCTATTTTTGGGTCATTTAAATTGCGATGGAAATTTTTGTTTGGAAAGGTGATATTACATCCATTCAGGCCGATGTGGTAGTAAATGCTGCCAATTCTTCCCTATCGGGAGGAGGCGGAGTGGATGGAGCCATTCATAGAGTGGGTGGACCGAAGATCATGGAAGAATGTAGGATATTGAAGATCAAAAAATATCCGAACGGCCTTCCTACTGGTCAATGTGTTCTTACTTCTGGAGGGCAACTCCCTGCCAAGTATGTGATCCATGCGGTGGGCCCAGTTTGGAAAGGCGGAGATTATCAGGAGGCTTCTTTATTAGAAGCTTGTTATAGGAATATTCTGAAATTGTCTTCGGACCGTGCATTCGAGTCGATTGCTCTTCCAAGTATTAGCACAGGGATCTATGCGTATCCAAAAGAATTGGCAGCTCCAATAGCGATCAGAACTATCTTGGATCATAAGGACCAATTTCCCAGAAAGTTGATCTTTGTTTGTTTTGATCAGGAAACTAAAGATCTATATGAGGAAATTCTAAATCAATCCGGGGTTAATTTTAAAGAAGGGATTTCTTCCCTCTAATATTTTACAGGCCTATGCCTGCTGCTCCTCCGCAGGTAGTATACATGTCTTGCTTTGGACTTGTGGAGTAGGATTCGTCGGAGGTTGCCTTTCCAAAATTTTCATTAATCGTGCTATCGAATAGATTCGTATTCACACAGGATCCGGAAGAATCATTACATTGGACGTTTGCTGGAGGACTTGCTCCATTTGCTAAAGTGTTTAACCAAGTGGAAAATTTGACTCCACCACTTTTTAAAGAATACATGTCATTATATGTGGTGATAGTATGAATATCTCCCGGACCTATATAGTATCTATAATTGGTCATGGAACTTGCATCCTTCATTTTAGAAACTGCCTGCTGGGACCAATCACAAGTTGTATAATCTTTAGAACTGGAAGAATTTCCGTCGGGCACTGAACTTCCGTCGCTATCTCCATAAATGATAGAATATGATTTTCCCGCTTGGTACGGATCCGGAGTGGTTGCAGTTGAATAGGCAATAGAAGAATTATTAATCTTATTGATCTGCCCCATCACATGGTAAAAAAATCTTTGGTTTCCATCGAATAATGCCGTGTATTGTCCTAGCACATCCAATGGATATTCAGCGGCGACCTTTTTGAAAAAGTCGTTAATAGAAGGAGAACCGGTAGTCGTATAATTTGCGGTGATCCCATTTACCCAAATAGGAAGATTGGAATTAGAAAAACTAGTCCCGCTTCCGATCCCATTTGTTTCTACTCCCCAAGAACTTTCGAGCAATGGGAAAAAGGCAGGGCCAATTGTATAAGTTCCAGTCGGTACCACCGCATTGGAAGCGTCGGATAACATTCTTACTTTTGCACCTGAATCTATTGTGGTTACAGTTTCTCGAATAATCGGATAATTTAATATAGCTCCGTATCCGCCCGCACTTTGGCCAGTCACAAAAACTCTGTCCAGTTGAGAGTAAGAATTTTGGACAAATTTAAGAACGGAAATTACATTATCATAACCGTGGTGTTTGATCGTTCCGCTCGCATACGTTTTGTCCTTACTTCCTACGTGTAGATCTCCCGAACAATATGGTACAAATATAATATCATAATCTTTGAATGGATTCTCGGCTACAGTCTGGTCTATAACTCCTTTGAATAAAAGATCTAATGCAAAATCCGGCACCGTATTCAACTGGTTAAAATAAGTGACTGTATTACTTCCAAAACAGTTTGCATTATCCCAACAAGCTCCTCCTCCCATAAAATTGATCAGAAGTTTTTTATTATTCGCAGCCACTGTCTTTCTGAAAAAATAGAAGTTCACATTTCCTTCCGTACCGCTACATTTCGGATCAAATATTGCAGTATATGTGTAAGGTGTGCCTCCGTGATCCACCTGGGTGGTGAATGTCCCAGGCTCCGGAGTGATCCTGGTAAATGGGCTTGTGACCAAATCTACAATGAGTGTGGTAGTAAGAAGTTCCTGACTATCGTCTTTATCTTTGGTGCAGTATATTTGAGAAAATATTAGGAAGATCGTTAACAGTCGGATTGTCATAAAAGCCTAATACCGCCCCGTCAGACGGGCGATATCGACAATACTTTATCCCTAGTTTGTAGAATGTCAAGGACCGAAGCAGGTCTCATACAGATCTTTATCAGCGTCGAATGAGTCCTGGGAAGTGGCTCTTCCTAGGCTATCGTTCAATGAATTTGACCCGAAATTTTTATCCGTGCAAGGATGATCGCTCGTCCCGTCAGAACAATTCACCTTTGTTGGAGTTCCTACATTCGATACGATGGATTTTAGCCAGGTATTAAAGTTCACTCCGTTACTAACAAGTCCATACATTGTATCGCTTGTAGTGATTGTATGAATATCTCCTGGAGCTCTATAATAATAATAGTTAGGACCTGTTGTACCGATCATGGAATTATTTGCGTTGATCGCCCAGTTACAATTGGAAGGAGTATTAAGACCATTCTTCGGAAGATCCGCTACATCTCGAGCATCTCCCGGCCCGAAATAAGAACTGGAATCCGAATAAGAAGGATTGTTTGATTTTATAATCCCCATCACATTAAAGAACCATCTTTGGGTAGAATCGAATGCAGCAGTGTACTGTCCAACCACATCGTCTGGATATGCGGCGGTGATTTTACTCAGATAATCTTTGATAGACGGAGTTCCATTCAGATAATCGGAACCTACTACCCAGTCTGGAATATTCGGAGAGCTTCCCCATTGGGTGCCTAATATATCCGAGAAAAATCCGTCGATTACCGCACCGTTGGAAGCGTCCGCCACCAAACTCATTTTGTTAATGTTTGGAAATCTTGCACTTTCGGAGAATACTTGGCGAATATGAGGATAATTTAATATTGCTCCATATCCCCCGGCGCTTTGTCCTGCAACCACAACATCCGTAACCTGAGTATAGTTTGTTTGGACGTATTTCAAAACTGAAAGAACATTATCATGTCCTCTATGGCTATAGACGGAAGGATCCGAGGACACATAAGGATCGTCATAGGCCACATCATTCGAGCCTATATGAAGATCTCCAGTACAATACGGAATAAAAAGAACATCATAATCTTTTAATGGATTGGAGGAATTTCCCGCATCCAAAATTCCTTGGAAAGCCACCTTGATGAAAAGATCCGGTACATCATTTAAGAAATTGAAGAATGTCGTGGTATTTTTTCCGAAGCAGTTATAATTACTCCAACAAGCTCCTCCTCCCATAAAGTTGATCAGCAATTTTTTATTATTAGCCGAGGTCGTTTTTCGGAAGAAATAAAATTTAGTGTTTCCGGAATTTCCGAAACATTTCGGGGAATACGACCTACCGGATCCTGTTTGGTAGCTGGCATTTGTGTTCGGGATTAGGATGGTATCGGCATCGGGTGGGGTGATCCTTTCGTAAGGATTGTAAAGAACTTCGCCTAAGACTGCTCCTGTGAGAGCTTTCGTATTGTCCGGTTCGTCTTTTTTACATCCGAAAAAAAGTATTGGAATCAAAAAAAGAAGAGATAGGTTCTTAGCCTGCATTCGTATTATCCCCGTTCTAACAAAACAGTCGAAATGTTTATATATTTCCCATTTAGACTGACGCATATCCCCAAACATTCAAGTTCTTTTCATTGTCGAAGAAAAAGAAAGATTTGAGTACTAGGAGCGAACCCAGAAACTGGAATCGGTCCGATTATTTTTAAAACCGAAGGTGAAACGTGGATCTTTTTGATGATATGGGTGATGTTGAAGGAAGTATCGTACCGGTAGATTCCATTCTTCCTCCCGAATTATTTCTGGTGCCGATCAAGACCAGGCCTGTATTTCCCGGGATCATCACTCCTCTGATCGTTCCGGGGGGCAAATTTGCAAAGGCCGTGGACGAGGCTTTAAAAGGTAATTCTTTCATCGGACTTGTTCTTCTTAAGGATGAGGAGAATGAAAAGAAAACGGAAGAGAATATTTACGATTTCGGTGTGGTGGCCAAAATATTGAAGAAGGTGAATCTTCCTGATGGTGCCGTAAATATTCTGATCAATACTGTCCGCAGATTTAAGGTGGAATCATTTTCTTCCGTAGAACCTTTGATGATCGCAAAAGTGAGCTATCCGGAAGAAGAACCCGGTGCTTCTAAAAATACGATCAAAGCAATGATGAGAACTCTTCTTATTATGACCAGGGAACTTGCTCAGAATAATCCTCTCTTTACGGAAGAGATGAAGCTTACCATGCTGAATGTGAACGAGCCAGGTAAGATGGCGGACTTTGTATGCAGTATTTTGAATATTGAAAAAGAAGATTATCAATCCGTAATAGAATCTGTGAATCTAAAGGATAGGATTGAAAAAGTTCTACTCTACCTGAAAAAGGAAATCGATCTTGTTAGTCTCCAAAGAGAAATTCAGGAGAATATCCAGGATAAAATTGATAAACAACAAAGACAGTTTTTCTTAAGAGAACAGTTGAAAGCCATTCAGGCTGAACTCGGCCAGAAAGAAGGAAAGTACGAGAAGAAGTACGAAAAATTCTTAGAAAGACTGAAAGGTATTCCTGCCGATCCGGAAGTGATAGAAGAAGTAGAAAGAGAGATGGATAAGTTTTTCTATACGGATCAGAATACTGCGGATTATAATGTAGTCCGAAACTATTTGGATATTATGGAAAGTCTTCCTTGGGAAGCCGCTCCTTCAAGGGAAATTGATTTAGATAAAGCTAGAAAGACCTTAGATAAAGATCATTATAAACTGGATGATGTGAAAGAAAGGATTCTGGAATTTTTGGCAGTGAAGAAGTTGAAGCCGACAGAAAAAGGTTCTATTCTTCTTTTGGTAGGACCCCCTGGAGTTGGAAAAACTTCTATCGCAAAGTCTATCGCAGAAGCCATGGGCAGAAAATTTTTTAGATTTTCCGTGGGTGGGATGAGAGACGAAGCGGAGATCAAAGGACATCGCAGGACTTATATCGGTGCAATGCCTGGTAAGATCATCACTGCATTAAGAATTACTAAAGAAAAAGATTCTGTGATTCTATTGGATGAAATAGACAAGCTTGGACTCGGAATGCAGGGAGACCCTGCAGCCGCTCTTCTAGAAGTTTTGGATCCGGAGCAGAATAAAACATTCAGAGATCATTATCTGGATCTTCCATTTGATCTTTCTTCCGTATTCTTTATTGCGACAGCGAACACATTAGATTCTATTAGTAGGATCCTTTTGGATCGTATGGAAGTGATCAATCTTTCGGGTTATATCACGGATGAGAAGGTTCAGATCTTTAATAAACATCTCTGGAAAAAGGTCCTGGAGAAAAACGGGATAGAACCTTACGGAATACAAATAGATAAAAAAGCGGTCGTTACTCTTATCGACCATTATTCCAGAGAATCCGGCGTAAGAGGTTTGGAGAAACAATCGGATAAATTGGCTAGGAAGCTTGCGCTTCAAATCGTAAAGGGTGAATCTTATCCAAAACATATCCAACCAAAGGATGTGGAAAAATTTTTAGGAGTTCCTAAATACACGGATGATAGGATGACTAAGCCTACAGTTCCAGGAACCGCTTTGGGACTTGCTTGGACTTCTGTAGGAGGAGCAACATTACTTATAGAGGCGGTATTTGTAAAAGGAAAAGGAGGAATACTTCTTACCGGAATGATCGGAAAATCCATGGAAGAATCCTCCAGTATAGCTCTTAGTTATATTAAAAATTTCTTAGGTAGTGAGGAATTGTTCACCGAAAAAACGATCCATCTTCATGTTCCGGATGGTGCTACTCCAAAAGACGGACCAAGTGCAGGGATTACGATGGCAACCGCTATTCTTTCCTTGGTATTGGATAAAAGGATCAAACTTGGATTCGGTATGACTGGAGAATTAACTCTGACCGGAGAAGTATTAGCTATCGGCGGTTTAAGAGAAAAGATTGTAGCTGCCAAAAGAATTGGCGTTTATAAGATCATTTTTCCTTCGGACAATAGGCCTCAGTTAGACGAAATACCTGACTATGTAAAGAAAGGAATGGAATTCTTTCCTGTTTCTAAATTCGAAGAAGTTGCTAAAATACTATTCGAGCCAAAGGTAATAGACGGAGTTTTAAAATCTAAAACAGAACAGGTTGCAATTGCGAAGAAGACTAAACCTTCTCCAAAAAAGAAGGTAGCACCTCGCAAGAAGAAGTAAATCTTCAATATTTCGCCCCGAGATAGCGGTCCTTAAGCAGATCAAAATAATTTGCTTTTTAGGACCCGTTTCCGACCCTGTTCGGAGGAGACCATAATGGGCGTACCTTTCATAGATATTAAAAGATTCGAGCCGGGATTACTAGATGCTTGGGAAGATAAAGTAAAAACTCTCAGCAAGAACGCCTCCTTTATCGGAGGAGAAGAAGTCGCATTATTAGAAAAAAATCTGGCAACAACTGCTGGGACCAAATATTCAATCGCATGCGCGAACGGAACAGACGCACTTCAGTTAGCACTAAGAGCCTTAGGAGTCGGGAAAGGAGATAAGGTATTAGTTCCTGATTCTACCTTCTGGGCAACGTTTGAATCAGTAGTGAACGTAGGAGCTGATCCTGCAACGGTAGATACAAATCCAGATGATTTACAAATGGATTTCGAAGAATTCAAAAAAGCACTCGAAGAAGTAAAACCAAAGGCTGCGATCATAGTTCACCTTTACGGTTGGGGAAGCTCTAAGTTAGAAGAATACCGTAAACTTTGTAAAGAAAAGGGAGTTTTCTTATTAGAAGACGGAGCCCAATCCTTCGGAGTTTTGTATAAGGGCAAGCCGATCTACCAAGACGCATTGATCACCACTACTTCTTTTTATCCAGCAAAAGTTTTAGGCGGGGCAGGAGATGGTGGGGCAGTCTTCACAAACGACGAAGAGCTTGCAAATAAAGTCAGAATGCTTGGAAATCACGGAAGGACTTCTCATTACGGTTATGGAGATGTGGGTTGGAATTCCAGAATGGATACCTTACAAGCTGCATTCTTAAATTTGAATATTCCTTATTTAGATGCAAGGATTGCTTCTCGCAGAAAAGCAGCTGAAAAATATTACCAAGTTCTTCCAGGTTTAGGAGTGAATGTAATCCATCCTCCAAAAGACTTTCAAGAAAATGGATATTGTAATGTAACTCTTTTTGATCCTGCAGAAAGACCAAAAATCCAAGAAGTTTTAAAAACAAAAGGGATCGGTTCTGCGGTTATTTATCCTGGAGCTATGAGTGATCAACCGGGAGCAAAACCGTATATCGTAGGTAAATTCGGAAAAGAACATAGAACCGGAAAGATCTGTGATTCTATATTAAATTTTCCTTTATTTCCGTACATGACTGATTCCGAACTGGAAGAAGTTTTTGCCGCGATTAAAGAATATAAAAAATAAAATTTTTAAAAAAGTCTGAAAATTATAAGAGCCGCTGATTCAGCGGCTTTTTTATTTCTCGCCAAAATCCGTAAAAAATCAGTATTATTCCGAAAGAAATTAGATTGCCACTGTCTAAGATTTAAGTTTAGAATGATTCTAAAATGAGTAAACTAAAAAGGAGATAAGTATGAAACCAAATATAGGAATCCCGGAGAAGGATAGGGAAGCCATTAATCAAGGCCTGCAAAAACTTCTAGCAGATACGTACTTTTTATATTTAAAAACTCATAACTACCATTGGAACGTTACCGGACCTTTATTTAATACATTACATTTGATGTTCATGACCCAATACACTGAACTTTGGAATGCTTTGGATTTGGTGGCAGAAAGAATTCGTTCTCTCGGTTATCCGGCGCCCGGAACCTACAAAGCATTTTCTTCTTTAACTTCTTTGAAAGAAGAAGATGGAGTTCCTAAAGCAGAAGATATGCTTAAAAATCTTGTGGATGGACATGAAGCAGTGATCCGAACTGCAAGAGCGATCCTTCCTTCTGCAGACTCGGGAGGGGACGAGGTGACAACGGACCTTCTTACCCAAAGATTGGAGATCCACGAAAAAACTGCTTGGATGCTTAGAAGTATGCTGGAGTAGAATCTTAGTATATTCTGAAAATAGAATATTTCGGGGAATATTCCCCGAAATAAAAACCCGGAGAGATCGATCTGGTATTCGATCTTTCTCCCCGGGTCGTAGAGAGTTTAGAGAGTGAGGATATACTCCACTAGATCATCTACCTCAGCTGCAGAGGCAGAACACCATGGGTGAGGAGCTGCAGGCATTCCGATAGGTTGGGAAGTTCCCAACTCTTGAACACCGTATTCTCTTCTCATCTTCTGGTAATCCCAATAGTACCAATCCGGATCCCAAGGAACTGTTACGAAATATTTATGTCTTTCGATGAATCTGTTTCTTTTTGTTCCGGCATCATTATTAGGAGATTTGAATGCTCTAAACACATCTGACTTTCTGTTTTGAGGAGGATAAGGTTCCGGATGATCCGGTCCGCCTAAGGCAGGAGACACAGGTGCATGTAAAGTGTAATACTGGTTATATAGAGCGGATCCTTCCGTGCATCGAGCAGGATTGACCAGATCTTCTAAGTTACGAACGTGACCGTCGCTCAATAAACCTCTATGTTGTACCCAATACATATCTCTTAAGAAAGTAGCGCGAACAGATTGTATTGCCTTTTGATAAATGGTTGGCGCGAAAAATCTTCCCACTTCGTTTATCTTAAACATCTTCTCGTTAGAGTTTAAGCCCACTTTATCATTATGACAAGATCCACAATCTCTTTGGAAGGTTGCCTTTCCTCTTGCGACTGCAGCAGTAATACCAGGTTGGTTTTCCCATCCAGCTTGGACGAAAGCACCTTCTCCGGAATCTGCGCCTGCTTGAGCGATTAGTTTACCTTTGGATTTTAGCCAACGATATATTCCCACTTGTCTGAGAGCTTTATCGTTTCCGTCCAACTTAGTCATATAAGCGGTAAGAGCTTGTAGTTCTTTCGCATACATTGCACCGGTAGCACCATCAGGTTCTTCCGAATGGATATAAGAACCTTCGAATCCAACATAGGATTCTGTATGAGAAAGAGATCTTCTGACTCCCATATAGTTGGTAACGTTTGGAATTGCGATTGGAGAGAACTCATAATCGTTATCTGTTTCGCTACCTTCTCCTTTGATGCGGATCAAAGAATGTTCTCCAGCTCCTTGAGGCATAACGTAGATCAACATTGTTTTATCTACGTCTTTGGAAGAAGAATCGAAACTTGGTCCCGGTTCATTCTCCTTAATTCCTTTAAAATCTCCTAATAGAGACCATTTCATAGACCACTTAGGGTTAGGAAGTCCAGGGATTACTTTAGTCACAGTGTTGCCTGGAGAAGCTTCATAAGTGATTTTGTATCCATGGCAAGAAGCGCAGTTGAATCCAATCCATTCTCCTTTTCCGGTATATGGATGAGAAGCTTCCGCATATCTATAACCTGCCCAACCGCTGCTCTTAGTATTTCCTTTGAACAATTGGTCTCCACCTAAGTATCCAGGAATTGGAGTAGGTTGAGGATAACGATCGAAGTATACATTATCGATCGCCACAGAAGGAACTTGGCCTGATACTGTTTGGTAAGCTCCGAACAGGAGAAGTGGATCCGCAGTGTACCCAGTAACAGGATCTTTTGCTTGGTATGCGAAAATTTTCTTCCAATCTAAATTTCTGATCGCGTGAGCTACACCGATATTGAAATCATAAGACCAGAAAATTTTCTCACCAAGTGCGATGATGGAAGAGAATCCAGGGTTGTTCACATTTACTTGTAAAGGTGTAGTACCTTTCGCATCGCTTAAGATAGAAACAACATCGCATTTATGTTTGAAGTCTTCGTCAGTAACTCTTCGAGTTTGCGCATCAATCACGTTATGTGGCTGTCCCGGATGAAGTAGAGAATCGTTATATCCGACCCTTTTTTGGATCTGAATGATTAGAGGCCCTGAGGTTGTGTGTTCTGGAACCTTGAACTGGATCTGAGTATCCGTCCAAGCAAGAATATACTTGCTCCAGCTATCCAAAGGTTCGTCCACTTCGAAGTTTACCTGTTTGGTGATGTCCAGTCTCTGCTCGAACATTCTTAGATCGGTTTCCAAAATTCTGGTATTACCGATCATAATTTTAGAAAAGTCGATTTCTGGTCCGGCTCCGAAACCTGTTCCTTTAAGTGTGATGGTTTGGCCAGGGCTGAAAGTAGGAGTAGGGTACGCCGGCCCATCCGTTACTGTTTGCCATACAAGATTTCCATTCACCAACACTGATTGTAATACCGGCTCCGGGAAAGAAGATGCGGACACTGCGCGAATTCCTTCTCGGATCGGATCAAATTTACATACTTCTTCCTGGTTGGGGAATTCCGTAAAAATTCCTACGGGGCAACCCGCAGCTAACACAGCCATCCCTAACAAGGCGTACCGCAAATAACGTTTTGCGGCACGTATTCTTTGCATTTCCATTTTTCCGCTCCTTAGTCCGGAATTGTTCAATACCGGATCAAGTTCTGGCGGAGAAGAATACTCCATAATAAAAATCGGGTCGTCCGAGCCACGGAATTCGAACGTTCGAGTTTCATTATTCGAACAGTTGTGCAAAAATCAAAACTTATAAAATAAGTAAAATATAAGAATAGAGTGAATTAGATTTCTGAAAAAGACGGAGAATGTAAGTGTTCGAAATAAAAATTTTTCACTTATTTTATTGGATCTCAAATCGTTCTGAGATTTGTTTCGAATGAGAACACTTGACAAGCCTTGGTATTTTCTTAATATACCGCCTATGTTAAATCCCGAAGTGGTAACTCCTCTATTCTACTTCGGAAGTGGCCTTTCCTTTTTATTGGTGGTCCAAAAGTTAATTCCGCCTATAAAACGCAGAGAAGATAGGATTGGAGCCCTTCTGTTTCTTTCGTTGGGGATCATACTATTCACAGTTGCGAATGTGGTCTTGGAAATTGATAGGACTTATCCGCATGCAATCTTCTTATTACTCACTTCTTTTTCGGCTATCGGGCCCTTATCTTTGCTATATACACATTCTTTGATATACCCGAATCAAACTTTGTACCGAGACATTCGTCTTCATTTTCTTGTGCCTGGTCTTTTTTTATTAGGAGAGATATTTTTTTTCGGAAGGCCTTGGGACTCCATCATTTCCGATCTGGGAGACTTTAGAAATATCAGATATAAACATTATCTTTCCTGGGGATTTTTCATAACAACCGCACTTACGACTGCCTATTTCGGATTTAGATACAGAATGTTATTAACCGTGATCTCTATTCCGGAGTTGAAGTCTCAGATAAGATTCATCTTTATTCTGGCGACCATTACGGTTTTTGCAATGTATTCCTTGGTTTTCGGATTTATGTTCGGCCTGGATGTTTTGTTCAGGGTCGGCGGACTTCTTGTGACTGGGATTGTGACTCTTCTATTCTTGGCGCCCTCTAGGTATCCGGACTTTTTTGCTCCTTTGACTAGAGAAGTAAGAAAAAAGAAGTATGAAAAATCGCTTCTGATCGGTTTGGATCTGAATTTGTTGGAGCTCAGGATCCAAGAATTGATGAGAGAAGATAAATTGTATCGGGATCCGGAGCTGACCCTTCATTCTCTGTCGGAAGATCTGGGAATTAAACCGTATCAGTTGACAGAATTTTTGAATGAACATCTGCAAACCGGATTTCATAATTATATCAACGGTTTTAGAATAGAAGAAGCGGTCAAACTTCTGGAAGAAAAACTGGATCAGGACATTCTTTCTATCTGTTATTTTGTAGGATTTAATTCTAAATCTTCTTTTAACGATGCATTTCGAAAGGTAACAGGAAAAACTCCTACACAACTTCGTCAGAAGAAGTCAGATGTTCCTGAAAAACAAAAAATGCATACTGCCCGTACAGGGGTTCCTCCTTTAGGAAAAGGACTGGGTGGTATGGTGGAACTTGGTGATTCAGATCGAATATCTGTAAAAAATCGCCCGATCAAGGCTGAAAATCGGTAAAGAGAAGTATCCATTCTTCTCCATTTCTATCGTACCAATCTTTTTCCGGATAATAGGTCCCGCCTAAGGTCTCTATTATTTTTTTCATATATGGTTCGCCTGGATCGAAGTCCTGGGCATCCAAAAAGATGGATCCTCCCCATTTTTTCTTAGCCTGAGTATGGGAGAATACACCTTTCAAGGATTCTATCCTTTCATTATTCAAAGGAATTTGGTATTTTTGGCAAAGCTCATAAACAAGTTTAGAAACCGCGGTGATCTGAGCAGGATTTGCAAGTAACATCTCTGTATCCTTACCGACGATCTCAATTTGGAAACAATTCCGATTTGTACCTGTGGCGGCCGCAGCCATATGCAGGGGAGAATCCAGCAGTTGATAAATTTTTCCGTCTTTATCTGCAAGGAACGTGGCCGCTAAATTCCGTTTTTCTAATACTCTTAGAGTTCCTTCGTAATCGTTGATTGCGGTAAAATGTAATACGACACAATCTGCAGTGATTGCACCTCTGTAATTGTATTTGAGTCTTTTTTCTTCCGGAAGAAGTCCTTCTGCCGTTTTTTCGATATTCTCCAGGTCTGCTTTGGGAGTAGGAGTTACACCTCTTCCTTTATCGTAACTAGGTTCTTTGATCTCTCCATTTTGTCCTACAAACGGTTTTTCTTTCCGGAGCACCCATTCCCCATATCTATCTTTCCATTCCATTTCGGAAAAATAGGAACCTTTGAGTTCTTCCAAAAGCGCCTTTAGAACATTTTCATTTCCGCAATCACTTCCGTTTAAGAAGCCGCCGAATTTCTTTTTGGCCTGACTATGTGTGAATATTCCGGAGCGCGAGCCCACATCGAAGTTTGTAACCGGTATCCCGAATTCTTGAGAGGTTTTGGCGATCGTATAGAGCAAAGATTTTTTCTGAGCAGGACGTTTGAGTATATCTTCCTTATCTCCTTCCCAAGAGATATGGATCATACTTGTATCTGTCTTTGGCGCAGCCTTGAGGAGAGAAGTCCCGGGATCTTCTACCCCGTAAATTTTGCCTTTTTTATCTACGATATAATGTACTAACCATCCAGAATTTGCACTTTTTGTAATATAGTCTTCTGTGGAAAGTCCTTTGGTATGATGGAGTAATATTCCGCTCACTTTTGTTTTTTTGCGAAGAACAGAAAGGGAAGCTGTACTTTTATCCTTAGGTAATAATTGAGAGAGCGGATGGATAGGAGATGCGAACTCGGTGATAGAAAAGTTTGTTTCCGGAAGGGAAGTACAAGTAGATATGATGCAGGCAATAGGTATTAGAAGAACGGTTTTCAACATCCTCTCTCCGTTAGTTTTTCTTTTAATAGAGAAAGGTCCGATCTGACTCTTTCTAAAATGGATTTTGCCCTAGTATGTTTGTTTAGAAGATCCTTATATTCTGGAACCGCTCTGTTTTTTTCGTCTCCAAAGTCCGGTTCTAAAGGAAGTGTTTCCAGATCTCTGAGTGCAGCTTCCGCATCCGTTCTGATCTTGGTCCAATTTGAGGTAAAAGAAGAATAGATTTCTTTAGGAAGTTTATCCTTGGAGACCTTGATACGTTCTTCCATTTGCGGAAGATCTATCTTTAGGAATTCGCTTAACGCCTGGGAGTCTTGGACCAGTTCTTCTAAAATTCCGCTTAAATGTTTTTCTAGAGCCTGTCTTTGGGTATGTATTGCCTTTTTGGCCCTTCTGAAAATCCGAAGCATTGCTAAGGCAGAAAGTATCAGAACCGATAGAAAAACCCAAAAGGAGAATTTGGAAATGACCCATCGGAATCCAGGAGAATCGAACCATTCCTGTAAATAAAAGGCGGAAAAGCCTAAGGCCAATAGGATCAAAAAAAATACGAGAGCAAGAATTCGCCTCATCTCTTTCTCATTTAGGAAAAGGTTTTCTTTCTGTCAAGGTCAAGATGGACCTTCGTGGAGCCGAAACTAAATAGTGATGGATGCTTCTGCGAATCGTTTCCCTTCTCCTTCCCGCAAATCCGACCCCCCTAAAGTCGTGAACCTTGGTTTTTATCGGATCAAAAAAACTCTTAGGGAAGAAGGTTTTGAAGTAGTGGAAAAAGCAGACGGTAAGATCACTCTTGTGCTGAGAGTGAAGGATTAAGGCGCAGATTCTTCTAACGTAGGTAATTCATCCGAAAACTCTTTTGGCTCCGGCTTTTTAGGGAACAACGTATCTCCGCAGCTTTTTCTAAGCAGAGAATCTATTTTGGTTTTTTCTGGCGAGTGGGGAAGGATTCGAAGATAGATCCTGTAATTGCGGACTGCTCCAGGACAATAACCATTCTTTAAATACAAACTTCCCAATAATCTTCTGGCACCTGGATGAGCTGGTTCATGCTCTATGATCTTTGTAGCGAGCCTCATAGACTTATCAGGATTTGTTTTTGCATTCTTCTTGGATTCGTCCCAGGTTTTGATCAGTTCTTCTTCGTATAAATAATAGAGTTGGTTGTTTCCCATTTCTAATACTCTGAACACGATTGCATCTTGAGTTCCACTCTTGCACGCTCCGAACCAGATATCTTCTCCACTATCCGTCATTTTGTTTCCGCGGACTTTGACGAGATCGCTTCCATCCAAACATCCCGCCATCTCATATATATCTCTCATAGCAGCCGGTGAAACTGCGAGTAATACTCTGAGTTGATTTGCATAAGAAGCGATATCATCTTCCGGCATTGCGTCTTCCGGATTGATCACATTGGGGGAATCGTTGAATATTCGTAGCTTGATGGAAGATTCTAGGACCCAATCGGGTAGATCTAAACTTTTTATAAATGCATCTTTAGGTTTCCAAAAAGATCGGATGGTCTCACAGGAAGAAAGGGCGAAAACCTGGACTCCCAACAGGATCAGGAATATGCAGAATTTGGATTTAGAAGCTTCTTTTCCGGTTGCCACTCAGGGTAACTTGTGTTTTCTCGATATAAGAAGCAACCAGGAAACAGATGCCTCAAGAATTGAAAGCCAAGCTGGACGGAAAGGGACAAAAACATTGTATCGTTGTCTCCCGTTTTAACGAATTCATAGTCGAAAGCCTTTTGAAAGGTTCTATAGACGGACTCCATGCAACTGGAGTAGAAGATAAAGATATCACCGTGGTCCGGATCCCGGGAGCTTACGAACTTCCGATCGTGGTTTCCAAAGCCGCTCAAAGTAAAAAATACGATTCTATCATTTGTCTCGGAGCAGTGATCCGAGGCGCTACCGCTCATTTTGATTTTGTCGCCGGAGAATCTGCAAAAGTAGGATCTATCGGAGTGCAACATTCCGTGCCTGTGATTTTCGGAGTTTTGACTACTGATACAATCGAGCAAGCCATCGAAAGAGCCGGTACCAAGGCAGGTAATAAGGGCTACGAGGCGGCTCTGACTGCGGTGGAAATGACAAATCTACTGAAACTTCTCTAATCTATGTCTTCTTCCAGAAGGAAGTCCAGAGAGATCGCATTAATGGCATTATACCAGTTAGAACTGGTGGATCCCGCCTTATCGGAGGTCCTAAAGTTCCGTTGGTATGACAAAAAGATAGAAACGGAAGAAAGGGATTTTGCCGTTTCTATCATAAATGGTGTTGTGAAAAACGCGGAATCAATCGATACTCTCATCAAGAAATACTCGAGGAATTGGGATTTTGCTAGAATTTCCCCGGTGAACAAATGTATTCTACGTTTGTCCATTTATGGGATATTGCATTCCAAGGAAATTCCGCCAAGGGTCACCATCGACGAAGCCGTCGAGTTGACTAAGGAATTTGAAAGCGAGAATTCGGTCCCTTTTATAAACGGGATCTTGGATTCCATCCTTCAGTACGAGACGAACCGACATGGAAAACCCGATCCGCAAGAACCGAATCTTCCTGGAGACGGAAGAACCTAAACCTTCCTACTATTACGGGGACGAGCCGGAAGAGTTTCGTCCTAAGCGTCATTATAATCCGACTGCATTTGCTTGGGGAGCCTTAGCTGCCTCCCTTCTTCTTTTGATTGCTCTTGCGATTTGGTATTCCTTTTTCAGAGAAGGTAAACCTGGTTTTGGTACAAATACGGTCGCTGACGGCAAATCACCGATTATGCCGAAAGGAAGTCTGGCAAAAGAATTACAAAGGCCTTATCTTCCTGATGGTACGAGTAATCCTCTACTGACCAAATGTATAAACTTATACAAACAGAATCATGCTAAACCAGCATTCGATTATTGTACTGAATTTTTAACAGGCCCGGTGACAGACCAGGAGAAGTCCCTGGCTTTAACTGTTCTCGGAGTGATTTATGACGAAGACGGAAGATATCCACAGGCGATTGATTCCTTGCAAAAGGCGATCGCTGCTGACGGAAGAAATGTATACGCTTATTATAATCTAACTTTAGCATATGCTCATAGCGGTCAACATTCCGCCGCTAGAAATACTGCTTTAAAAGCAAGAGAGATTGCGCCTAACGATCCGAGGATCGCTCTCATGGCGGGAAATCTTTTTAATGAGATTAATGATCCTGATGCAGCGATAGATGCGTATAAACAGGGACTTTCTTCTTCTCCGGATGATCCTTATCTAACATATAACCTTGCATTAAGTTATTTTAAAAAAGGAGAAATCCCACAAGCAGAAGAACATTTCAAACTTGTGGTGATGAGGGCACGTGGCGGAAAACTCGCCGCTCTTTCCAGTTCTTATTTGGGAAATATTTCCTATAATAGGGGAGATTATGTTTCGGCAGAACATTATTTTAGAGAAGCGGCAACTCTTACCCCGAATGATGCAAAGGCATTGTATAATCTTTCTATCGTTTTGAAGAAGAACGGTAAATTAGAAGAATCCGTAAAATATCTGGAACTTGCCAATCAAGCAGGTTCAAACGATCCTGAATTATTCCGTTCCATCGCAGAAGGTTTCGAACAATTGAACCAGGGAGAGCAATCCATCAATGCTCTCCAAAAAGGCCTAAAGTATAATCCGAATAATTTGGATCTATTATTCCAACTAGCGGAAACATATTATAATAGAGGTGACCTTCTCGCCGCGGAAGAAACTTACAGAAGGATCGTGGACTCCACTCCAGGCGATAGTTTTACCGAAACTGCATTATTAAATTTAGGCGTAGTCTTGGATCAAATGGAAAGATATGGAGAAGCGATAACCTATCTAAATCGGGTCCTGGATCTAAATCCTAAAAATGCAAAAGCTTACTATAATTTAGGTCTTGTTTATAAACACACAGGTAACGGCACCCAAGCAATCGAAAATTTCCGTAAGTCATCTTATTTAGATCCGGATGATATCAAGCCTAAGGAAGCCTTAGGGGATTATTATTTGGAAAACAAATTTTATAGAGAAGCTATAGAAGAATACTCAATACTCTTCAAACAGAAAGAAGACTACTATAAGGTCGCCTTAAAACTTGCAGAAGCATATATGGGCACAGGAGAATCTTCCAGCGCTGAAAAAATCCTACTACAAGTGTTGAATAGATCCAGAAATTCAAACGAGATCAAACAAGCTCATAAAAAATTGGCACTTCTTTATAATAAATCAAAAGACCCGGATATGAAAAATAGAGCAAAGGACGAAGCTTATCGTTCCGCTCATATGGATCCGGAAGATTATGAAGGTCGCTTAGTCCTTTCTAAAATTTTACTGGATTCCAATTCTGTTTTGGATCGAGAAAAAGCGATAGAGGAATTAACAGCTATCGTAAAGTCGGAAATAAAACCAAAGACGGCATCCACTGCTTATAATTA
This sequence comes from Leptospira neocaledonica, assembly GCF_002812205.1. Lineage (NCBI taxonomy): Bacteria > Pseudomonadati > Spirochaetota > Leptospiria > Leptospirales > Leptospiraceae > Leptospira > Leptospira neocaledonica. The sequence continues at coordinate 84,961 of NZ_NPEA01000005.1, forward strand.
TCTGGGCGTCGCATTTTATAAGAACGGAGAATATAAAAAGGCAGTCCGTTCCTTCCAAAATGCAATAGACTTAGATCCGTCCAATACGGAAGCTTACGATAATAAGCGGGCCGCGACGGCCGCATTGGAGGATTCCTCCAAGAGGGACGGTCTTTTCTGAAAAGAATTCCATTCTTTTGTCTGGTTCTATTCTTCACTGTATATTTCGGCGGAAATATTTTTGCCGAAGAACAAAAGGATCCATTTAAGGAATCCGTTCTTTCCAAAGGAAGATCTCAAGCCAGAGCAATTTCCGAAATCAAGTCCAAGAATCGTTTGGATCTGCTTAAAGAACTTCCCAAAATTATTTCAGAACCTGATGCGAGAGAAGATAGCATTTTCGCCTCCTTGGCGCTTTTTTCCGAGTTAGAGGACTTGGATTCTCTTGCTCCAACGTGGGCAAATGAACTCGACACTGTTTTTAAAACTACTCGAAGCACGGATATCCAGACCAGGATCCTAGAACTTGCAGACCGAAAAAAAGAAAAACGACTTATCTATGCAGTGATCGCAGGTCTTATTCATACGGATTTTGAAGTAAGACAATCTTCTTATAGATATGTGCAAGGGATCAAAGATGACCGTGCAATGCCTCATGTTTTGGATCTTGCGGTTTCTAATAATCCTGTATATAGAGAATATTTTTTAGAGTCGGCAATATGGATCAAAGACGAAAGGGTTCAAAATTTAATTAACAAATTCGCGACAGACGATATTCCTGCACTTCGTAGGAGATTTTTTACAGTATTAAATAAGAATAATATACCTGATAATCGCGGAAATATTCCGCGTATGGCTGCTTCTGACCCGGATGAGGATGTTCGCCTTCATGGTTTAGAGATCCTGAAAAACAGGAAAAGCAGGCAGTATATTTCTCTTTTTTATAAGGGGATTACTGAACCGAATCCGGATCTGAGAAAGATCTGCACCGAGGCATTGTTTTATCTGAGCGATAAACAAGGTGCTAAATCGGTTTCAGAACAACTTGCAAAAGAAACTGTTCCCGGACTTAAGGCCAGATTGATCGATCTACTTTTGGATCTTGGAGCCCACGGAGGTGGACAGGGATTATTAACCGTTTTGGACATGGATAAGGATCCGGGGCTTCGATCTCGCGCTGCGGAAGTGATGGGGAAACTAGGATTTAATCCTGGAACTAACGAACTCAAACGTATCTTTGAAAAAGAAAAAGTAAACGAAGTCAAACTATCTCTCTTGAAAGCTTTGGGAGAGTTGAAGGACAAAACTTCAGTTCCGGCATTGATTTCATTTGCCTCCAATAATAAAAAAGAATATCTTCCTCTTCGCTTACAAGCCGTCGACACTGTTCGGATCATTGGGGACCCTGAATGTTTGCCTGCTTTATTTGATGCTTATGTAATAGAAAAAACTCCTGAAGTAAAATCCGAAATGGAAAAAGCGGTCAGAGAGATCATTTCTATTAAGGTCTCTAAATAAGAGTCACGAAGATTAATTGAGACATAGAATTTTATCACACAGAGGCACAAAGCCGCGGAGTCTTTAAAAAATGCGAGCTGCACTTTTTTTCTTTCTTATTTTATTCACAGCCTCCTGTAAAACCACTTTAGAGCGTAAATATTTGCCTGAGAGTTCCTGGGATAAGAAAGAGGGAAGAGCAGAACATCCGGAACGAGAGAGAGTTGCTTACGATGTTCGCGCTTGGGAAGTTCGGGGTGAAATTTTAAAAAAAATATTAGAAGACCCTAATAATAATACCACCGCATCTAAATCTAAAGAGAGTATTTTGGAACCGGATCTTGGTTGGGATCCGAAAGGGAAACGTGTGTTTTTGGTAGATATACGTTCCAATACAATATATCGTCCTGTAGACATTTTGGGAGAGATTGGGATCCGTTTAGGAGAGTGTGAAGGAAAGGATAAGATAGAATTTCCTTATACATATTATTTTTTCCCGGTAGAAAAGGGTGGAGGAAGGGACGGCAAAAATCAGATCACAAAATACAAATTCGAAAATTCGAAACCTTCTTCATCCGCTACAAAATTGAAATCTAAAAATTCATATGAAGAAGAAACCAAAAAGGTTTTGGCAGCGTTTCCGGAATCTTGTTTTCAAAAAGGTCCGAATCCGTTAGAGGTCCAGATCTTGGGATATGAACTTTTCACTTTTAGATTTTTGTTTGAATATTAAAGTCGGATGTTGGAATTCCAACGTATGATGGAGTTCGCCCCCACCCTGCATTGGGATCGGGGGGAGTGGCCCGTGGGAGAGCACATTCCGCACTACCATATTTTCCTAAAACTTACAATAAAATTTCCTACCAGTAATCCTTGTTGGAATTCCAACATTGCCGGCCAAATCAAATATACTGTTTCAGATATTCTTTTCCTTTTAAATGGCTCGGATATAAAATAGGAAATTCTACACCCGTACGTTTGCGCTTTCTTCGATAAGCCTTGCTAGAATCAGTGTAAACTTCGTATTCCGATTCAACTCTAAATAGAAGTTTTTCCCAAAATAGAAAATGATTATCTATGAATTCTTGTCTTACATCTTTCGCTCTGGAAGTTAGAGGACATTTGGTTTGGAATTCTTGCATGAATACTAATCCCACCAAAACTCCTCTTGTGTCCAAATAAGGTTCTAATGGAAAAGTCCTGCAACTAATGGAGCGGTTTTCTCTTTCGCAATGAGCCACTCCCTTGCATTCACAAAATGTAATTTTCCTATGATCGTATACTGCGAAATCTTTTTTTTCTTCCCGAGTCATCGGAACATATGCTTTCCATAGATCCGTTCTTTTAGATAACATTTCATATTCCGCTTTATATAAAGCCGGCAATGCATTGTCCGCTTGGCAGCACACAGGGATTCCTCCGTTGGAAGGAGCGCACAAACTTCCACAGTTGTATTCTGTGACTTCTTCTTGAAGAAGTGTATAATAATATTGTATTTCGTCTTCCGTTAAGGCTTTAGGGTCCGAGGTCCGAGACTTCTTCATTCTGCTCTACTTCTCTTTTTTTCTCTCTTAGTGTGATTACTCTTTCCAGATAGAATATTCGGAATAGCGTGTATGCCGTCCCCATAAACGTGCAGGAAAATAAGAGTCCCCATCTACGATAGAAAAGGTCGGCGCTTGTAGAGAGCCAGCCGTTTTTCTGAAATACTACAAAAACGAGAGAAGAAAGTACCAATGTAGAAAAACAGCCCAGTATAAAATATACCGTAGCTCTGAAGATCCAGAGTTTATCTTCCCTTTCGTATTTTAACATTAGGAATTGTTTGTATAACCTCTCGTATTCCTTAGGAGTGGAAATTTTTTGGAGCTCGAAATATCTTTCGAATTCCTCCGGAACTCCTTCGGGGTCGGGAAGTACCAATTCATAATCTAAGGACGAATCGTAACGTTTTCGTCTGGCAGGATCTGATAGATGATAATAAGCCTCTGCGCCTTCTCTTAATTCTATATCCTTCCAAGGGACCCAGGAATGTTCTTTTAGATCTTGTACATATCGATGAAAGGCCTCTTCCACTGCTTGTGGAGAAGCGTCCCTGGAAATGCCGAATAATACATAATAGTCTGCTTTACGGCTGAGTCCTGTTCCCGATCGGTTCATTTGATTCGTCTTAAGAGAATTCAGATTATGATCCGATCCCGGCAGGAAAGGAAACTTTTTTTTAAGGTTTCGAGCGGGTTGACAGGCTCTTTACTTTTCCAAAACTGGACCTATGAGCGTTCTAGAAGTAGAAAAAAAGGCCGGTAAGGTTTATATAGAGACCTATGGCTGCCAGATGAACGAATACGATTCGGGTATCGTGTCCAGTTTGATGCAGGGCGCTCAGTTCGAGACGGTTTCGGACCCGGAACTTTCTGACGTTATCTTCTTAAATACATGTGCGATCCGTGAAAATGCACATGCAAAAATTTACGGTAGGCTCCAAAGTCTTGGATATCTAAAAAAAAGAAATCCTGACCTGGTTATTGGAGTCCTTGGTTGTATGGCCCAAAACTTGGGGGACGATCTATTTCACCAGGAATTACCTTTGGACTTAGTGGTTGGTCCTGATAATTATAGAACCCTTCCTGAACTGATTCAAACCATTCGCTCGGATAAACAGCCTGTTTCTTTAACCCGTCTTTCTAAGATTGAAACTTACGATGAGATCGAGCCTAGAGTTGTAAACGGTATCCAAGCATTCGTCACCATCATGAGAGGTTGCAATAATTTTTGCACATTCTGCGTGGTTCCTTATACAAGAGGAAGGGAGAGGAGTAGAGATCCTCATTCTATCGTAAGAGAAACTCGAGATCTTGTTGCCCAAGGTGTAAAACAACTCACTTTGCTCGGGCAGAATGTAAATTCTTATAAGGCAGAAGGTTTCGATTTTGCAGGACTTGTTCGCCTTCTATTAGAAGAAACTGATATAGAAAGAATTCGTTTTACTTCTCCTCACCCTAAGGATTTTCCGATGCATCTTTTGGAACTTATGGCGGAGAATCCAAGATTCTGTCCGAATATTCATCTTCCACTGCAGTCCGGGAATACGGATGTATTGGAGAATATGAAAAGAACTTATTCCAAAGAGGAATTTTTGGAAGTAGTGGGTCAGATTAAAACAGTCGTCCCGAATGTTGGACTTACAACGGATATTATTGTAGGTTTTCCCGGAGAAACAGAAGAACAATTCGAAGATACATTGGACATGGTCCGCAAAGTTGGCTTCGATATGGCATTCATGTTTAAGTATTCCGAGAGAGAAGGTACCATCGCTCAAAAAAGATATCCGGATGATGTACCTGAAGAAGTAAAAGGAGAGCGTCTCACTAAGTTAGTGGATCTTCAAACTTCGATTTCTCTCGAGCAGAATAAATTGAGGATCGGAAAAACTTTCCCGATCTTAGTAGAAGGCGCTTCTAAAAAATCTTCTAAAGAAGCTTGTGGTCGTACTCCTTGCGGAAGAATGACTGTTTTCAAATTACCGGAGAATGTTCATGTCGATTCGTTGATCGGAAAAACTGTCTCGGTAAAGATTAATTTTGCTACTAGTGCCACTCTTAAAGGAGAGGTGATAGAGTGAAAAAGATCTCCCGTGCTTCGGGAGGCGATTCCTCTCCTAAGAAAAAAAAGTCCGCCGTACATCGGACTGATACTACAGGATTCGGAACGGAAGCTGCCGGAAAAGTAGCCGAGGGAAAAGATCTACGTTCCGTAAGGGTTCATAGTGTTGCGGACCTTCCCCCCGGTTTTTTTGTTCATACGGATCGAGAGAAGTTCTGGAGATGGCTTCCTATCTTGGACCGCTATATTCTTTCTGAAATTTTTCCTTCTTTCCTAGTAGCACTTTTATTTTTCACAAGCATTTATATGGCCATCGCACTCAAAAGTATGATCGGGCTTTTTGTGGGGAAGGGTGTGGATCCTTTCCGCCTTCTAGATTATTTCGGTTATCTATTGGGGAATATTCTTCCTACAACTGCACCTCTTGCTTGTTTGATGAGTGGTGTTATGGCAGCAGGAAGGCTTTCAGGTGATTCAGAGATTACTGCAATACGTTCTGCAGGAATAGGATTCTCTCGGATCTATGTGGTGTTTGTAGGGTTCGGTATATTCCTCGCTGCTCTCGTTGCGTACTTGTGCTTTTATCTTTCTCCAATCAATACCCGAAAAATGACAGAGTTCAATAAATGGGTTTTGGCTTATAACCCTCTTCTTGCATTAACCCCTGGACAGTTTGCCGGAGATCAGGTGCAGAATGCAGGCTCCGAAAAAGCGATCGCAATGTATACGGAAGGTGTGAACGCAAAAACGGGAGAACTTTCCGGAGTTCAGATCCGTGAATGGACTGTATTTATTCCACAAAACCAGGATCCGTTTCTTCTGGCTGTGGGTGCCGCTAATCGTCCAGTTCAATTAGGCGAATCTTATATTACACAAATCATATCTGCTAAAAAAGGAACCTTGGTAGAAAAAAAAGGACCTGACGGCGAGTTTGAAAAATCAATCCGATTGAAAGATGCTTGGATCTTAGAATGGGATAAAGCTAAACAGCAGTTCTCAGTCGGAGATCTTCGAAAAGGGGAAATGGATTATAATATTCCAAAAACCGAAGAGAAAAAAAGTTTAGTCATCAATGTGGATCCTGGTTCCTTCACTCTTTGGACCTTGATCGATATCAGAAATAATATTAAAGCAGGAAGATTAGAGAGGATCCCTGGGCTTGAAATTTTACAAGAGATGGGAATTCCTTCAGACGGAACCGAGAATTTAAAAGATAGAGTGTTGCGGCTACAAATTGAATTGCCGAATATCATGAGTGATCCTAAACTCTCGGATGCTCAAAAGTCTCAGAGTGTTACAATTGTTCTCCAATTGACTACTTTATTAAAAGAGGCTAAAAAAAGAGTCTCTCAGTTTGATGTTGAGATCCAGAGAAGATTTGCGATACCTGTTTCCTGCATTATTTTTTCCTTAGTATCCTTACCTTTAGGTCTCGTAGTAAAACGTTCCGGAAAGGGGATGAGTTTTACAATGGCGGTGGTTTTGATCATTGTATATTGGGCTCTTTTCACATTCGGATCGAATATTTCCGAAAATTCTAAGTTCCCGGTTTGGTTAGGACCATGGAGTGGAAATATAGCAATTGCGATCATCGGTTCGGTCGTTATGTTAAAACGAACCGATATGCGTTTTCCGCCCGCTGTAGTAAATTTCTTTCAAATCCTAGCTAAGTTCTTTTCCCCCGTTGCCCGCGTTTTTGCCCGGATAGAAGGACCCCTTTCTTTCCTAAAAACAAAATTGACAGAGGGACTCAAAAAATTATCCTTATGGAGAAATCGAGAAAATCGATACTGATTTCCGTTTTTTAGAAGGACGGGATCGGCTTTCGACGTCTTATTTATGGCGTCGAGTAAGGGGGAGAGTCGGCTTTGAAAACCGCGAATATTTGGCACATAACTTCCGGAGCTGAATTCCCCATACATATATGGAAACATCCGAGAATCAATATCGAACTGCGTAAGGTCCAGTTAAAGGACTACAGATCGATTGAATTGGATGCCCAGGATATTAACGTATTCTATGTGAATACTAATCTGAAAGAATGGACAGAAATTAAGGAAGATTTCCTAAAACGTTTTGAACTTCATCCATTTGTTGCACTTACTATTATCTCCTCCCCCGAAGCAGAAGAAATTTACAATAAACTTTCTCCTAAAGGTAAAACCGAGGTTTTAGAAAATCCGGTTCAGCCCAGATCCTTAAGGATCATCTTGGACAGAGTAATCCAAACGGAATTTTTCAAGATGGTGGCTAACGAGATCGGGAATAGTTGTCTAGCAAATGTAGGATTTTTCGAAGGAGTTTTCGAACTCGCTAACAAAGAATACAAAGATGCACATAAGGCGAATGCCGCTCTTCATGCGATCCTTGAGTTCGAAGCAAAAATCAAGAAGAACAACGAAGACATTAATAAAGCGATCGAAAGAGTGAACGAACTTAAGAACCAAGAGCTTCTTACGCTTCACGAAAGATTGAAAGTTTCCGAAATCATAGATAATCTCAAGACTATGGAATTAAAACACGCTCTCGAGCTGAAAAAAGCCACCGAAAGAGCCTTGGAATATTCTAGCATAGAAGAGATCGAAATGAAAAATATCCTCGAGGCTCATACCAAATTGTTCGAATATACTGAGCAAGAAATCAAGGAGCTGGTTGAGGAAAACAAACGCCTTAGAAAAGAATTAGGGCTTCCTGAAAATAATTAGAACAGAGTGTTGGAACTCCTACGTGGGTTAGAGTCCGCCCCCACCCTGCATTGGGAGGGGGGAGTGGCCCGTGGGAAAGCAAATCTGTCCCTACCACATTTTCCCAAAACTTACAACCGAATTTTCTTTCACTAACTCTTGTTGGAGTTCCAACAAATATATGTGTACGGGAATTCCGACGTACACGGACCTTCTTACATCAAACTGAGAACTTTCACTAAAGGTGACGCGGCTTCTATTCTGTTATTCTCTCGCAAACAATTCTAAAACTTTTTTGAATTCGTAAGAGCTCCTACCATATGCTTTTTCCGCATATAAGATTCCGTGTTTCTTTCTTCGGTCTTTATAATAATCCATACCTTCAGGATGGCCGGACTTCTTCGCAGAAAGATAAAGCCGTTCATAACAGTGAGAAAGAATACGATGGGGTTCGGCCTCGTCGTTAAACTTAGGATCCAAGGAGATATACTTTTCTAAAAACTCCGCTGATTGGTTGAAGTTTTTCAAAGCGTATTGATGTTTAATAAATTCCCGATAAACTCCAGCTTGTAGTTCTAAAAAAGATTCAGATTTTCTAATATTTGGATTTGCGATCTTGTCCAGATTTTTCATTGCGAGAGAAAGATTTTTAATCGAGTCCAATCTTGCCCTTGTCAGTTCTCTATTCCAAACTCTTTCCGCGTTTTCTAACCTGGTTTTTCTTTGCCAAGGGAATCTTTCCGAATCTAGAACCTTGCCTTCTTCTTTTTCTCTTTTGGATTTGATACTATCTGAAACTTTTCTGAAGCCGTCCATTGCGGCCGAGAAATACTCTTCCGTTTTTTCTAAGGCTTGTTTTGAATTACCTTCTGAGAAATCTCCTAAGAAGTCTATATCCTTAAATTCGTTAGGATCATCACTCCAGGGACCTTCTTTTGCAGATTCAGGGATTAAGATCTCCAATTTTTTAGGGCGATCATGTGGATCTTCTTGGGAAAATAAATGGGAAGAAGTGGCAATCAGGGTAAATAAGAACAAAGATCTTAAGCGTGAAAGCTTACCGAGTTTCATTTAAAACTAAGATCGGGAAACTGCTGCGGGAGATAAACCATAAAAATGGTTTCATTCGGAAAGCCTTCCGATGAATTTGATTTAGGAGCAGAATATGCAAAGCCCCGAAGTCCCGAAAACGAAACGTATCGTGCTTATTGCACACGATAATAAGAAAGAAGATTTAGTGGAATGGGTGCAGCTTCATAAAGAGATACTTTCCAAACATCATCTGTATGCAACTGGGACTACTGGAAAAATCGTCCATGAAAGAACGGATTTACCGGTTCATAGATTTTTATCCGGACCACTTGGTGGGGATCAGCAGATCGGTGCAAAGATCGTGGACGGAGAGATAGATGTAGTGATCTTCTTCTGGGATCCATTGACAGCTCAACCTCATGATCCGGATGTTAAGGCTCTTTTAAGGATTGCAGTACTTTATAATATTCCAATTGCGAATAATAGAAGGTCCGCTGATTATTTAATCTCCTCTGATCTTCTCGCCAGCTCTTATAAAAAAACCACAATTGATTATAGCACTGGGCTTCCGATTTATTGAGTTTATTTCCCTTCTTCCGTAAACGCTGCCCTATACGCCTCCGGAGGGCAGGTCAGATAACTACAGGAATAGGAATTAGAAGAAGTTTGAGTCCAAGTGCCTAATTCCACCAATTCATCACAAGAAATCTTATAAGAATTCGATTTTCCTTTACCGGTAGGAATGCCTGCACAAGAAAAAACTGGAATCTGTTTATAACAGGAACAATTCCCTTCAAAAGCCCTTGTGTCGGAACAATATACACAATCGGATCTCTGATTTCTGTTCAAGGCTGCAGAAATCAAAGATTGATTTTGATAATCTTCCTTCTCTTTTTCTGTCTGTGGATCGGAGGAGCAAGAAACAAGTAGCAATATTGCAAAAACATAAAGTATGAAGCATTTAAAATTCATAAAAATTCCTCATTCGGAAATTAAAGTAAATGGGATTGTCGTTTTGAAAGTGATATTGGTGCCGGGATTCAAGGCGTATTCTTTATAACGACTTAGGTGATTCACGTATTCTTTATCAAAAATGTTAAGAATAGCTATATCGAAGGTTGCCGATTCGGTTCCGTTCGTTAAAGCGGGAATTTCTCCGCCGAAACCAAGGTCGTATAAATTATAACCTTGGGTTGGAGTTTCCAATTTATCTACCTTATACTGGGACTGAACAAAAGTGCCGTTCACTGAAAAATAAGGTTTAGAAATTCCAAAAAGTTTATCTGTAGTAAATCTAAGACCTAAACGAGCACGGTTAGGAGTCATCCTCGGAAGATACTTATTTCTAATATCAGAATATACTGAATTAGGATCAGTGCTTCCAGGGTTCAGAAGAATTTCCGGAGGAATGTTCTTTTGGATAGTGGCACTTAGAATATCTATACCACCTGTGAATACCAACCAAGAAGTTGCCTGAGCTTGGAAGCTGAATTCTCCACCTTCTAACTTCGCCGCATCTTGTCTGTATCTATAGACAGGCAAGCCCGAGTCGGAATCGATAGCCCCCGCGCTTACGGAATAAATATAATTATCTATTTTATTTCTAAAAACACTAAGCTCTGCTTGAAACTTATCATTAGCAAAACGAACGGACGCATCGTAGTTTAAAGAAGTTTCCGGCCTTAAACTATCTTTACCGATCTCAAATCTACCGCTTCCTTCATGGACTCCGTTGGCAAATAGCTCGAAAGGAGTCGGTGCTCTAAAACCTCTGCCCGCATTTAGAGCCAAAGAAAAATCTTTCGCAAATCTCCAAACAGTTCCTAAAGTTCCAGTGCTTGCGGAAAAGTTTCGCGTCTGTTCCAAATTTCCCAGGTCTGCATTTGCCCTGATATCCATACTTCTTTTATCAGTTCGAGCTCCTGCAGAAAAACTGAAGTTTCCCAATTTCCATTCTTCAAATAGGAAAATTCCGATATTGCTTAAACCATAGCCTGGGATCAAAGGTTCAGTTCCGATAGTGTTACTTCGTTGTTGCATGCCGGAAATACCAACAGTTCCTTTCAAGCCTTTCCATTCTTTGTGATGCATTTTTGCATCAGCTGTAGTAGTATCTAAGGAAAGATTTAAGCCCTGCTTATAATCATATTTATTCACTTGGTAAACAGAAGTGGCCTTAGTGAAAGAATCGACTGAAGGATCTAACAAGGTATCCTTGATGGGCATGTATTTATTTTTATCTTCAATTTCTCGACGATTGTTTCTCTGGTACGCCGCATCTAATTCCACATTCACAAAAGGAAGAATGAAGAACGCATGCATGTGGGTCTTCTGGTGAAGTACTGTTTGGTATGCAGTTGCACCTGGGGACTCATTCGGGTTATCGTACAGGTCCTGTTCTTGGTATCTCTGGAAGGAATCGACATAAAAATTTCCCCAAGAACCATCCGTTCCTAAAGAAGCATTTACGTTTCTTTCATGAAAACCTGTATTAGGAAGAGTCCCATTCGGAGTGGTGATCCTGCCTGCCTTTCTGGTATCTGTTTGCACTCTATAGCCGAAATTGGTTTCTTTATGATAACCAAATAACGAAATCGCGCCGGCATCCTGTTTATTATTAGAAAAACTATTTGTAGAAATCGTTCCACCCAAAAGAGGAGCGCCATCCTTTGCGGTAGGAGCCTTCGACCGAATCACGTTAATCACACCGCCTAAAGCATCCGAACCATAAAGAACCGATCCAGGACCTCTCACAATTTCCATCTTATCAACGTTAAACGCATCTAGATCGACTGTATGATCATCTCCGAACTGCTGTTCTTCTTGTCTTACTCCATCTGTCATAACCAAAACTCTTTGGCCGGTTAAGCCTCGGATCACCGGTTTAGAAGTACCTGCACCGGTAGTTAAGGTGGCAGTTCCTGGAGTATTTTCCAGAGCGGACATGACGTTCTGCCCTCTCAGTCTTTGTAATTGTCGGCCTTCCAGAACTGTAGTAGGCTGTGGAGTGGATAAAAAATCGGAAGCGACAGTCTTAGCAGTGACATTGATTGCCACACCTTCTAAAAGTGAAGGTTTTAGAACAATATCCAAAACCTTGTCTAAATCTTTTACCTCGAATCTTTCCGTTTTTAATTCATAGTTCGGAGATGAAATAACTAATGTGTAATTCCCCGGAGAAATATGCTGAAACTCGAAGCCGCCATCTTTCCCGGATCTAGAAACGAACTTGTTCTCCGTAAGAAATAGTTTAGCGCCTGAAATAGGACGCCCTTCTGAATCTTTAACAGTCCCCCTTACGTTTACATCTAGGGAAAAAACATCCGAGAATGGCAAAAATAGGCCAATAAAAACGGGTAATAATTTAAATTTATATAAAATACTTTTCATTCTTCCTAAACTCCAGACCTCTTTAGGTCGGGTTCTTCATATACAAAATAAAAGCCAAAGCGGTCCGAGAAGAAGGATCGCCTAAAACAGTAAATGTAGGTAGATTAGGAGAACTGAGGAGGGGCTCGTCCTCTCAAGGTTCCGGGTCGCGAACCTTGGAAAGGAATAAAATCAAAAATTATAAATTCATTATGTTCTAAAACAGGTCGCTCAAGTCTTATACCTTGAACGAAGTTTGCACCCGAATTAATTTGAGTGTGGATACAAACAAAACATGATTCCGAAGAAATTTTTACAGAATGTTTAGAGAATATTCCCTTTTCGGATATATCAATATGAGAGTGGGCGCTAGTCAGTAAAAGTCCGCCGCAAAACGCGACCAAAGTAAAGAAGGACCTAAGCCCGCTTTTACGCCTTTTTACGAACAAACCCATTATTTCAATAATGATAAATCGTTATTAATAAGCAAGCGATTTTTGCCGCCTCCTTGCAAAGCAAGGACCGGGCTGCTGCGGGCTCGTGCATTCGCCCTCGTCCCTCGCGAACGATCCAGAGAAAGTGAGCAAAGGTCTAAATTTAATTCGCGCGGGACTAACGCCCTTCGCATCCCTGGCGGATTCTAAATGAAGGGTTTCACGATTGTACAAGGCCTTTGTTGAGGTAGGGGAGTCCCCGCCCTCTTTGGGTGGGGGCCGGTGCGGTGGTACCCCGCTACGTAGAGACGAGATACGCAATATCACAGATAATACTAAATACAAGAATTATTATTCGATGACTTTGTAGGAGCTCCTACATGTTTTTCTAATATAACTTTACTTGAAGGAAATCGTGTTTTCATATATTACGGATTTAGCTTTCCCACAAGCCCACCCCCCACCCAAACTCAGGGTGGGGGCCCTTTTACTCTCCCACAGATTACAGTCCTGTAATTACAGCCGATCTGCCTTGCTGTAATTTTATGCCTAGCTTGAAATTCGTTTTTCATGATATTTTCAAGGAGGAATTCAAACAAAAAATGGTTCGCATACCAAGGAGGAATACAAGTAATCCTGTCTTCTAAAATCGAAGATTGTGTGCCGGCTGAGATAAAAACATGTTCATGTTTAAATTTCGAAAACGGCCCAGATTCTTGGATATCAACAAAACGTTTTCCTGGATCTAATTCAGTATGCAGGGCAACCCAATGGAAAGAAATTCCTGGAAAAATAGTTACTTTTACGACTGCTTTTGAGCCGGGTTCCAAGGATGAGGGCGGGGAAATAATATTCGCTTTTTTGGAAGAACCTACCAAAGAGGAAAAACCGTCTGGCCCGGCATGAAATTCGAATAATTCGGAAGCCTTGCAATCGAATTCGGAACGGCAAATAAATATCAAGAAGGTCCCTATAATATTAAAAAATTGAAATATACTTAGTTAGAAGGGGGATTATCCGTCTTTTTCCAGTAAGCTTTATTTCCTACTGCAATATTTCTTAAGACAGCATCTTGGTTTTTGGGAACTACTTTCGCTGTATAAAGATCCGCTTCTGTTACTGTACCTTCTCCAAGTAGAGTCGCCGAGTTAAAGAAGTAAACAGTTGTCCCTTTTTTGAGCCCATCTATAATCCCTGCATTTACTATAAGTGAATCTTCTTTTACTCTATGAACCCTTCCACTCGCAGGAATTAAGGCCAAGATCTTATCTCTTGCTCTTAGAGTGGCTTCTGCAAGAGCATCTCTACCTTTAGCATAGATCCTAAATTTACCTAAAATTTTCTCTTCCTTATGGTCTCTAAGACTCCACTCAATGCGTAAATTGTCGTCTTGGAAGGAAATTTTTCCGCTAACTACGAAACGAACATTTTCTCCCTTGGAGTTCTTGATAGAAGAATAATTTTTTTCCGTTTTATGTACGGCTCCGGAATAAGGTTCCGATTCTATACTTTCGGATTTTCTGATATTGTCTAGATCAATATTACGGATTCGTGGATCGGAATTTAAGAAATGGCGAAGAACTTTTCCTGCTAAAGCGGGAAGGTCCGTATGTTTCGCGAAAAAGTCTTCTCCGTCCGGATCGAATACTAAGACCTCAGGAGGTGTTCGGCCGTAATCTTCTTGGATTCCAAACTCTCCGATCTTAACTAGACCTTCTCGATAACTTAAAGAAGTTTTAAAACCTTCTAAGTTATTCTCCACAGAATAACCGTATTTTTTATTGTCTGGGAACTTATCTCTTAAAAGTAGAAGCAGATTGAAGTAGCTCGGGAAAAGTCCTCTTCTTTTATATTCTTCTAATGTTAATACTAAGATTTCAGGGCGGTTTGGAAGAAGTTCCTTCGCTCGGATCAGGTGATACCAGGCTAAATCATATAAGAATGCATTTTTATTAGCCCGGTATCTTTGGAGTCTATATTCCCCTAAGGTTCTTCTTAATGAATTTCCTTCCGGTAGGTTTTCTAATGCATACAATTCCGAGCGGTTTCTTGCGATCGGATCTAAATCATCCAGGGAGATCAATTTTTCTAAATCGGTTTTGGCTTCTTTGGAAGCGGGATCTTTTTTTAGTCTCGAATAAGAACGTAAATATAGATACTCTGTGGAATTCGGAAATAAAGCTAATAACCGATTTAGATATTCTTCAGCTTCTTGGTATCTTCCGAAATAGATCCTGGTTTTTGCTAAAAGTTTGAGTGCTTCTTCTTCGTTAGGATGTAGGGAAACGGATCTTTCGAATTTTTCAGCGGCTTCTGCGATTTTAGAATCACGTTTACCTCCTTGGGATTTTTCTGCCCAGATTAATAAAAATTTTCCGGATTCTAAGAAGACGGTCGGGTCGTCGGAGGCTTCTGCCTCTAATTGGTTCCTAAGAGATGCAGCTTTTGTAAAGTTACCATCGAATGCTTCTACCTTCGCCTCTAAGGTTTTTACTTCTTTATTCTTAGGAATTCTAGAGTAAGCGGAGTGAAATTCAAAACTTGCTTTTTGAGTTTTGCCGGAAGCAAGCTGTACTTCGATATAGATTGGAAATAGTTCTGAGTCGTATTTATCTTCTTCCAAAAACGGTTTTAAGATCAAAAATGCTTCTTCATAACGCCCAAATTTTGCGAGTGTAATCGCTTTTTCACGGACTGCCTTTTTGTTTTTGGGTTCTAACTCGAGGACTTTATCTAGGGATTGTAATGCTTCCTTTTCTTTATGAAGTTTTAATGCTGCATCTGCTAGCCCCAATCTGGAGCGAACGGAAAGCGGATTTAAATTTACAGCTTCTCGAAAGGAATCATAAGCTGCAGGGTAATTTCTGGAGGCTAACGCACCTTCTCCTTCTTTGATCCAATCTATAGTTTGTTTGGATGAAAGAGAGGCGGATAGAGAGAAAATAAAAAGAAATGCAAAATTCCTGAAAAGAAATTTTAAGTTCAGAGCTGTTTTTGAAACTTTAGATCCGAATATCATGGTGTAAAAAATCCGGTCTCCGCTTTTCCATTAGAATTTCTGAAAATAGCCTCTACGACCACGGGGACATAGACATCCATTCCATCTGGATTAATTCTGCTTTTGAAAGATAGAAGATACCTTCTATCTTTTTTGGAATCTATCCAGCTTCTTAGATTCTTCTCCGTTCCTCCGGAAGGGATAGTTAAAAACTTTCCCCCCGTTTTTTCCGCGATTTCTTTATATACGGAAACCGATTCTCCGTTTTCTCCTAAGCATAAGAAGTAGATCGGAATATCGTGAGATACGGCGAAACGGATGATTTTTGTCGGAGAAAATTGAGTGAATGCTGCTTTGGAATCTTTTCCAGAAACGATCGCGATAATTGCCCTTGGACCTAAGCTATCCAACAAATCTGTAATCCCTTTTTGAAGAGACTTTCCAATTTGGGATTCTTCTTCCGGGGAAAAGGAGCGTAACGCTTTTAAGATATCATACATACTCTTTCCGAAAGGGTAGGCGGTTTGAGTATCTCTTCCGGAACGTAAAAGTTGGATCTTATCTTCTGTTCTAATCTCAGATAGAAACGGACGAATTGCCTTTTCGATAGTCGCGTATGAATCCGATACGATCTGGGAATTTTCGGCAATAATGGAAACGCTTACTCTATTATTATATTTTTTCATATCGGTCAATCCGATCAAAGGAGAAAGATTGTCCATCTCATAGATACGAAAAGAATCGCGAGGGATTGCTTTAACGGGAACCCCATGCCTATCCTTTGCATGAAGAACTAAGGAAATATCCGGATAATCTGAACTGATAGTCCTTTCTACGATCAGATCCAAATTAGAAGAAAGTTGCCCTTTAGGAGAAAAGGATTCGATTCTATGTCTGTTAAAATCTGCAACAAACATGGAGCCGGTATAATCGAAAGCTACTGAGAATGCTTGGTCGAAATTTCGAACCGTATTTTTTGAATCTTTAAAATTGTCGAAACCTGACCATGTTTTAGAAATAGAATCGTAAATAAAAAGACCGGCGGTTTCGTCTGCGACTACTACTTTGTTATCTTTGATCGAAAGATTTCTAGGTCTTTTGAAAGAAGGATTATTTATCTCTTTCAAAAAGTTTCCCTCGTGATCAAAAACAACGAGCCTCTTGTTTCCTCGATCTGCTACGAAAATTTCGCCACGATTGTTTACTTTAATCCCTGCAGGTTGTTTTAGGATTCCGACTCCGATTTCTTGGAGAGGTTCTCCAGTTCTAGAAAGTTTTTGGACTCTATTATTTCCCATATCCGAAACATAAAGGAATCCTTCTTTCGTAAAATAAAGCCCTGCCGGCCCGTGAAAATTGCCGGGATCTTTTCCGGTAGAGCCGAAACGATTTACGTAAGTGCCTCTGGTATCGAACTCGTAAATTTTATCTCCTGCATAATCTGCAACGAAGATAGATTTGCCTCGAATGCTTATACCAACCGGTCCTTCCAAGTTTCTTCCAAATGAGCCTTTGAAATTTTCGATTGGGAAACCATTGGCGTCGAATTTAACCACATTGGCTGTATCGAAACTTACTACGTAAAGATATCCTTCTTCGTCGACTGCTAGGTCGGCCGGATTTCTGAAGCGAAACCTTCTCAGATCATCTCCGAAAATAGATTTATAATATTCTAAATTATCTTTTCTATTCCCACCGCCTAGTCTGTATCTTAATGCGTCTAAACGATTCTTACTGATCAGGTCGAGTTTATTAGAAGATTCTAATTGTTCCAATTCGGAAAGACTTTCCTGCCAGTCTCCGCTAAGATAATATGCTTCCGAAAGAAAGAATTTAGGATGAACAAAATCTGGTTTGATGGAAAGCGCTCGAATGAAATTCTCTCTGGCCGCAGCGAATTCTCCCTTATTATAATAGGCGAGACCTCGCTTAAAGAATGTCTTGGCTTCTTTTTCTTTTAGCCCGAAATTAGGAAGGGGTTCGGACCATCCGGATTGCGTGAGAATTCCTAAGAGTAGAACTAAAATGAAAAGTTTTGTCTGCGTACGTCTCCCCATTCTAATCCTCTCAGTCGATAGAACAGCTTAAGAGACATAATTTCAACCTATTTTTCGGCAGTTCAATATGGGTTTTATCGTTCTAGCAAGCGATTTAAGGCAATGGTTTTGTTGGAGCTCCTACAGGTTTGATGGAAATAAATCAGTTTGTCAAAACCTGGGTTTTGTGAAAATGTCCGTTTTTCTCCACCGCTTCGCTCCGGCCCCCACCCAAATCGGGCGGGGCCCGATTTGGACGTATGTAGGAGTTCCCACATATCGAGACCCCTAGGGAATGAAATACCCGAAGGGTAGTCGAGCTTCGCGAGGAGCCGTCCTGAAAATTAACCGAGTCTTCTTTTGACTGAAAATCTTTCTTTTAGATTGGAAGAGGGGGAGTTACCAGTGGGAGAGAGCCAGGCGTTTTTCCAATTGGAATGCCATTCGGACCATTCGTTTCGGACGGATTGGTTTTGTTGGAGTTCCTCTTCCACCTCTCTCATCAGGCGGTCCAGTAGGATCACGTAGTTTCTGAATCGCAGGGCCAGGTCGGTATTTGAGGAAAGTTCCTGCATGGTTTTCATATCGGCCCAAGTGAGTGCGAAGTAGCATTTTTTTGTCGGAAATTTTGATCGGAAATAAAAAGAAATATAGGTCGTTAACCGGCAAGGACGGCGATATGTGCTTCCACACTTTCGGCCAAGGCATCCAGGTCATACCCTCCTTCTAAGAAGGAAACGGTTTTGGCACCGATCTGTTTTGTTGCGGACAATACTAATCTTGTGAATTCTGCGAATGCGTTTGTGCTTAGATTCATACCTGCTAATGGATCTCTTTTATGTCCGTCGAAACCGGCGGAGATCAATACATACTCTGGTTGAAATTCCAAGATGGAAGGGGCCACTACTTCCTGGAAATAATGCAGATATTCTTTATCTCCTGAGCCCATAGCTAACGGGATGTTTAATGTATAGTTTTGTCCTTTTCCTTCTCCTCTTTCATGGACTGAGCCTGTTCCAGGATAATAAGGATATTGGTGAAGCGAGGTGAAGAATACTTTGTCCGAATCGTAAAATATTTCCTGTGTTCCGTTTCCGTGATGCACATCCCAATCCAGTATATAAACTTTTTCTACTCCTTGTGTAAGTAAATAACCTGCAGTGATCGCTATATTATTCAATAAACAAAACCCCATGGATCTTCCCGTTTCCGCGTGATGTCCTGGTGGTCTGACAAGTGCGATTCCTGATTCTATTTCATTAGATCTGATCTTATTCACCAGGTCTACTCCGCTTCCTGCTGCCAAGAGTGCCGCATCAAAACTGGATTCGGAATATGGTGTGTCTCCATCGAAACTTCCTTTTTTACCTTGGATGACTGAAAATCTTTCTCTATGTCTGTGATTATGTACGGATTCGATTAGTTCTAAAGGTAGCTTGTTCGGTTTGATCCAATTCAAGTCCTTAAAATAAGAAGTCTTATGAAGTCGATTGAGTATGGATTCCAATCTTTGAGGGGACTCTGGGTGGAATGTCCCGGTGTCATGCAATAAGAATGTATCGTCATAGGCGTAGCCGAGTTTCATTTTCTTCTCCCGTTTTTTGTTGGAAGTCCTACAAAGAGGACAAGTACCGAGGTCTCCGGTTCGATACTATAATATAGATCCGGAGTAAATTTGTGCGCAAACCGTTTTCACTTTTTCCAATCTTAGTTCTTACCGCTTTTCCGGTCTGTGCAGAGTTCACTATCCCTTATCCTGATAATTCGAAAAGGAAAGAAACTCCTGTTTTAGAATCCACTACGGATATTAAAACCAAACCCCAATCTATTTCCAAAGAAAAGGAGAAGAAAGGTGAGATACGACTTTCTTCCAGAAACACTCCGGTGGAAAGCGAAAAGGAAGCTCCGAAAGAGAAACTTAAAAAGTTTTTTGCAAGATCTACGAACAAGGGTGCTTATGCGGATCGCCCTAAATTCTATCGTGGACTTTATGTGAATAATTCTTTGGTTTCGGATAAGTCCCGCAAGAATGAATGGGAGTCCTTATTAAAGGATGCATCCGACTATGGAGTAAATGTTTTAGTGATTGATCTTCAACCTAAAACTCCTTCTCCGGAAGAGATCTCTCGTATTAAAGAATTGGGTTTTTATCCGGTGGGAAGGCTCGTAAATTTCGACGGTGGACTTAAGACTAAATATCCTAGTCCGGAAAGGCTGAATTCTATTTTGGGATACGTGAGAAAGGCCTGCCTTTCAGGATTTCCGGAAGTACAATTAGATTATATACGTTATGCGGATGTTACCGATATCGATCTTTCTTTGAAGGAAAAATATAATAATATCAACGAGATTGTAAATCGCATACGAGGAGAAGCCAACCAATGTGAGAAACTTCCATATTTGGGTGCGGATATTTTTGGTAGGATTCCTTTTAACCGCGACGATCAGATCGGGCAGAAGGTAGAAAACTTCGCTCAACTTGTGGACGTAATCTATCCTATGTTATATCCTTCTCATTTTTACGGCCAACCTGCTCGTATTGCGAATCCCTACCAAACCGTTTATGATGGTTTGAAGAATACTAGAAAAAGATCCTTATCTACTACAAAAGTAGTCGGATGGATCCAGGGTTTTGGAATGAGTCTTGGTCCTTCCGGCAAGTCTTTGAAGGATTATATTAAAGCCCAAATCGAAGCAAGCGTGGACAGCGATAGTGACGGTTTTGTGGTCTGGAATATTGTTGGAAAATACGGAGATACTTTCCGAGCGATTGAGGAAAGTATCCAGAATGGAAAGTTGAAGATAGAGGATTAAGATTTGAATCTCGATGTTGGAATTCCAACACGAATTTTGCGTAAAAAATCGGTTGTAATAATTAGGAATTTATGATATAGCGAGGTAGTGCTCCCACGGGCCACTCCCCCCGACCCAAAAATTAGGGTGGGGGAGTCTTCTGCCATGTTGGAGTTCCAACATCACGCTTTAAGAGCAGAAACTCGGTCCTAAAGTCCAAGATCTTTTTCTAATATTAGAAGATCCTTATCTCCTGGGACAGTCTTAGGCCTATGTAGTTTATATGCCTGAATAGACTCGATGGCTTTCGTTCTCAGAAAATTCGCTTCTTCGCTGATCGTTGTGGACTTTGCTCCACCGGAAAGTTCCATATATCTCTTTCCGTATAAGAGAGAAGTCAATCTATGAAGTCTGTAGTCAGTAATGTTATCCAGGCTTGCTTCTTTTAAAAGTTTTTGAGCGATTTCCCAGGATTTTTCTTGGCGATTTCTGAGCTTAGGCTCTTCTTCCGGTGTGACACTTCCTTTTGGTCTTTTTCCGGACGAGTAAGAAATATATAATTTATAATAAGTTTCCGCACTTCGGATTAAAAGTTCATAATCCGTTTTTGAAAGTCGAAATCCTTCTCTCGCAACTTCTTGCGCTCTTTCTAATTCCTCCGGAACGGAACTATTTTTTGGAAAGCTGGGAGCCTGGTCCGCTTTGCAGTTTAAAAAAGAAACGTATTCTCTTGAAAATCGGATCAGGTCTTGGTCGGAATCGAATCTAGATCTTTTTTTCCAAGCCGAAGAAAACTCCGCTCCTGCACTCATTGGAAGAATGCCGGAACATACCGGTTCTTTAGAATCCATTCCGGCTTCGCTCAAATATAACATTCCTAATCTGTAATGTGGTACGGGGGACATCGGATCTAAACGAATTGCCTTTCGGAAGGATTGGATTGCTTCCGGGATTTCATCTCTTGTAAAATGATAATCCCCGGTTTTACGTTCTACTAATGCAGGTCCGCTGAGTTCGGAGGAGACCGGATAGGCTACGGTTAGGACCTTCTCCTTTGCCATTCCTAAATATCCGACACCTCTTAATTGTTTTCCGGTAAATGCGGTCTGAAAGATGGATTTAACTTCTATTTGCCCCACGATACTTCCGTCTTTAAACGTTACATGGTCGAAATCTTTTTCGATTAAATAGAGTATCTGTCCAGGACGGATGCCCGGATCATAATGCACTTTTACTGTGACTATATCCGGTCTGGTATCATATCCTAATTCGAAACTTTTGTATTTCCCTTCATATTCGATCGGTTTAACTTTATCGAACATAATGGTCTCCCCGACTAAGACCATTTTTTCTTTTCTAGGCATTCCGTCTTTTCCAGAGTTTTTAGGCATTCCAACATCTCGGAATGCGTATACGAATTCTTTGGAGGAGATCGAAGAAGAAAAAGCGCAGAGCAATAGTACGATTATAGGTCGGGTTAGGGCCATAGTTTTATTTTCGGCCGGATTGGAGTATGGCAATAGAAATTTTAAGCTCTGGGGCGACTCCTCGCGAGGCTCGGACCGCGCTGCTACGACTTCGCGCATTCGCGCTCATCCCGGCAAAGCCAGGACTAAAGGTCTCCGCATCGCTGTCGCGGTTCGTTAGGCCAAGATCTTGCTAAAGTCCTGGATTACCTGATAACTGTGTTCCGCCTGAGGGTGGTTTCCTGGACGAGAAAGTAAAATGGGTCGAACTCCCGCTTCGGATGCCGCATCCGCTTCTTCTTTTATATCCGTGAAGAATACGATGGACCTCGGGGACAAAGAAAGTTTTTCAGCTATCTTCGTATAACTTGAGGATTCTTTTTTCCCACCTATTGCAGTATCGAAATAACCTTCGAAATATACAGTTAGGTCTCCTGCCTCGCAATATTTATAGATCAGTACCTGCGCTTCTACACTTCCTGAAGAATATACTGCGGCACGTTTGCCCGATTTTCTGATTCTTTCTAAAAAAGGAGGGACGTCTGAGAATATCGTACTTTTCAATTCTCCGGATTCGTATCCTTTCTTCCAGATCCTACCTTGGATCTCTTTCAAAATTCCTAATTTACGATCTTTGGATACTAGGTATTTGCAAAATTTAGTAAGTGATTCAGGGGAATCGGAAACTTCTTCCGTATATTCGCTTTCGTTTTTGGATGCGAGGATGAGCTCCTCGGCGAAACTTTTTTCCGCCGAGGTTTCAGAGAAGAATGGTTTAAAGTTTTGGACCGAGTAAGGGAATAAAACCTTATGCACGAATTCTATCGGCGTAGTTGTCCCTTCTATATCAAATAAATATAACTCGGCGTTTTGTTCTTCCAATTAAGCTGTCCTTTTAATCCTGTTAGCTTCGGCAGCCAGTTCTTCATGCATCTTTTGTTCATCTTGTTTGAAATTTTTCAGGATATAAAGCCAAGCCAGTCCGCAAGGTATCCAGAAAAGGATCGCGATCGTGAATGCTTGTGTCCTGTCCGGCAATATTGTGAGAATCAATGCTGCCATTGCAGGCCCCAATCCGTTTCCAAGATTATCCGTCAGATTGTATAATGCGAACATAGAAGATCTGCTTTTGGGAGGATTGACGTTCATGATCAATGCTCTTACGTTCGGTCCTGTTACAGAAATAATAATACCTGTAAGTATATTAATAAAAATGAATGCAGAACTTCCTGCCACACTCCCTGCATGCAATAAATAAACGGTAGGAAGGATTCCGATCAAGATCATACTTCCGCAAAAAATAGGTAATAATGTCTTGTTCGTATCGTATATTTTTTGGCCGACAATCCCGCCGAAAAAGGTTCCGATAAAGATCCCAACTGCAGCAAAGATTACCATGGCTGAGGCTGAATCTTTCGGCATTCCATATTGGAATTCGTAATAATCGTTCAAGAATACGAAAAATACCCCCCAAGGCACGCACCCCGGGATCCCTTGAAGGAAAATACCAATATTACTCTTGGTTGCGAAAATCGTGCGAATATCTTTCCATGTTAAACGAACGGACTCTGAATTAACATCCGTGGAGATATTTGTCAGTTCCTTTTCCTTTCCACCTCTAACCGGTTCCTTACAGAATAATCCATAAACAAGCATGAATAGGAAAGAAGGGGCGGCCATATAGATAAAACTCTCTCTCCAGCCGTTGATCGGGTCTGCAGTGCCTAAAGTACCTCCGACCATTTGTCCGAGTCCAACTCCGAGTCCCATAGAAAGAGAAAGATAACCTGCTGCGGTAGATCTAGACTTGTCCGAGAAATAGTCTCCAACGAGTGAGAATAGAAGTGGGAAACTTCCCCCCAAACCGAAACCGGTCAGAGTTCTAAGAATTAGGAATTCGTCGTAGGTTCTCGCGAATCCGGAAAGAAGGCAAGGGATCTCCCCCAATAATACTGTTCCGATGACCAAAGGTTTTCTAGGAAATCTTTGCGTAAGATATCCCATATAAACCGAAACCAATCCTCCTAGAACGAAAAAACAAATCGGGATCAATCCTCCCAATTTCCAATCGATCTCTCTTTGGTCGGTGATCCCGAAAGAGCCTGCTATATTTCTGAGGTTCGGAGCGATCAGGTTTTGGTCCGCGAATAGAAAGAAAGCCATTCCCATGATCATCCAAAAGGCGAGGATCGCGTTTCCTCCATGGCTAGCGAGTTCGCCTAATCCGAAATATCGAAGCAGGCTTTTTTCCGAGGTCGGTTGAGACATCCAATTCTCTCCACTGTGTTTATGTTTCAAATGCATGTCGGCTTCTACAAGAAGCACGTAAAGCGACAGATTGGTGAGGGGAAAAGGAATCGGCAACGAAAATGTGAAAGTCTTCGAGCTTTGAAGGAAAGAAGGGTCCGATTTTCGTCCTAGAACATCCTCTTTCTTCCGTTTTGGAATAATTACTTGACCCGACGTTTACTTGTCTATAGCTTCGGTCCGACTACGAGGGATGCCGCCCCTAACCTAGATGGAGCCAAACAGCATGGCCTACCAACATAAAGAATTCTTCTTTCAATCTTCCAGAGACAATACCAAATTATACGCCCAGGCATGGACCAAATCCGGAGCTAATCGTGTAATCGTTTTTTGTCATGGATTCGGAGAACATAGCGGTAGGTATTCTAACCTCATCCAATATTTTAAAGAAAGTGACGTCAGCTTTTACGGTCTGGATCTAAGAGGTCACGGTAAATCGGAAGGCAAAAGAGGTCATGCTTCCGGTTTCGAATCCTTTGTGGATGATCTGGCGGATTTTGTTCAAGAGGTTCGTAAAAGAGAACAGAAGGATAAAATCCTACTTTTAGGTCATTCTATGGGAGGAGTAGTAGTCATCCGCTACGCCTTAGAAGGGATTAACCAGGATTATATCTATGGAGTTGTGGCCTGTTCTTCTGCATTAAAAATTCCTACTACTGCATTCCAAAGATTCCAGATCTCCGTAGCCGGTTTCTTACGTAAGATATCACCTTCCACTACTTTGGACGCAAACCTAGATACAAGTTTGGTTAGCCGGGATCTGGAAGTAGTCCAGGCATATATCGATGATCCTTTGGTTCACGGTAAAATTTCATTCTCCATGGGGTACGAATTATTCCAACAAGGGGGGATTGCGAATAGAAAGGCAGGGATTTTAAGAACTCCTATTTTGATCCTGCACGGTCTGGCGGATGGGATCGCTGATCCGGCGGGAAGTTTGGAGTTTTATAATCATTTGGTTTATAAGAATAAAAGAATGAAGACCTATAAGGGCTTTTACCACGAACTTATGAACGAACCGGCTGGAGAAAGAGATAAGGTGTTAAAGGATATCAAAGAATTTATGGATTCGTTGGTTCCAGAAAGGGCAAAATCCTCTGCCAAAAAGCCGAGCGTTAAGAGAGCCGCAAAATCTAAACCTTCTCCTAAAAAGAAAGTAGCAGCAAAGAAGAAGTAAGTCGTTACTGAAATCTTAAGATAGTAAAATTGATCGGATAAATCGGATGTTGGAGTTCCAACATCCGGTATACAAATCGATTGAAAGGTTTGGCGGAAAAGCCCGGGCCCTTCTTCTATTCTTTCCTAAGTCTGTAAGTGATCGTAAAAGAAAGGAAGAATAAGAAAGAAAGTATTCCAATCACCCCGTAGATCGTTTTTTCGGTAGAAACGAATATGCTCCCATTATTGATCTCTCGTTCCTGGTTCGCGGTTTCGTTGATTGGTTCTCCTCCGATTACGGATAAAGTGATCTCATACTGAGGTCCC
This sequence comes from Leptospira neocaledonica, assembly GCF_002812205.1. Taxonomy (NCBI): domain Bacteria; kingdom Pseudomonadati; phylum Spirochaetota; class Leptospiria; order Leptospirales; family Leptospiraceae; genus Leptospira; species Leptospira neocaledonica. Next base: position 110,644 of record NZ_NPEA01000005.1, read on the forward strand.
GCATAACTGACTATATTCGAATTCACATCCGGGGGAGCGTCTACAGAAACAGGGCGTGTTCCCTTCTGCCCAATAAAGGAAACCTGCATGTCTTTAGGTTTGGAGAAGATCACTTTCTCTCCTTCTTGGTTCTCGAATAATAATCGATCCTTGAATTGGGTCGGAGATAGATTGGTAGAAGGAATCACATAACTCACAAATAACTGAGAAGTCCCCGGAAGGATCGCTCTATCAATCACCCATCCGTTTTTTCCCTTAGTCAACTGGATCGGGATGGCCATCTTATTCGTACTCTGGGTCAATTGAGCACTAATATCTAACGCTTCTTCAGGAACATAAACTTCTAATGGATCGTTCGGGTTCTGGAAACTTTTAGGGGGAATGGTATTATTGGTAAGAATAGATACTTTAGAAATAACTAATGCATCTTTTTCTCTCACTACTTGGAGGAGAGATTTGGTTTTGACTACGGACCGATCCAGAGTTTTATCATAAACTGTTACCTCTTGTGGTCGGGACCTCATCATAGGTACCGGAGGAATCATCTTATTATAATTTACTCCATTATAAGTCACCTGCAGCAGAATAGGAAGTCCATCCGGCGCATTGATCTTAGGAAGTTTAAAACTTCCTCTTACTGGACCCTGGTCAGGAAGAGGTAAGGGCATCATCTGTCTTTCCAAGGCGAATAGACGAATACCTTCCGCGGAGCCCGGTCCGCCTGTGCTTCCGTTTTTGAGGACTATCTGTAGCTCTAGTTCCTCCCCAAACAAGGGAGATAGGCTAAAACATATAAAAAGAGAAAAGAATAGGATTAGAAATTTATTCTGCATGGGACCGATTCCAATGTTTCTTATCCCCTGAAAAAGGGAAAGTCTTTCCGTTCTGATTCTTGTATCCGAAAACTCTAAAATTGTGGACGAATGTGGGGAATTTCGTTAGAAAGGATGCCCAAGAATAGATATAAATAGAAAGAGGCCATCTTGAAATTATTCAAAAGAATCCTTCTGGTTTTACTAAGTGTTTTTGCTTTATTACTTCTGTTAATTTATTTTTCAACATTCCATCCATCCGACTTGGAATCGGTACAAGTAAAATGTGAAGAAGGTGCTCCAAGCCTAGAATCATCAGGACCGATCAAGGTATTGTCTTGGAACATACAGTATTTCGCGGGAAGGAACAGAGTATTTTGGTATGATGTTCCGGATGAAACAGGGCCCGACACCGGACCTTCCAGAGAAGAGATAGAATCCACTCTCAAAAAAGTAGCGAGTGTGATCTTAGAAAGAAATCCTGATTTTGTTCTATTCCAAGAAGTAGACGACGGAGCCAAAAAAACATACTCTGAAAATCAATCGGAAAGAATTCTACCTTTGCTCTCAGATCGATATCCTTGCCAAACAGAAGCGTTTTATTGGAAGGCTGGTTTTGTCCCTCATCCAAAGGTAATGGGTTCTGTCGGAATGAAGCTAACTATATTCAGTAAATATAAAATTCTTTCCGCTTCTCGTCATCAACTTCCTACTCCTCCTGCGGATCCTATCACCAGACAATTACAACTAAAACGTGCGATTTTAGAAGCTTCCGTAGAAGTAAAAGATAAAAAACCTTTGGTACTTTTAAATACACATTTGGATGCCTTCTCTATGGGAACGGATACGATGCAAAGGCAAGTGGCTTTTATCGAGAATGTATTGGATCAATTGGATTCTGAAAAATCGGAATGGGTCTTAGCTGGAGATTTTAATCTTCTTCCGCCTGGTTTCTCCAGAAAACAATTACATCCTAACGGAGCTTATTATTATAGCGACGATGAGGAAATTTTTCCCTTATTCAAAAAATGGAATTCGACTGCGACTTTAGAGGAATTGAACGGGCCCAATCGTGAAAAATTTTACACTCATGTTCCTAACGATCCTCAGATCGCCAAACCTGATCGGACTATTGATTATATGTTCTATTCAAAGGGCTTAACTAAGAAAGAATATATAGTATTAAAACAAGGTGAGGCCCTAGAATCCAGCGATCATCTTCCTTTAGAGGGAACCTTCTCCATGGAATCTCGTTAATCTAACCTGACAAATCCTTGCTCTTTTCTTAAAGGGCAAGAATTTGGAAAAAACGAAAGATAGGGCATTATGAGACCGTTTAAAATTCTGGGAGTACAGCAGATCGCAGTCGGCGGAGAAAGTAAGGAGAAGCTCAAAAAGTTTTGGGTGGACACTCTCGGATTGCAAAACATCGGTTCTTTTAGAAGTGAAAAAGAGAACGTAGATGAGGATATCCTACAGATGGGCAAAGGACCTTACGCTGTAGAAGTGGATATCATGGAACCTGTGGATCCAAATAAGAGTCCGCGAGTGAATGATCCTAAATTGAATCATATCGGACTTTGGGTAGATGATATTCATAAGGCAGTGGAATGGTTGACTGCACAAGGAGTTCGTTTTACGCCAGGCGGCATCCGCAAAGGAGCGGGAGGTCATGAAGTGACTTTTATCCATCCTAAAGGAAATGAAGAGTTTCCACTTTCTGCAGAAGGAGTGCTTGTGGAATTAGTCCAGGCTCCTAAAGAAGTGATCGAAGCCTTAGGTTAACGATCAAAAAAAGGATCTCTTCGGAGATCCTTTTTACTATATTAGAATTATTTAACGCCTTGTAAGAAGTAAGTGTGCATCGGGCCTTTTCCTTTTACCTCGATCACATTCCTATCTTCGAAATTATATTTATCTTTTAGAGCAAGGTATACGGACTCGGAAACATGGATTCTTCCTGTGGCCCCATGGGATTCCATCCTCGAAGCGGTGTTGACCGAATCGCCCCAGAGATCATACACGAATTTGTTTTTTCCGATCACTCCAGCTACCACTTCTCCGGTATGAAGACCGATACGAACATTAAATTCGAATTCAAGTTCAGGTTTTAATTCATCCAGGCGATGTAACATATCCAGAGCAGCTTGGGCCGCCTTATGTGCGTGGTCTTCCGTAGGAACCGGAATACCACCCGCGAGCATATAACAATCGCCTATTGTTTTAATTTTTTCTAATTTATATTTGTCGGCGATCACATCAAATTCGGTAAAAATACGATTTAGGATCTCTACAAGTCTTGTAGGAGTTTGGATCTTAGTAGTGAGTTTGGAAAATCCGACTATATCAGCAAAAAGTACGGTAGAAGAAGGGAAATAATCTGCGATAACACCTTCTCCTCCTTTTAAACGATCCGCAATACTTCTGGGTAGAATATTTAAAAGTAAGTTTTCGGATTTCTGTCTTTCTTCTTCTATACTCTTGTTTAGAACTTCGATCTTTTCCAAAGAATCTTTTAATTCTTTGTTTCTTTTGGAAAGAGTCCTGTATGCGTCTGCGTTATCCACGCCGATTGCTACATAGTTTGCCAAAGTCCTGAGAATATTCAGCTGGTTCGGTTGGAATGCATTTTTAGAATAACTGTGAACGGTAAGTATTCCGATCAGACGCTCTTCTACCTTAAGCGGGAAGTATAATGCGGATTGAGAGTTCTCTCCGAAATGTTTTCTGATATCCGATAGATAATTCGGAAAATCTTTTTCGATATCCAGAGTGATTAGTTCTTTTTGTTGTTTTACGCAATAGGAAGAAGGGTTGTCCTCTTCAAGGGAATCTACCGAAGGTGCCGGCACATATCTTCCGTCTATTACGCAAAACTTATATTTAATCTCTTTTTTTTCTTCGTCATAAATACCGAAAGCGAGAACATCCATGGGGACGATGGATTTAGTATTCTCATAAACGGATTGTATGATAATTTTAGGCTCGAGGGAAGAAGTGATGATCCTTCCGATTTCCGTTACAAGTTTGAGGTCCATATAAGCGGCCTCTAACATTATATTAGAATCGGTTAATGCTTCCTGGGTTTTGAGAAGTCTATGCTGAGTGGAATCCCCGATCTTCATGATCTTGGAAGATTGTTTGAGAAGGGACTCGTAGGATCCAACAATCGTTTTTAATTTTTGTTTAGGATCCTCTTTGGTATTTGAATCTTCTAAAAAAGACTGAGCGTCCGAGAGAAGTTTAAATTCCTGCTCGAAAAAAGTATTCTGCTCTTTTGAATTCGAAGTTTCGTTCTTTTCCACTTACACTTAATTCCGCACGAATGAGATCTTATTTATAAGATTTCATTTTGAAAGGCAGGGACAAATCGGAAGAGAATTCCTCTCCTGTTTCCTGCATGTCTTCGTCGTCTTCTTTATAAAGCCACTCGACTTCTACCTTTCCGCCTTTGTCATGATATTTCTGGAGATTGTCCAAAATATCCATGATCACTTTGGAAGAGCTGGTATTAAAATAATCCATTTGAAAACGGAACTGGATTTGTTTGCTTGCAGTCTGGATTGCAGCTAACCAATCGAAGACCGGTTTGTAAAACGCCATTGCGTTTTCCGGATAAGATTCTCCGATGATTTCCGCGAGCCCCTTGTCCGATTCTAAGATGATTTCCGGTGAAGTTTTAGTCTGTTGTATATGTAAGGATTCCATGATTAGTTTTCCTTCGTAAAGAATGCGGAGATTGTAAAAAAGGATAGTTTGCCATCCAATTTATCGAAACGAAACACCAGAGGTCCGTCTGACTTCCTGGCAATATCGATTAATCCCACACCTGCTCCTTTGCTATCTTCCGGCCTCTCCGATCTAAGTTGCTGTTGGTAGAAGGACTTTAATTCGTCCTTACTCATGGAGTTGATTTTTTGGATCCTTTCGGTCAAAAATTCGATCTTCTCGTTTAGTACCAAATTTCCCGAAGCAACATGGTAGCCAACCGAATTTTCCCTAACTATGAGGATCCCTACGCCTGCATCTTTCTGCTCTTCGTTAATTTTTCGCTCGGCAGAGTAGTGCAGCATATTTTGCGCTAGTTCAATAAATACCGCGAAAATTTTCTTAATTTTAGATTCCGTACTCAAAGAGGTCCGGATCATAGATCCCAATTCGGTCAGAACTTCTTGGGATAGTCTGCCCTTAAAGGATACAAGCAGATTGTATTCGCTGGTTTCCTGATAAGTCTTAAATAGATTTACGACTTCATTTTCCATCATCAGCATCTTCCTTTTTCAGAAACATCTCCTTATCTTCCCCCCAATATTACACCGACTAGTGTTATGTCGTCCCGTTGAGCCTCTCCAGCTTGGTGGGCTAACAGGAAGGATTCTAAACGCTCTTTTTGTTCTTCGCAGGAAAGATGTTCTATCCCGCTTAGGAAGTTTAGTAACCCTTTGGTACCAATTTTTTGTCGGTCCGGATTTGGCTGGTCCATAAAGCCGTCCGTGGTTAAGTAAACACTCGTACGTATTCCTTTTTCCAAGGGAATGGAGTGTGTAGTAAATTTTCGCGTTTCTTCTTTTTGCCTTCCGCCGATCGAGAATCTATCACCTTTAATTTCGGTCAAGACTCCGCCTTTTCCAATAAAAATAGGCCTTTTTGCTCCCGCAAAGTATAAATTGTTTCCTTCAATCTTTAATAGACAAAGATCCATTCCGTCTCTGGAATTCGTTTGGTCCATATCCTGTTTGAGTGCCTGCCTGACTTTTTTATGCAAATGTTCTAAAATAGAACCTGGATCGGTAATACCAATTTCGTTTACGATCTGATTGAGCAAAGTATTTCCAATCATGGACATAAGTGCTCCCGGAACTCCGTGACCGGTACAATCGACGGATGCGATATATATTGTATCTTCCTGTTTTGAAAACCAGTAAAAATCACCGGATACTATATCTTTCGGACGGAATACCACAAAATAATCGGAAAGCGCATTTCCTAATACTTCGGAAGAAGGTAAAATCGCCTGCTGGATATTCAAAGAATATGTAATACTATCCGTAATATGCTGATTCTTTAATGCCAGATCGTCGTTGGCCTGAGCTAATTCTTTGGTTCTTTCTGCGACTTTGCTTTCCAAATTCGCGTAAAGTAATGCGTTATCGATGGAAATAGCAGCCTGGGAAGATAGAATTGAAATAGTTTGTAACCTGTCCGATGTGAATGCCGCCTCGGAAAGATTATTCTCTAAATATAATATACCGATCAATTCCCCCTGTTTAATGATTGGAGAACATAGAACGGATTTTGTTTTCCTTTCTCTAATATACGGATCCTTATTGAACTTCTCATCTGCGAAGGCGTTCCTGAGCACCAGATCTTCTTTGGTTCTCTCCACATAGTAGATAACGCTGATCGGTATATTTTTACTTTCTTGGATCGGAATTCCCTGGAGCACTCGGATCTCGTCGTCGGTCGTACTGCCTTCCGCTTCTACGAAAAGTTTTCCGTCCCTTCTTAGGATCATAACACCTTTTTCTGCACCTACGTTCTCAATGGAGATTTGCATTAAAGTATCCAATAAGGACTCTAGTTTGATTTCTCCTGAGATTGCGGTGGAACTTTTTAGAATGGACTGGAAGTCCAGGGTTTGACCTGAATATACTTCCGTTGCGGAAGCAGTCCTTGTGCTTAAGGTTCCGATCGTGCGGGTAGTGCGGAAAGTATCCCTTCCTTTTTCTCGAATGAATTCCGGGAATTTGGCTTTGAGAAGTTCCTGCTTTTTAATCGCTCCCCATCTTCCGTATTTTTGATAAGCTTCTGCGATATACTGGGATCCGATCTTAGCGCTTCCTTTGGAGAACCAGAATTTGGATGCGAGTTCCGCTGCTAAGGCCTCGTCGTTATAATATTCGTTTTTGCCTGCAAGTTGTACGGCTTGCTCATATGTTTTGGCCGCTTTCCAGTTTTTATATTCTAGTCTTGCAAGTTCGGCTTCTACCAGAAGATATTTATGTTCAAAATTTTCCGGAGCATTTTCGGAAAGAAGTTTAAGTTTTTCTTGGTTCTTCTTGATTCTCTCTAAGAATTTTGCTTTTTGTTCTTGGGTAGAAAGTTTGTAATTTGCAGCCATCGCGAGAGAATATAGATATCCATGTTCTTCGACAGCTATTTGGCCGGAAATGAATCCGAGCATACTTTCGGATTCTTCTAATTCTTTTAATGCACTTTCCGCTTCTCCATAGCTGAGAAGTGTTCTTGCCTTCATAATTTTGAACAGACAAACGGGAAAAGGACTTTGGTGAGAATTACATAACTCGATGTAATCATTCTCACTCATATCTTCGATGGAGAATTCCAGATGAGAAGAAGTTTTTCCTCTTAGGTTAGAAACTACCAGCGCTGAAGCGAGAACAGTATCGATTGCTAAATTGTTTTTTACCTTACGAGTGAATTTGAGAAGACCATCTATTTTAGGTTTTACTAATTCTAAATTTTTAGATTGAAGGACCACATTCACTGCGTCGTTCATTGCGCAGTAACCGCCATGTAGGAATTCCCCTGATTCTAAACTGGCCTGGATTCCTCTATGATTGATCTCTTCCGAATATTTTAAATGCCTTACGAAAGGAGTGGTATAGTTTGCGAGAATATTCGCAGCCTTAGTGATCCCGCTCGGATTTTTGTATTTTTCACTCACCTTAATTGCAAGTTCTGCGAATTCGTAACCTCTTCTATATTGTTGGAATCCTGAAGTGAGAAGGATTGCATACATAGAATATCCATACGGATCGGAAAGGTTTCCATACTTCAAGAATAGGTTTACCATCTTCAAGGAAACGATCGGGAATAAGGACAATGCAAAATTGTAAACGGTTGGAATGGCGCTGATCAAAAGATTTACCGCCATGATTTGTTCCTGCTTTTGGATCAGTGGGAGGTCCAACAAGGAGTCTACAGTTTTTTCTTCGAGGGCCTTGTTTACGATCTCTATCTCTTCTCCGGTTACTTTTTCATGATCTTTTTCAGGAATATCCACACCCAAAGGTTGTAACGCCTTAATGATCATAGGAAGAGCGAGGTCGAATTTTCCAAGAGCGGAATATTGAATGATAAGCAGATTACAAGCATCTGCTTTTTCAATCGGAGATCTTGCATATTTTAAAAGTGTATCTATTGTCTTCTGAGAATCCTCAAAGTTTCCGGTAAGATACTGTGTTTCGCCTAACTCTCTAAAGATAGAATAACAAAGTTCGTATTTTGCGTTCCAAAGAGCATCATCTCCTTGGGAAGCCTCCGGAAGAAGAAAGAGTAATTCTCTAGCCTTTGCGATATAAGAGAGTGCGGGTTTGTATGCTGTGGAATTTTTGGCCTTCTTCCCTGCGATCAGATCTAGTTGAGCTAGTTTTAGTTTTTCTGCAGATTCCGTGATGAGACCGGAGCCGATGTTCATATGATTTGCAATATCGAAAATATTGTCTTCGATTTGCTTGGAATCCGCTCCTTCTATCAGGAATCTTCCCAGTTGTAAACGGATCTTCTTTTTTTTCTCTTCTTCTATGATTTCGTAAGCAGCCTGTTGGACTCTATCGTGCTGGAATCGGAAGGTTACTGTTTTTGCAGTCTGGTAATTTTTTTCCTTATTCGCTTCCGTCTCTTCGAAAGATTCTGCAAGTCGATAGTTTTCTCCGATTGGAACAATCAATTCTTCTGCGATGGTCTCCTGCAAAGAGCCGAGTGCTGTTTTGTAATCGGTTTCTAAGATACGGGTCAAAAGTGCTAAATCGAAACTACTTCCGATACATGCAGCCAATTCCATGGTTTCTTGGATCTTAGGAGAAAGTTTTCGGATCCTATTTACTAAAAGTTCAACTACGTTATCCGAAATCTTAGTGTTTCGGATTTTAGCGATATCCCATTTCCAGATACCTTCTCCCGGTTTTCCGGAGCCCTGATCAAAATAGACGGAGTCCTCTTTCGCGAGTTGTTTTAGAAGTTCCCCTATAAAGAATGGGTTTCCGCCGGTTTTGGAATGAATGATCTCCGCCAGTTCTACGGTTTTCTCATCCGAAATATAAAGGCTGTCGGATAATAATTGTCTTACGTCTTTTAATGCCAGGGGTTGGAGAACGATCTTATAAGGATCCAGTCCTTCTTTTTCCAATGTATCCAATAATACTTGGAATGGGTGGGAAGAATCTACTTCGTTGTCTCTGTAAGCCAATATGATGAAAAGGTAATTTACGGTTACGTCTTCCATCAGGTTTTTGAGAAGTTCTAAGGACGCAGTATCGGCCCATTGCATATCATCCAGGAAGATCGCAAGGGGATGTTCAGGGCTCGCAAAAACCTTGATGAAGTTTTGGAATACTATATAAAAACGGTTTGCATTCTCTTGTGGGCCGAGTTCCGGAACAAGATCCTGTTTGCCTATAATGATCTCTAATTCAGGGATCACGTCTGTGACCACTTTTCCGTTGGCACCAACAGCCTTTTTGATCTTACTCTTCCAAGCCTCGATTCTTTCCGGAGATTCGGTTAGGATCAATTCCACCAAACTGGAAAATACTTGGATAATAGCGGAGAAGGGTAGGTTTCGATTGTATTGGTCGAACTTTCCTGAGATAAAATAACCTTTAGATTCGGTAAGAGGTTTATTGATCTCCTTCACAAGTGAGGATTTTCCCACACCGGAATAACCTCCGATCAAAACCATTCTGGATCTTCCGTTTGTAGCTACGGATTTGAATTCTTCCAAAAGTGTTTTGATATACTCGTCCCTTCCGTAAAGTTTTTGAGGGATTTTGAATTCTGTGGAAAAATCCGTTTGGGCCAGAGGGAAAGAAGGGAAGTCCGTCTTTTCTTTCCAGAGGGCGTATGCCTTTTCTAAGTCTCCTTGAAGTCCTCTTGCTGTCTGGTATCTGTCCTCTGCGTTTTTTGCCAGAAGTTTCATTATGATTTCTGAAAGAACTGTAGGAATCTCCGATCTTGCTTCTTTCGGAGAAGTGGGGATCTTAGCTAAATGAGCATGTACTAATTGTAAAAGGTCGTCCCCATCGAACGGAAGTTTTCCTAAAAGCATCTCATAGTAAGTGATTCCAAGAGAATAAAAATCACTTCTGTAATCCACGGAACGATTCATTCTTCCGGTTTGCTCAGGAGAAACGTAATGGATGGAACCTTCTAAAATATTCGGTGCTGACCAGGAAGTTTCTTCTTTATTCAATTTGGTGGAAATCCCGAAGTCTATGATTCGGATCTGTTTTTCGTCCTTATTGAATATAATGTTTTCTGGTTTTAAGTCTTTGTGTATGATTTTTTTAGAATGTATTTCGCTTAGTCTTTCTGCGAGCTGGATGGAGATCGGAAAAAAGTCCGAGAGTGTCATCGGCTTTTTGGAGATAAAATCCTTTAAAGAACCTCCAGGAACGAAATCCATAAAAAGTGCGAACCCATCTTGGAGTTTTTCGAACTTAATAGGTTTAACAAAATAACCGGAGGAAAGTAAATTTAAGATCTCGAATTCGTTCCTAAGATTGACTACCGAAGGATGTAATTCGTCCAAGACCGGAAGAAATTTGATGATAACGGACTTACTGTCCTCTTTACGAACAGCTTTATAAACTTCGGACGCAGATTCGGCATTTAGTCTTTCTTTTAGTTCGAACCCTGTTACGATCATCCTTCTACTTCACCTTTATTTTTATAGTCCGTTCCGAAAACCAAGGCCATCGATAAAAATCTGGTCTCGGGCTTCAAGAGCCCGAACCTTTCGGGACAGACTCTTCTGTTATATTCTAAATATCGAATTTTCAGAGGCGATACAAAAGTCCGCCCCAATAAAATCCGGCTCCTACCGCAGGAGAAAGGATTAAATCGCCTTTTTTGACGATTCCTTTATAATAATATTCGGATAATGCGATTGGTATGGATGCTGCAGAAGTGTTTCCTACCCTTTCGAAATTCAAAAGTATTTTTTCCTTAGGGAATTTTGTCCTTTTGAGAACATCCTGCACCACTACGTCTGTTCCTGGATGAGGGATTACCCAATCTATGTCTTCTAACGCTACATCATTCTTTTTTAATAGATCATCCATAGAAGAAAGTGTGAGATCCGCGGCGTTGGTCACAAGTTCGGGATAACTTTTTACGTAAAAATTCGGCCCGGGTCCGGTCTCGATGATATTGGAAAGATCTCCATTATCCTTTAAGAAGGAATCTATAATACCGACTTCTTTGTTTCCGGTGTATTCTAAGAGAACTCCCGCTGCTGCATCGCCTGCAGTAAATTCTCCATAGCCGCTCATTCTTGTTCTGACAGAAAATCTTTCGCTACCGATTACAAGTGCGCTCTTAAATTTACCGCTGCTTAAGAAAGCGGATGCCATCTGCACTCCGTGAACAAAACCGGTACAAGCAGTACAAATATCGAATGCTAATGAGTTGGAAGTTCCCGCAAGTTTGGAAGCTTGGGGGGCTAAATCCGGGAGATAAAGTCTGTCCGTCCAATTTGCCAGGATGAATAAGTCTACATCCTCCGCCTTTTTTCCTGCGTCTTTCAGGATCATTCTGGAGGTTTCAGCAGCCATGAACTGAGCGGTTTCTTTTTCGTTTGCCCTTCTTCTTTCCGTTACACCTATATTGCCGATGACTGCTTTTTCGGCAGGATGCATTTCAGGATATTTTAATCTAGGCCGAATTTCATCGTTCGTGACGATTCTTTCGGGGAGATAATGCCCAATCCCGGTTATCGCCACCCCGTTTGAAACGAGATTTTTAGAATTCGCCATGGATCAATACTCCTTTGGTCCATAATAAATTTCCAGTCATAATTCCAATCTTTTGCTTCATCTTTATCATACTTAAGGCAAACGGGTATACACCATAAACTGTTCCGTATAAATTCTTTCCGGATCTAGTTCTCTAAGAACAGTCAATTCATCGGAATTGATTGCCGGTTCTTGTTTAATGGGAAGGTCTTCGTCAGGAGGAAGCCAAAGTGTGTATCTTAGAACAGCTTCTTCCGGTTCCATCTCGTCGTCGGATGCGGGAGCAAGCCAAGAACTCAATTCGAATGGATGGTCCGAAAAAGAAGCCCTTTGGAATCTACCAAATTGGCATACAGTTTCTACCACTCTTTCTCCAGGAGAAGTGATATGTTTTACTTTTCTCACGAGACGAAAACGGTTTGCCTTTGCTACTACGATCGTATCAGCGGTGGAGACTATATCGTTTGCTCCTCCAGATCCGACTAAGAAGTTTCCTTTTCCATCCAAGACCGAATTAATATTTCCGAACCAATCTACTTCTGCGGCGCCGATCACCCCTAAACAGTCGTCAGGTACTATTGTCCCTAATATACTTACTATATCCGACAACATAGAACAATGCTGAGTGTGAAGTTGGCTAAAAAGAAAAACATCACCTACAAACGGTTTCATTCCGTAAAACCCGAGTTCGGCAACGATATTGATATGAATACCTTCTTTTTCTAGGAGTTTGGCCGCTGTCCAGGCGGCCATATGTGCGGCTCCGATTCCTGCGAGAATCGTCTTATATCCCTTTGTCTTGACCTTCTCTATGATAGCTCTTGCGGCAAGAATAATCATCTGCTCCGAATCATTTACCGTCTTCGGATTTTCGGGAGAAGAAAGAGAATGTTCCGGAGGAGTCATTTTTAAACGTCTTAGTCTGACTTCTCCAATCATTTCCAGATATTCTTCATGACCTCCGGATAACATTACATTTTCTTTATACCATCTTTCGGCCTTAGCGGGAATGCCTGCCGCCTTATTCGCCTCCATTTGGAATTCGTAATCATCCAGATAAGATTCTACACCTTCGAATGCGGGAATTTCAGGAAAACCTTGTACTCTTAAGGATTGAGGATGGGCTCCGAATCTTGCAGGAGCGATCCCCAAAACTTTGGTGCTCGGTATAAGTACTAGTTCAGGAGGAACTGTTCCTCTTGGTACGATCTTCTCTACGGTAGCGATTACACCTTTAGTTGCTGCAAGTGCACCCCAGGCTCCTTCTCCACCCGGTTGAGAAAGTACTATGTTTCCATCTTCGTCGGCGACTACTCCATGGACCAATGTGATCTCAGGACATAGTGGAAGAAGTACCACTATATCTTTTTCTTTTGTTCCTCTGATTTCGGAAGCTAAATGAGGGCTTGCCGCTTCTCCATAAGGATTTCCTTCGGTAGGCTTATGATATAAGAATGCTGTCTTTCCTAATTTGTCCGTAATCAGGTCAGATCCTACCAAAGAATTTGAAACAAAACCCGGGAGTTTCATAGCTCCCGCCATCAGTCTTTGTACCAGGGTGAGGAGGGACCAAAGTTCCAACTCGAAAGGTTTTCCTCTCATTAGGTCCTTATACAAACTGTTGGGACTTGGTTTAGGATAATTATCTCCGGCAAAACCTGTGATCATCTTTTTTACGATGCCGGAAAGAGCGAGACAATGAGCGCTAGAGTGAATACCGGCAACACTTATAGTGAATTCCGGATTTGTTCCTTCGAAAACTCTGGAGAGAGAATAGATAAGTGCATTCGGCCTAGACATGGTAGTGGCCAAATGTAAGTACATGCCAGGCTTAACAAATTCCCGTACGAGAGAGTCGGGATCAGAAAGAATCTTAGTAGTCTTATGTTTCGATTCTTGTGGCATTCGTTTATTTTGTAAAAAAGCCCGGACAAAAAGCTTGTTCACCAAAGATTAAATTTTTGACGGAAAAAAGGCCGAATTCATACGAAATCCATATGAAAATACTGCCAAATCGTAAGCTTAAATCGAATGATATTTCGTAAAGAAAGACTAACATCGTTTAATGCGAGTGTTTACTAAGTAGGAGGGATTAGGCCTCTCTTTTTTGCCAGACTCAAGTATAAAAAATTTCAGATCTTCCTAGCATTCTATCTGGTACGAGGGATCCGGGCTTTAAGATCGGATTTCCAGGCTCCGATACTAAGATGGAACCCTTCGAGAAAGAGAAGCTGAAATGTCGGAAGCCCCAAAAGAGTCTTTTATCTTTAAGACAGAACTTATTGTTCGCAGATCCGATACCAGGAGTGCCACTGTTGTAGGTGGACTTTTCGTTTCTCACCTAACATACGAAACTTTTATTCCTTTAGTGAACGAAGTATTCGATACATTCTTAGAATCTTACTCTTGGTCTAAGGCAAACATTGCTGGGGCCAATATCATCATCCCCAAAATGGAAGTGGAATATAAGTCCGAAGCAAAAGCAGGGGACGTTTTGGAATTTTCCGCCGGAGTTTTTAATTTAGGGAAGAAGTCCTGCGAATTGTATATCTCCGCTTCCCAAAAAGTTTCCAAAGAAGAAGTGGGAATTGCGAAAATTTCCCTAGTCTTTTACGATTATGTTTCTAAAAAAACCTTGGAGATCCCGTCCGCATTCCGGGAAAAATTCGAAGTATGAATTCCAAGGTCCAAACTTCTCAGGTAGAAGCCGAGTTTCCCTCGGAATATTATTTTTCGACGGAAATACCGATTCGTAAGATCGATCTAAGTTTGGATATACATGTTTCTTTTGCAAGTGTCCTCGACCTTGTGATGGAGGCTCATCTTCAATTTTTCCAATACCTAGGCTATTCAGTCACTGATATACATGGAAACAGTATCATATTTGCAAATGCTTCCATACAATACCAGGGCGAATTATTATATAAAGATAAAGTGATTATTGATGTTTCCTTGGATAATTTCGGGGAAAAATCTTTCGATCTCTACTTCAGACTTTCTAAAAGAAATCGGGCGGAGAAGATATCCGTAGTAAAGATCAGAGTTTTATTCTTTGATTATAAACTTAGAAAAGTTGTCCCGGTTCCTTCCGAATTCAAAAAGAAATTCGATACCGGAAAGTATATTAAGATGCAAAGTCCCGAGATCGGAAAGGAGATCTCAAGTGCAGTGGGGCCGGATGGATTCGTATTTGGATTTCGCAAACTGGAAGTTTGGAATCTTGCACATGTGTTCCTTCTTCATTTATACGAACTTTGTGAGACTTGGAAAGGTAAGGTAGAGCCGAGCCTTTTAGAACATATCAGATCTATTTCTTCCTTATTGCCTGTACGAATTGCAGGAGCCTGGGGAACTAGAATCCGTGCAGAAAAAGTAAAAAATATCTTAAGAGCGAAAGTACATTTAGAAGAGCTGAGATATCTTCTGATCTTAGTCGCTGATCTAGGAAAAGTAGATCCTTCCCAAGAGTTGGAAGACCTTCAGACAATCAATTCTCATCTCAAAAAATATCTGAACAAAGTTAGAACCGGAGAAACTAGAAAGATCCGATGAAAGATAAGGTCGCATTAGTCACAGGCGGAAACGCTGGGATCGGAAAAGCAATCGTTTTGGAATTCGTTTCCAGAGGTGCAAAGGTTTTATTCTGCGGAAGAAGAGAAGAAGAAGGAAAAAAAACAGAAGAAGAAATTTCCAAACTGGGTGGAAAGGTGAAATTTTTTCGATGTGACGTGTCCGATGATTCTCAAGTAAAAGAATTGGTACAAAAAGCGGAGTCCGAATTCGGAAGCCTAGATTATGCAGTGAATAACGCTGCTGTAGGCGGACTCGCGACCGATCTGCACCAATATCCTGAAAAAGTTTGGGATAAAGTAATTGCAGTGGATCTAAAAGGTACCTGGCTTTGTATGAAACACGAAATAGAACTCCTATTAAAAAAAGGAGGAGGTTCTATCGTAAACGTATCTTCTATCGCGGGACTCGTTGGCGCCGATTGGAAAGTGGCTCCTTATTCGGCGGCAAAACATGGAGTAGTTGGGCTCACAAAATCAGCAGCATTAGAATATGCGGAAAAAAAGATCAGAGTGAACGCAGTTTGTCCCGGATTTATCAGAACAGAAATGTTAGAAGGCCTTTTTCATTCTTCTTCCGATCCAAAAGAAGCAGAGAGAAAAATTACCAGATTACATCCGGTCAATCGACTTTCTGAGCCGAGCGAAGTAGCTAAGGCGGTAGTTTGGTTATGTTCCGACGAAGCTTCTTTTATTACCGGCGTGGCGCTTCCGGTGGATGGTGGCTATACTGCTAAATAAAAACGTAATATTTTTTCTTGTAGGAAAGTTTGGATGAGTCAAAATTGCGTAATTCCGTTTCGAAAATGGTAAGCGGTTTTTTCCGGTCAAAAAAATATGAAACTCCGGTATTATGCAATCACGGACAAGGGAAACTTTCGTTCACATAACGAGGATTCTTTTTTTGCAGTAGATAGTTTGGTATGCGGCCAAACTCACGGGGAATCTGAAACAGTCCGTACGTTAGACACCGAGGAATCTTCCGGATTATTCGCCTTAGCAGACGGTCTTGGCGGACATGAGGCAGGGGAGATTGCAAGTAGAGTAGCATTAGAAAAACTTGCGTGGATGGAAAAAGCAATCCGTCCTATCGAAGAATTGCCCTCTTCCGGTTGGAAAAACCTGATCCGAAAAATTAATAACGAAGTAAATGCCTACGGAGAATCCATAGGGAAACCCAAGATGGGCACCACTTTAGTCGGTTGTCTTTTAGGAAAAAGAAAGTCCTGGATCTTTAATGTTGGAGATAGCCGCCTTTACCATTTTACAAAGAATGGGCTTAGTAAAGTAACGGTAGATCATAATATTGGAGAAGAATTAGGTTCCAGTTACGGCAGAAATCTTTTAACCAGTTGTATTGGCGGCGGAACTAAAAGTATAGAAGTGGATACCTTCGATTATTCCGGCAAATTATCACCTGGAGATTTTATACTAATTTGCACGGACGGTCTCACTGAAGTTTTAAACATAGACCAAATAGAAAAGATCCTAAGAGAACATGAAGACCTGAGAGAAACCTGCAGGATCCTTTCCGAAGAAGCTAATCTAAGACTAACCAGGGACAATCATACGATTGTAATCATCAGGATCGACGCAGTTTAAAGCCCTGAAGAATAAGCTCCTTCTAGCAGAAATCGGGCGGTCAATCGGAAGAATAAATCCCCGTTGTCCGCCTCCTCTAATTGGTATACCAAGGGCATATCCGATTTTCTTGCGATTTCAAAAAATCCTAAACCTGCACCCTTACTTTTTTCAGGCCTGTCGGAACGGATCTGTTCGTTATACTTTTGTTTCAGTTCTTCTTGGGAGAGTTTTTTAACTTCTTCTATTTTACCTTTTAAGTATGTAGCTTGCTCTTGAGTGATTGCATTTCCGCAATTGAGTTCCCAGTTATGAGCCTTTCTTCTTAAAACTAAAATACCAATCCCACTTTTTTCGTCTCTTTCGATGGAATAATGTGCAACGTTCTGCGCCATTTCCACGAACACAGTGAGGATCCGATTTTTCTTCTTTTCTTCTTCTAACTTTTCTTTTAGAAGATCATTTAAAGAAGAAATGGTAGTCTCTGAAAAAGGCCCTTTATAAAGAAGAGCCACTCCGGTCCTTTTAAGAACATTATATTGTTTTGATAATTGCATATACCCCTCAAAACTCCGGAGCCGCCAAACTTACGAATGAAGATTGGCTTCCGATCGCAAACGCCATGGAAATTGCATATCTGATTTTCGCTTTTCTCGCTCCTTCTGCAACATGATCATGATCGCATTCAGGATCCGGGTTTTCCAGATTGATGGTAGGACATAGAGTCTGGTTTTTTAACATAAGAGAAGTTGCTGCAACATTGATAATTCCCGCTGCTCCGAATGTATGACCAAATATAGGTTTGATCGAACCTACAGGTGCCCAATGGAATTTGGGACGACCCTCATATAAATGACCGATCGCACGACTCTCGGCCAAATCGTTATTATGCGTTGCAGTTCCATGTCCACAGAAATAATCGATATCTCCTAAACGGAGTCCGCTGATCTTCATTAAATGTCTAAGACCGGTAGTGGCTTTTTTTCCAGTTAAGTCCATTCTCATTGCATGATCTGCTTCATTATAACTATAAGTTCCTAAAACTTCCGAATAGATCTTAGCGCCTCTTTGAATTGCCCTGTCTAATCTTTCCATTACAAGAACGACCGCACCTTCTCCTAATAAAAATCCGTCTCTGTTCTTATCATATGGACGGATCCCTTTTTTGGGATTATCTTTTTCTAAAGACATGACCCGACTCATCGGATCGGAATACATCATCATCAAAGGTTGTAGAAGAGGAAATTCATGGCCACCGGCATACATCACTTCGGCTCTACCCTTACGGATAGCTTGGTAACATAAACTGATTGCGTGATGGCCGCCGACACAAGCAGCAGATACAGTGGTTACAAAACCTTGGATATTCGCGTTAATCGCAGTTAAGTTTGTCGGATTAGAAGCCATAGAAGTGAGAACGGAATACCGGTCAAACACGTTAGCGTCCTTTTCTTCTAGATATTTTCTCCAAGCAAAATCCCACCAAGCCATAGATGCTCTGGAAGAAGAATCTATAAAGCCGACTTTACTAGGATGCAGATCTCCTTTGGTGATACCTGCATCCTTATTGGCTTCTTCCATTGCCGCCATTAATGCGAGAGTTTCCGTATTATAATTTTTGGAATATTTATCGCTCAGATCAGGTAGATGTTTTTTCCAATCGAAAGTATTCATCTCTCCGGCGACCTTGATCGGGAAGTCCTCTGTAGGAAAACGAGTGATAAAATCCAATTGGGATCTTCCTTCCGAAAGATTTGTCCAAAAGTCCTGTACAGAAAAAGTGTTCGGAAGAATGACTCCGATGCCGGTGATGACTACCCGGGAGTTTTTTCCATTTTTAGATTTATCCATAGAATAGCGGGTTTAGAAATTACCTAGGTGGATTAGATTTGGAAATAAAAAAATCATTCCGAAACGTATAGGACGCAAAAAAGGGAGAAAATTCTCATAAAACCGTCAATACATTCACGATATTACGGAAATACGGCTAATAAGGTCCTAATCTGCCGGTTGTGAAGAATATTTTCGAAATTCGTAAAATAATGGAAAAAGGATTTTCGAACAAAGCCAGGTAACTAATTTGTTGGAAATTTATTTTGGGGTACCCAATGAAACTGATTAGAGTTTTAATATTATTTCTTTCCGGAATTGTCCTTATGATTTCTTGTTCGAAATCTCCTGAAGACAAAATTATGGAATTAGCTCCTCGATTCCAGAAAGCTCTTTGTTCTAAAATGATTGAATGTAGTAAGGACGATATTGCAAAGATACCGCCCCAGTATAGAGCTACTCTTCCTGCCTTTATGCAATCAGAGGAAGGATGTGTTACTTATTTTAAGGAAAACTTCGATAAGGCGAGAGAGCAAAGAAAATCCCAAAAACGAGAATTGACTGCAGAAACCGTCGCTTCTTTCGAAGCTTGTATAGCTGGATTGGAGACTACTACTTGCGAACCTTTTAAAGCACGAGGCGGCCAGAAATTGGGAGTGCCAGGTTGCGAAAATCTGGAAAAGATTTCAAAACCGGAATCCCCGTAAAATTTTCTAGTTTTTATTCTTCGGCCGATTGTTGAATCAGTATCGGGACAAAAGTCCCGAGCAGGTCAGATACATGAACTCCGAAGAATTAAAAAAAATCCAAACTCCTTTAAAGGACAAATACCGCGAAGCTCCAGACTCCGCGGTTTATACATTAAAAGCAAAAGGTAAATTAGGCGAAGGGATCTCTTGTAAGGTAGAGACAGGTAGAGCATTGGCAGATGCGGGACTTCATCCTGCAACTGGAGGAAACGGAATGTTTGCTTGTTCCGGGGATCTTCTTTTAGAAGCATTAGTTGCATGCGCAGGTGTTACGTTAGGTGCGGTTGCGGCTTCTATCGGAATAAATATCAAAGAAGGTTTTGTAAGAGCAGAAGGGGATTTGGATTTTAGAGGAACTTTAGGAGTTTCTAAAGAGACTCCAGTAGGGTTCAAAGATATCCGATTATTTTTTGATTTGAATTCGGATGCAGATGAGGAAAAAATCCAGACCTTGTTAAAACTTACGGAAAGATATTGTGTAGTTTACCAAACGATTGTTTCCGGTACTAAGATCGATACAAAGATCGTAAACAGTTCAGTTCTTGGCTGATGTCTTATTTCGCTTTTTCTTTTTCAGTAAAAGACCAATACACATAAAGTATAGCTGTCAAGATCCCGAGTGCGACCATCTGCCCAAGATGAACGGTGGTTGCATATACTAAACCTTCTGAACTTTCTCTTCCTAATAATACGAATCCGGATGTGATAGACGCATGATAAACTCCTGCTCCTGATGGGGCAGAAGGTACCATCACTCCTACGGCTCCGCAGAACATGATAAATACGGTTTCTAAAGGACTTAAATGGATCCCTACTAAATATTGTAGAAGAGTGTAATGGATTGCGTATCCTAAAAGCCAGGTGGCGGCTGTTAAAATTCCGTAACTAGAAACATTACGAAAAGTTAAAAAACTTCCCAGTTCTGAGATTTGTGGGGCAAGTTTTTCCGAAAAGAATTCCTTCTTTCCAATTTTGGAAAATAAAAATTCTCCGAATGAGATGAGTTGCGCATGAAATAAACGAACGACTATAAGTGCAGAGAAGATCCCAAAAATTCCCAAGAGCGGAAATAGTATTTTGGTTTCAGATCCGCTAACTCCTAAAATAAAAAGAGCTCCGAGCCCTGCGCAAAATATAAAGGAGAAGTCCAAAACTTTTTCCAAGAATATCCCGCTGACCAAACTTCCATAACCGATGTTTTCTCCTTTTTTGCAGAGATAGAGCCGGAAAATATCTCCTCCTCTTGCCGGAAGGAACTGATTGGCTCCCACTCCAATGTAAGCGGAAAGAAGTGCAGTTCTAAACGGAACTTTTTTACCGAGCAGTAAATACCATCTCCAGGAGAATAGATATAATCCCCAAAGAATAGCTAGGAAGAATGGAACTAAGAAAATAGGTTTCCATCTTTCTAAAATAGAAGTAAAACCGGAAAGGTCCAGGTTCCAAAATAGAAAGCCAAGAGATAAGACGCTGATCCCGAATCCGAGTAATAATTTTTTCAAAATAGATCCTCGTTACAGATCAGCCCGGAGGCCATTTCATTTGTCTTCCGCCAAGTATATGGAAATGAAGATGAAATACTGTTTGGCCGCCGAGTACGCCCATATTATTCACAATTCTGAACCCGTCTTTATTGAGTCCGAGAGATCTTGCGATCTCAGTAGCTCTGTATAAAATTTCTCCGAGAAGTGCCTTGTCCTCTGCTCCGGTTTTGTCTATATCTACTATATGTTTTTTAGGAATGACCAGGAAATGAGTCGGTGCCTGAGGGGAAATATCATGAAAAGCTAATAGATTCTCATCTTCGAAAATGATCTTGGATGGGATCTCTTTATTAATAATTTTACAAAATATGCATGAATCTGTCATGTTTTATTATCCAAACATAAACTTGCCGCTCCCAGTGCACCGGTGACCGATTTTCCAGGAAGGATCTTTACGTATTCTTTGAATATGGGAAATATGATTTCTCTCACCCTGTTTTCAAGTCGTTTTCCGAAAAAGGAATAGGACTTAGCTATCCCTCCGGATAATACGATATGCTCAGGATTGAGAAGATGGATCAGATTACGAATGAGTTGCGCTAAACTTTCTATTCCTTCTTCCAGGATCTCGTTTGCTTCCTTATGATGTTTAGAAGCCAAATCGAAAAGAGTTTCTATATCCGAAAGTTTGGAGCCTGTCTTTTCTAAAAATCTGGAAGAGAATCCGCTCGCGCTGAAATAAGCTTCCGCGCAACCTCTTTGTCCGCAACCGCAAAGTGCTCCCCCCGGATGGATCGTGGTATGTCCCACTTCCATTGAATTTCCAAGATATCCATCGAATAATTTACCTTGGAAAACCCATCCTCCACCTAGTCCTGTTCCTAGGGTAAGGACGATCAGATTGGAAGAAGTTTTACCTTCTCCGAACCAATACTCTCCGAGGGCTGCGCAGTTCGCATCGTTATCGTAATAGACGGGAACGTTAAACTTCTGCTTTAAGAAATCGACTAATGGAACATTTTTTAATAAGGGAAGATTTGCAGAAGAGATCAATATTCCATTTTCTTTATCTATCGGTCCGGGACTTCCAAGTCCGATACCATTTACCGGATCTTTGGAACCTGAGACAAGTTCAGAGATCTGTTCTTCTAAAGAAGATAAAAAAAGTTTAGAATCCATTTCCGGTCCGGTCTTTCGATCGGATTGAGAAATGATTTCGCCGAAGCGATTTGTAAGACAGGCTTTGATACTTTGGGCGCCGATATCCACGCCTATAATAGAACTCATTTAACGACTCTAGTAAAACTTCCTTCTCTCATTTCATAGATCGTCTTAGCATCGAATGCCAGATTCATATCGTGGGTCACGAGTAAGATGGTGAGTCCTCTTGAATTAAAATCGGAGAGAAGTTTACGTACTAATTCACTATTTTCTGGATCCAAGTCGCCGGATGGTTCGTCCGCGAGAAGTATTTCTGGTTCATTGATGAGTGCTCTTGCGATCGCAGTCATCTGGATCTGACCACCGGAAAGACTACTTGGAAGTTGGTTGCGTATCGTATGAAGGTGCAAACTGGAAATGAGAAATTCACATTTTTCTCTGTATTCCTGTTCCTCAAATTTGCCTACCAGTAAAGCAGGCAAAAGAATATTCTCTTCTACACTTAGATGAGAAACCAATTCAGAAAATTGGAAGATTAGTCCTATGTTTTTCGCCCTGAATCTAGCAAGTTCCCCTTTGGTTATAGAGGAAAGTTTTAACGTGTCAAAGTAGATCTCTCCGGAGCTACTGGACAACATGCCGGTGATCATAGACAAAAGTGTGGTTTTTCCGGAGCCGGATGGTCCAACGATCGCGACATAGTCGGATTGGTTGATATCAAATGAGATTCCGTTCACTGCCTTAGTGGAACCATAGTGTCTGGAGAGATTATTAATCCTAAGGATCATTTTCCCCTCCTGATTGATCTGTAAGGATCAACTAAGGTGTACAAATAAGCGGCCAGAGCACTAATTCCTCCGATTAGGATACCTTCTGAGCCCAAACTTGCGATATAGTCGAGAGGAGAGACCAATTCGGACTTTCCGATAGGGATAAAAATGCTTAAAATTAAAGAGATTAAGAACCCGATTCCGTGGATAATCCAGAGTTCCACGGTTTGTAGGAGCACGACCCCCTGTCGGTTTCCGCCTACAGCCATCATAATTCCGTTATCCCCGGAACGAGTCATGACTCGAACAATGCTCATAAAAATTAAAGCAAGGCTACAAAGAGATAAAACCAGGTACGGAGAATTCAGAAATAGATCGATACTAGAAATGTCCGTGGGTCTTTTTTCCGTACGAAGGGAGAAAAATCCGAATAAAAATCCGTAGGCAAAAAACGTCGAGAATACGACGTGCAATACACTGGTGATCCAGTCCCGGAGGAAGAGGGAAAATGCAAACCTCAGGTAAGTGATTCTTCCCATCGGGAGCAGGATATTGAAAACGTTTGATTTTATCCAACATTTATTTAGTTAATAGCAGAAATTCCGAAAAATGATCTTTGTAATTCTCGTAGCAGCTGGAATCATCCTGATCGTCGCGGCAGGTTCGTTTCTCATTCAATCCAAAAAGGATTCGTTTGAGAAAGCACTGGCTTTAGCGGCTATGGGAAATTACGTCGACTCTCGGATTCTCATTCGAGACATTCTAGATTCAAATCCATCTAATACCAGGGCTCATTTTATCATGGCGAAAATTTACGCTATGGAAGGCGACTATACGAATGAGGCAAAACATCTAGACAAAATCAAAAAGATCGGGAACTTCGATAAGGAAATTTCGGAAGTAGCGGTTTCCAATCGGATCGCTGATATATATTACCAACAAGATCTTTATGAAGAAGCTGTGTTTCACTATTCGGATACTCTCTCCGTAGACCCGGATAATCTAGAGGCTTGTATTCGGATTGGTTTTATGGCGATCGGCCAAAAAGAATTCGGCATCGCGGATAAGTTTCTATCGCGGATACCGGATGAAAAAATTAAAATGCCTGCCTTACTATTAGGAAAAGGTGTAGTCGCAGGGATCCTAAGAAAGGGAGATCCCAGAACGTATTTCCAAAAAGCATTCGAAGAAGATCCGACTTCTTCCGTAGGCGGATTTTTATATGCGGTCTCTCTATCGAGAGCCGGGGAACATGACGAAGCAATTCGTGTAGCTAATTCTGTGGTAGATGTTGTCACAGATGAGTATGTTCGTTACACATTATTCCAATTTATCATGCTGGAATTCATACTGAAAGAGAATTGGAACGAAGCATTAAAACACGCCAGACTTTGTATGGAGATCGCAAGAAATAACGGATGGAAACAGGAAATGATAGATTCTGATTTCCATTTCTCTTTGATCGCCGTCAAGATGGGAAGATTAGAAGACGCTAGCGAATATCTGATCGAAGCAGAATCCGAAAGAGTAGATGACGACCGGATTATAGAACTCGCAAATTATAAATACCAAGTAGAAACCAAAAGATTGGAACTCGGAAAAGTTTCTAAAAGTGGGTTTAGTCCCGACCAAGAACTTGGAAAATTATTCACGGAGCTATTTCCGGTAGAACGTTATTATGAAATTTCAGGTTTAAAATCTTCCAAGTCTTTCCATATCAAAGGGATCATAGACGAAGAAGGAAATAAGATCGTAATCGACGTAAATAAGATCGGGATCAGCGCCATGGATCATTATAGATCCTTAAAGGGCGTGGATTTTAAAAACCTTTGTGTGAAAGTAGTTCTTGCGTTAAATTATACGGTGAGTAGAGAGATCCCGAATAAAGAAGGGGACGGGGTTAATTTCCAAGGTCTGAATAAAACGGATAAGGAAACTAGGGCGCTTTTCAAATTCAGAAAATGGAAGGACGCCAAAATTTCGGATATATTCTTAAGAGACACATTGGGCCAGGTAAAGGATCTGGGACTGGACAAGGCATTTATCGTGGGAGATGCGGATTTTACAGAAGGTGCTCGCAGATTTTTGGCGGATAATCCGTCCAGACTCTCCGTACTTTACGGAAGAGATTTAGAAGAACTTTTAAAAAAGGCGCTGAAATCCCAAGGCTAAAAGGGAACCTTCAGTTTTATTAGGGGTCCCAATCATGTTCCATTTATCTTTCTACGGATCCGTTTTGTTCAGAGGACTATTACTTCTACTATTATTACAAATTTCTTGCGTTACGAGAGGAGAATCTTCTCTTTCTGCTAAGCGAAGTCCTGAAACCCCTCCTACTGTTACTCAAGGAAAAGTTTTTTTAGCGGGACATACCGGAGAACATTCCAAGGATACAGAAGAGATCCTGAAATTAGTACAACGTCTCGTTTCAGGAACGATCGCAAGAGATCTGAATTTTTTACCTGAGTTAGTATCCAAGAAAGACGGGATCTATCTGGACATAAAAGGGAATTGGACCAGAGAACAACTCATCCAAGAGCTTTCTTCCGCAGATAATTATTTTCGCATATACTTCTTCGATCGAGAGTTATTAGAAAAACAGAAAAACTCGAAAGAAGTGAGAACAGTCCGGGATTTGTTACTTTCTTCCGGAGGGATCGAGGTCGATTTTTATTACGAGAGCAAGAGCGCTTGCGAGTTAAAACTCAAATTTAAAGAGAACCAGAAACTAGAAAGGGAACTGATCAATCCGTATTTCATAAAGCAAGACGGAAAATGGTACTTATTTCGGCTTTTCTAAAATGAAACCTTCTAAAAAGGCAAACGGACTTGCGGTACCAGGGCTTGATATTGAAATAGTCATAAGGAAAGAGGATGCAAGACTTCCAATCGGGACACGAACAAGATCTACTCGATAAAACTTCCTATAATAAAAATAGAAGTTGGATCCTTCTTTCTATTTTTGCAGCTTCCGCATTCTTATTCCCTTTCGGGACACTTGTTTTTCCGGAGACGATTCCTTTCGAAACTACTACTGAAGATAAAAAAGGAAATACGGTAAACAAGACCAATCAAAATACCACTCCCGTAACTAGTGCTTCTTCGAGTGTTAGTCCTATATCCGGCAAGGTAATCGACTGGGATGTGGATCGTTTGACCGAATATGCGGTCTCTAATAACCCACTGTATTTATCTGAAAAACAAAATATGGGGATCGAAAGAGGACGGGTAATCACCGCTTCCTTATATCGAAATCCAGTCATTCAATTCCAACAACAGTTCATCGGAGGAACTCCGAATTCCCAAGGGGGAAGTCCGGAAACCGCACCCGGAATGTTCCAAGAAGTGGACGTGTATGGAGTTGTACCTCTTAGAACTAGGGTAGCAAAAAAATCATTCGAAGCTGCCATCCAAGATTTTCGGAATTTCGATCGTATCTTCCGGATGAGACTTCGCCAAAATTATTGGGCATTCGTATTTCTCACACTTCTTGTAGATACCAATAAAGAATTCTACGAAAACTATAGCGATCTTTTGGAACTCACTAAGTTTAGAGTGCAGAAGGGGGACATTTCTCCTTTGGAATTCGAACGTCTGGAGTTGGAAAGGATACAGGTAGAAAAGTTCTACCGTGACGCGATCGTACGCAGACAATCCATCGAAAAAGATCTGCGTATTCTCACAGGTTTATCTGAAGAAGAAGGTGTATTCGCATTCAATGTGGACTCCATGAAATTCAGACCCTTGGAAGAAATGGGACTTCACCTAAAAGAGGATTTTCCTTCTATAGAACGCCCTGACGTTACTGCCTTGGAACAAAGGCTCCAAGAGAAGAAGATGAACATAGAACTGCAAAGAAGGGAGTCCTTCGGCTGGTTGCAGTTAGGTGGAGAATGGAGGGTCAAAGGTGGAGAAAATTATGGAGGCGTATTCGCTACCATCCCAATTCCTTTGAACGATAGAGGCCAAGGAAAAGTATATTCTGCAAAAGAAGAATATAGAAAATTTGAATTGGCTCTGGATGCAAAAAAAAGAGAAGTAATCGCCGAGATAGAAGCCGCTAAAAAAGAACTATTAGCAAGAGAAGAACTCTTAACCAAATACGAAAGGATCAACCTTCTCCAAAAGAATAAACAATTGGAAGAGAAGTCCAGAATTGCATACGTCCGCGGCGCCTCCGATCAAGTTACCTTCCTCCAAGCAGAAAAAAACTACCTCACCATCCTCCGAGAATATTACGATTTACTATATTTATATTTTAACGCGGTAGAAAACTATAAGGCCGCAACCGGAAAAATTGCGGAAATTTCTTCTGCAAACAAGGCGAAGGGAGAATGACAATGAAACTATTATTCCAAAAATATAAAGTTCTGATCGTTTTAGCCTTGGGAATCACGATCGTATTTTTCGGGTTCAAATACTTCTCCAAAAAGAAGCCCGAAAAAAAGATCAATGAAGAGAATAAAAACGTATTCACAGTTCCGGAAGACGTATTAAGAAGACACCCTCTCACTTACGTCGGTTTAAAAGAAGTCTCTCAATTCGAAGAACTTGCATTGCCTGGTAGGATCACCTACGATCCGGAAAGTATGGCAAAGGTAGGTTCTCAAGTAGAAGCCAGGATCAAAAAAGTTTTGGTCAAGGAAGGAGATCGAGTTAGCCAAGGGTCTCCATTGGCCATTCTTTCATCCATCCAATTGGGAGAAGTAGAAGCAGCTTATGTCAAAGCAAGAGCTTCCCTGGATGCATTGAAAATGCAAGCGGATCGTGCTAAGGAACTTTTCGAGATGAAAGTTACTTCTGCCAAAGAATACGAGTTCGCTACCATGCAATACAAAACTGCTAGAACGGAAGTAGAAACCACTCGTATCAAGTTGGACAATTATGGTCTGACTCCTTCCGAAATAGAAGGAATTGAAAGAGGGATCTATGTTTCTTCTAACCTGATCCTCAGGAGCCCTATCAACGGAGAAGTCACTGAAAGAAAAGCGATTCTTGGGCAACAGGTGACTCGTAACGAAGAACTATTCACGATCGCTAACTTAAGCCATCTTTGGGTCCTACTTGATGTATATGAAAAAGATTTGGGCGGAGTGAGAGAAGGTGCGCAGGCTACCATCTTTCCTTTAGGTGATGAACGTAGTGATATTCAGATCCAAGGAAAAGTGGGTTATGTAGGAACGGTTTTGGATAACGTGAAACGTACTGCAAAACTTAGGATCATGGTTTCCAACAAGGGAAACAGATTAAAGCCGGGTCAAACTGTTACAGCAAAAGTTGCCGGTCTAGTTGTGAGTACTGGAGGAGGAAAACGTAAGATGATCCCTCTAGAAGCAGTCCACGAGATAGAAGGAAAATCCTTCGTATTTGTTCCTCATGGAGAAGGTAGTTTTGAAGCGGTAAGCGTGGTAGTAGGGGACACGATAGAAGATGATATCATCATTTTAGGCGGACTTCCCGACGGCTCAGAAGTTGTGTCCAAAGGTTCTTTCGTTTTAAAAAGTGAATTCCTTAAGTTTTAATATTTTCTAATATTCTAACCGGATATTTTTTCAGGATCTCATCTGAAGTAGCAAATTCCCAACCGTTTATCATCGCATGGGAAAGAAGTAATCGATCAAAAGGATCTCTGTGTATATTTGGCAGTCTAGTTAAGAAAAAGATTGCCTCGTCTTGTAAAATCGATTTTTCCAAACCGGATTGAATACATGCATTCACTAAAAAATATCCGGGCATTTCAGGTAGAGGTAATTTACCTAAATCGTATTTAATCTGGATTTCCCATAGGGAAACTTGGTGGAATAGAAATCTGATGTCTTCTTCCTTGCAGAGTTCTTTAATGATCGGGGGAAGTTTTGGATCTTCTAACAAAAACCAGAGAATGATCTGAGTATCTAATAGGATGGTTCGCAAGTTTTATTCCCCGTAAAAATCGGATTCGAATTCTACAAGAGGGGAATTAAAATCATCCGGGACGGTGAATTTACCGGCCAAGAGCCCAGGTTTGAGTTTTTTTGCCTTGGGCATAGAGATGGGTACGAGTTCCACCATAGGACGGTTCCGTTCGGATATAACGACTCTTTCGCCAGAACTAGCGGCTTTTAAATAACGCCCCAAATGGGCCTTTGCCTCACTAAGATTGATCTTTTTCATAAAATAGTCTATATTTAGACTACTATTAGTCTTTAAATGGTTCAATTGTTTTTCAGTCATTTAATCCTCCAATGTAGATGTTTTATTTAAAAATCATAGCACCAAAAAAGTACTTGCGCAACATTTATTCACTAATAACTTGTTAAGCATGAAAGATCTAACGGAAAAGCAACTCGCAGTTCTACATTTTATTACCAATGTGATCAAAGAAAGAGGCTTTCCTCCGACGATCCGAGAGATTGGAGATGAGTTCGGTATTACGGCAAAGGGTGCTTACGATCACCTAAAAGCCATAGAGAAAAAAGGATACCTCAAGACCTCCAAAAACCAATCCAGAGCCATAGAGCTTACCCGCCAAAGCCCATTCGAAAGTTTACCAGTTCCCACCCCAAGCATTCCTCTCTTAGGTAGAGTGGCCGCTGGATTACCCATCCTAGCCGAAGAAAATATAGAAGCGTATATCCCAGTTCCGGAAGAAATGGCCTCAAAAGGAATTACCTTCGCTCTAAAAGTGCAGGGAGATTCCATGATAGAAGCTGGGATCAACGATGGAGACGTAGCGATTATCCAAAAAAAGGATATAGCTCGAAATGGAGAGATCGTTGTTGCATTGATCGAAGACGAAGCCACTTTAAAAGTCTATTTTAAAGAAGCGGATCATATTCGTCTGGAAGCTAGAAATCCAAAATACAAACCGATCCGTAGTAAAAAAGTAACCATTGTAGGAAAGCTGATCGGTCTTTACCGTACCTATTGATCAACGTCTCGGATTTCGGAGTTGACACTAACCCTTGAGAGAGGAAAGATTTTGAAAGAGTGAACTATCTTTCCTTTTTCCGCTTAATTGCAGCCTTATTCCTTTTACTTCTATTATTCGATTGTGCCTCTCGCAAAAAAGAGATCGGAGACAGGGACTTAAAACTTGTCCTTGAGTATCTGACCGAGGCCCGCCTTGCGGAAAGATTGAATTACGCTTCCGAACAAACTATTCGAAAGGATTCCGAAATTTTGGAAGCAGCCTGCGAAAGATACCAACTAGATAAGGATTCCGTAATGGAACAAATTCGAATCAAATACCCGAAGACCTACTTCGCATTGGTCGGCAAAAATGAAGAATAAAGAAAGATTCGCCTGGGCCGGTTTGGTTCTAATCCTATTTACTACACTCGTATTTCGTCCAGTCCACGCAAAAGCTGTTTCAGAAACTGCCGAAAAATACCTGCAATTATTCCATGAAGTTTTCGGGCTCATGCAAAACGGTTATGTAGAAACCGTAGACGAAGAAAAAGTATTCTTAGGTGCGATCAAAGGAATGTTGGGGTCTTTAGGAGATCCTCATTCTTCTTTCTTGGAAGAAGAAGAATACAGACAAATGCGGGAAGAAACTCGCGGATCCTTTGGCGGAGTCGGAATGGAAGTGGCTTATACCGACGGGGCTATAGTAGTTGTTTCTCCTATCGAAGATACTCCTGCGATGAAAGCAGGTATCTTACCTCAAGATAGGATCATAGAGATAGACGGAAAAAGTACCGCAAATTTGGGCTATGTAGAAGGGATCAAATTAATGCGTGGAAAGCCTGGAAGTTCCGTAAGCATTAAGGTAGAAAGAAAAAATATCAAGGAACCTCTGCAATTCACTTTAGTCCGGGAAAACATCAAGATACGTTATGTTCGTTCCTTCTTCTTTGAAAAAGAAAAGGTAGGTTATCTCCGTTTGAATCAGTTCATGGGAGAAAACACATTAGAAGAATTTAAAAAACATCTGAAATTACTCGCGGATAAAAAATCAGAAGGACTAATCGTCGATTTGAGGATGAATCCAGGCGGCTTATTACCTTTATCAGTTGCATTATCAGATATTTTTCTTCCGGAAGGATTGGATATAGTTTCCGTTAGAGGAAGAGGTGGAGAACTCGCGGATGTTTCCAAATCCACAGGCAAGGGAGATAAATATACCACAATACCTTTGGTTGTTTTGATCAATGAAGGTTCCGCTTCCGCTTCCGAAATTTTTGCAGGAGCCATCCAGGATCACAAACGAGGAAAGATCTTAGGAGTCACTTCTTTTGGGAAGGGTTCCGTGCAGATTGTTTATCCACTTTCTTTCGGAATGGCTGTAAAACTTACGGTTCAAAAATATTATACTCCTTCCGGTAAATCACTTCATGGAAAAGGAATCCAGCCAGACGTGATAGTGAAAGGAATAGAGCCGAACGAAGATGATCGTTTTTATCTCAGAAAGATGAGTGAGAAAAAACTATTAGATCAACTTGCTTCCAAATATCCTGAATATAATGAACAGAATTTTTTAAATTTCGAAAAAGCACTTAAAGAACAAGGGATCAAACTTAGTTCGGATGTCGCCAGAGCAGTTTATAAAAATAAAACTCAGGCGGAAAAAGACAGAACTATGACCGATTTGGAATTGGATCCTCAATTGAAAAAAGCAGTGGATCTACTTTCTTCCAAATCTTAAAATTATGATAGGTCTTGGAATAGAGACTAGCTGTGACGAAACCAGCCTAGGAATTGTAAAAGATGGGAAAGAATTACTTTCCCTCAAAATTTTTAGCCAGATAGACCTGCACAAACCTTTTAGGGGGATTGTTCCCGAGATTGCTTCCCGTGCTCATCTGGAAAAGATCAATCCCTTACTTTCGGAAGTTTTAGAAGAATCTAAAATCGGACTTTCCGATCTTGACTATGTGGCTGTGACCAGATCTCCAGGTTTAACAGGTTCTCTTATGATTGGCGCACAATTAGCCAGGTCCATCCATGCGGTGTATGGAACACCTATCGTTCCGCTTTGTCATTTGCAGGCACATTTTGCCGTATTACATTTAGAAGATGTGGAACCTGTATTTCCTGTATTGGGTTTACTTCTTTCCGGTGGAAACTCCGCAATTTATAAGATTCCTCATTTTGGTACAATGGAAGTGGTGGGAGATACGATGGACGATGCCTTAGGAGAGGCATTCGATAAGGTGGCCGGTTTACTATCGTTGCCTTATCCCGGCGGACCTCCTATTGAAAAAGAAGCTTCCAAGTATACTCCAGGGCCAAAGGAAAAAGATCTTTTGCCTCCTTTGCTTAGGAACTTGGAGCAGGACCGCGTTGCATTTTCTTTTTCGGGTTTAAAAACTGCAGTTTCTCATTTGGTCGCAAAACAACCGGGACTTTCTACTCAGGCGGTATGTTATCATTTCCAAAAGACCGCATTCGAGCTTGTGGAAAGAAATCTAAAACGTGCGGTTTCTATTACAGGGATCAAAAGGGTCGTTGCAGGAGGAGGGGTCTTGGCGAATTCTACACTTCGTAACAGATTATCCCAATTCGCGGAAAAAAATTCCCTGGAATTTTTTTCTCCCCAAAAAAAGATCTACTGCACGGATAACGGCGCGATGGTCGCCGCCCTCGGTTATTATCTATTTAAACAGGGATATTCTAAGAGTTTGGACTTTACCGTAAGTCCGGTAAGGCAGGAGACCTATATATGAATCGCAGGCTACATTGGATTCCAAATATGATCACTCTCGGAAACTTGAGTATGGGATTCGTTTCCATATTGATCGCTTCCGAGGCAACGGGTAACGGACCTCAATCCTATATACTCTCCGGATTTTTTATCTTACTCGCAGCAATCTGCGACGGACTGGATGGAATGGTGGCAAGAGCCCTGGATGCAACTAGCGAACTCGGTGCTGACCTGGACAGTCTTGCGGATCTTACTGCATTCGGTATCGCACCTGGATTCCTTTTTTATAATATGGTTTTGAGCGAATACAAGATAGACGTATTCGGAAAAGAGGATCTTTTTCCGATCGGAATGTTGATCGCTGCGATCTTCCCTGCTTGCGCGGCATATAGGTTAGCAAGATTTAATGTGGCTCATGATCCTTCTTCTTTTACAGGGTTACCTTCTCCTATCGCAGGGATTACCATCGGCTTTCTTCCTATCTTTTTAGGAAAGGATCATACTCTTCCGCATTGGTTGGGAATTCCTCTCTTTGTTTTGATCGCTTTTTTAATGGTTTCTAATATTCGTTATGGAAAACCTCAGGTGGCGATTCGTTCCAAGCTAAGTCCGTTACGTGCCGGTTTGATGCTTAGCGCCGCTTTGATCGCTTTGTTCTTCGTAGGATTTGCTCGTTGGCCTTGGCTTGTTTATGGACTGATCTGTCTTTATATCTTCTCCGGGATTTTGACTTTCCTCATCCATATTCTACAAGAGCTGAGAGTTAAACTGGACTGAAAGGAACATTTCTATTTTTTGGCTTAGCCTAAATGGAATCACTTTTCATAACTGATGCTCACTTCTCTTTTAAAAAAGATTGGACGATACTAAAAAAATCCAAGAGAATAAATGAAGTATGGATCAGGAAAAGCTAATTAAAAGGATCACCTTCGATCCTAAAATTTTAGGTGGAAAGCCAATTGTTCGAGGTCGTAGATTAGCCGTTGAACATATCCTTGGAATGCTTGCAGCCGGGGATACACCTGAACAGATTCTACAAGGTTATCCTTGGCTAGAATTGGACGATATACAGGCTTGCCTTGTTTACGCGCATCGAATAGTTTCCCATGAGAGAATAGAAAATATTCCTACTGACTCAAGTCAAGTGGCGTGAAAGTCTTATTGGACACCTGCGTATGGGGAGGAGTATTAAAAGAATTACTCTCGTCTGGAATCGATGTGATTTGGATCGGCGAGTTCCATTCCGATCCAGGTGATGAAGAAATCCTCAAGTTTGCATTTGAACAGAAAAGAATCTTAATAACCTTAGATAAAGACTTCGGAGAATTGGCGGTTGTCCGAAAAATCCCACATCATGGAATTGTTCGTTTGGTGAATCTTTCGACAAGCGAGCAAGTGAGAATTACCAAATACATATTAGGTTTGCATGAAAAAGAATTATTTTCTGGTGCTATCATTACTGCATCGGCAAACAAGCTAAGATTACGATTGCCGGACTTTTCATAAAGATAGCTTCCGACAATCTATACAGTCTTTCAATCGAAGACCGGAATATATACCTGAAATCTCATACTCAAACCGTCTCCTTTACCTTCTTTCTCTCTTGTATGGCGAATATGAATTGAAAAATAAGGATGAAAGATACGTAAGAAAGAATAAAAAGATTTATCAGTTACTACTAAACCTGTTTCTTCCGGAGTGATTGATTCTTCTGCGAATGCTGGATATAAATTTTTTTCTTCCGCATAGATAAGACTCGAGTAAATCTTCCAATTTTTACCTAAGGAGATTTGTAGACCTGCTTCTGTGAGTTTATCTCCGTTCTTTCTCCACTCCTGCCCGAGCTCCCACCTCCAAAATTTTTTCTGATAAGCTATGTATAAACCTTTTCCAAAAACCCAAGAAGAATGATCCGAAAAATGATAGGCTCTGGCTTGAGCTAAAATTGCAAACCATGGAAATTCTAAAATTTCCATCCTGCCCAAAACGGACTCCGCAGAGTAGATTTCTTTTCCATCGTAAGAATATCGACTAGATTCTGCGAATTGTAACCTTCTATAAGGCCCTGGTTCCCAAACAAATCTGAATAATTCCGCTTTTTCTTCCAGATCTGTTCTTTCCGAAAGCTGGAATAATTGTCCTGCTCTTCCTCTAAACCCCGAGGCAAAAATTCTTTTGTCCTTCTCTTTATCCGACCAAGAAGCGGATACAATTCCCTGAGCATCCGCCTTAGTCCCGAAAATTTCAGTCCTAAACCAGTATGGCCTTTTTTCGGATTTTCTTTCTTCGGAGGAGGGAAATTCAAAAAGTACAAATCCTTCTTTCGTTTGGGGAGAATACGCAAGTTCCAGATAATTTTTGTAGGGTTTGAAGAAGAATCCAGGTCGTTTATCCGCAGAGTTCTCTGCATAATAAGTTCCTAATATACTTTCTCCGAATTTTAGCCCTAAAAATCCGGTCCTAACGGTTGGCTGTTCCAAAAACCAGAAGGAGGAAAAATCGAATTTTTCTCTTAAAAAGAAAAAATGATTTAAGGGTCTAAATCGATTTCCATAAGAAAGATAAATATTCTTATTCTCGAATAGATAAGAACCTAAATAGATATCTCCTCTTTTTTCCAAAAATACTTTATGTTTAGCGCATTCTCCTTCCGGAAAGACCAAAACTAAATTTTTTAGACAAACTTCTCCGCGGAGCCATACAGTCTCTTGTCTCTTTGTATAATACCTGGAATCATATCCTGAAAAAGAAACTCCTGTAGAAAAAGGAGAAGGAATATTTTCCGCAGAAAGAATATTCGAAAAAAGGAATAGTATCAGAAGAGATTTTTTCATTTAAAAATCCCTTTTGGTGGAGATCAGTTTTTTAATTTTTCTTCTTTTAGGTTCCGGCAGCGAATCTAAATAGGTTTCAAATTTTTTGGCAGGACCTTTGGAAAGAGACGATATGGAAATAGATTCCTGTAAGGAAAATCCAAGTCTCAAAATCTCTTCCGTTTCGAGAGAAGGAAATATATTGGTTCTTTCGACGGGTATCTGGACCGGAGCTGTGGATTTGTGACCTTCTTCTTTTTTTAAAAATGGAGAATATCCAAGATCGATGAGTCCGATCGGATCGTTTTCCGATTCGAATCCTTCTATCTGTCCTAAAAATCCATCCCAGTTCCAATAGGCTCCGACGGAAATCCTATCTTCAAAATCTAAAGTGTTGTTTTTAATCCTCTCGAAACCTAAACCGATCCTGAATTCAGAATCGTTAGAAGAGTTAAGTAAGATCCCTAAAGAATTTTCTTCCTGGCTCTTTCTTCCGAAAAGATCCCAGCTAAGCTTGGAACCGTAGATCCCAAGAGAAGTAAAATAAGAAGAAGGTTCCGAACCTTCTCTCCCGAATCTAAATCGAAAACCTAAATTGTGACTTAGTTCTATTTGATAACCTAAGGTAATTGTTTCGAAAAATTTTCCTTCTTTGTTCCGACCGGTGCGAACATAGGAGAGTCTGTACTCTTCTTTCGAACCGAATGAGTATGGGAGCTGGAGAGAAATTCCGGAGAGTGGAACTTCTCCTTTTTCATATATTCCAAAAAAGGATATTTCTCCTCCGTTCCACCAAGGACGAAACCAGACCTCTGCGGGTATGTTTTGATCGGATCCAAAAACAAAAGCGCTGGGGAGAAGAAGGATTACTAAATGTAGGAACCTCATTCCCGAGACGGGTCCAACTTTAGAAGGGTTGAGTGCGATTTTTAAGGGTTTGGGCTAATTTTTTCTAAAATGAAACCCAGTTGAACTCAGGATTTGTCCGGGCCAGGGGTAGAATGGATCTTGTGAGTGAGAAAGTGTCGGGCAGATATCCGGAAATTTCTCTAAAAAAATACGGTAAACGCTTGACGGTAGCTATAAATACGTTTAGTATATTAATAACCGTTTAGTAGATTATTGGTGTAAAAATTTCAATTTATGTCGTCTAACTAGGCGAGGGAGAGAAAGTTATGATGATTCGATCTCTACAAGATTCAGGTGCTTACGAGAGAAACCGTAAAGGTCTCGCTGGAGCGGGGTTCGATTGGAGGGAAAAAGTTCGTTCTTCTGAACCGAACTCTAAGACCTTCGCGGATTATTTGGAAGAATCTTTCCAAGGGGACTTGGTCCAGGATGGAAATTGGTTCTCTGAAACACTTTCCGAGCTAAGCAAGAAGAACCTGAGAAAAATTTAAACTTGGCTGAGCGTTGGGGCTCGGGCCTGGATCCTAGATCCCGTATCTTTCACGATGCGGAAGGTCTAGAAGACTGGGAACTGATTGCCGTTCTTTTGGGTAAAGGGAGCAGGGGACTTCCTATCGAAGATCTCAGCCGAGATATCCTAAAAAATTCCAGAGGTTTGGGAGGACTTCTCTCATCCAATATTCCTAGAAATTTTCGTATTAACGGTTTGGGTAGGGCAAAGATCTCTACCTTACTAGCTGCTTTAGAGCTTGCCAAAAGACTTAAATACAAATCGATCCGAATGAGGGGCTATAACCCGACTACACTTTCTTCTTATCTACAGGGTTTATTCTCCCCATTAAAAAGAGAATGTTTTGTCCTAGCGACTATCTCTCCCGCGGGAGATCTTTTAAGAGTGGAGATCGTTTCCAAAGGAAGTTTGGAAGAAGTAGGAGTCCTTCCCAGGGATTTGGTCCGGATTGTACTGAATGACGAGGCTTCTCAAGCGATCCTAGCTCATAATCATCCTGGCATGATCTGTTATCCCAGCCAAGAAGATTGGGAGGTCTATTTCCACTTAAAGGATCTACTGGGCAATTTGGACGTAGAGCTCTTGGACCATTGGATTTTTGGAATTGACGGGATCTTTTCCTGCAAACAATCTACTCGACTAGAAGAGAACTGATCTATTTCTCCTCTTAAATTCCAATCTTAGGTTATAGAGTGACCTCTTTCGTTTTTTTGCGTAATCTCAGAATTTTATCCGTTCTTGTCAGACGGGATTATGCATTGCAGTACGCAGGTTCCGCATTGGGCCTGACGTGGATGTTTCTACAAAACGTAAGTCTTATCCTTATCTATACCGTCGTATTCTATTTTATAGGTATTAGATCCCAGGGTGAAAATTCCATAGAATATTTTTCTAATGTACTCAGCGGACTTTTGTTTTGGATACCTCTCCAGGAATATCTGATCAGAGGAACCGGAATTCTAACGGACAATAGGCAATTGATTAAAAGATCTCCTCTTGGCCCTGAAATTTTCCTTTGGATTCCTTTTGTGCAGTTTTTATTGCATTGGGCAGTGACTTCTATCCCGATCTTTATCTTTTTGGGTTGGGCAGGCAAGCTTGGGATCTGGAGTTTACCTCTATCTTTTCTGTCCATGTTTTGCACCGGATTATTTTTAGCCTGCCTTCAAAGTTATCTAGCAAGAGTGAATATTATTCTAAGAGATATTTCTCCTTTGGTAAGGCTATTGACCCAATTTTTATTTTGGGGATTACCAATTCTTTATGAGTCCAAAGGTATTTTAGGAAAATTGAATGTGTTTAATCCGTTCTTCTTCCCTTTGGAAATTTTTAGATCCGCATTGCTTGCTGGATATGAATCGAAGGCTGGGATTTTGGACTTTCTTCCTTTTATAGGAATTTTTCTCGGGATTTTTCTATTAAGCCGTACTAAACTAAATCAAATAGTGTTGGATCACCTTTGATCAGGATAGAGAATATTTCCAAGACCTACCAAGGTTATAGTAAACCTTGGAATAGACTCTTAAGCGCTGCGACCTTCGGTTATTTCGGCTTGGATGTAAAATACAAGGCATTAGATGGGATTTCTTTTTCCGCGGAGAAGGGAGAAGTGATCGGTATCATCGGTCGCAATGGCGCGGGAAAATCCACGTTACTCAAATTATTGACCGGAGTTTCCAAAGTGGATTCCGGAAAATTAGAGAAGAAGGGGACTATTCGTTCTATCTTAGAATTGGGTGTCGGTTTTAATCCTGAACTTTCCGGAGAGGAAAACTTATATTATAACGGTTTGGTTTGGGGATTGGATCCTGAGGAACTTATCCGATCCTCCGAAGAAATTTTTCGTTTTTCCGGTTTGTCTGAATTTCGCAAAAGCCCTTTAAAAAATTATTCTTCCGGAATGACTATGAGATTGGGATTTGCACTCGCGACTGCAAAACGCCCGGATATCTTGATTGTTGACGAGGCTTTGGCTGTAGGTGACGCAAGCTTTCAGCAAAAAAGTTTAAATAGATTCCGCAAGTTTTCGGAAGAAGGAACTCTAACTTTGATCGTTAGCCATGATCTTGAACTTTTAAAATCTGTCTGCACTCGACTTCTTGTTTTAGAAAAAGGGAAATTGGTATTCGACGGAGATCCGATAGACGGTTTTAGAGAATATATGCAGATCATTGCATCTTCTTCTTTGGAAGGAAACACAAAGATCCTAGATAAGGATTCTCTGGTCGAGTCTTTGGATGTGGAGATCCAATACGCAGGTAAATCTAATCCTTCTATTCTGCCTGTGGGCGCCGAGATATTATTGAGAGTGGTCGCGTCATTTCGCTCTTCTCTGGAAGATCTTACCGTCGGTTTTCATATTGATGATCATCGAGGGATCCGTGTTTTCGGAACGAATACATTTCATATAGGCGGGCGCCAAAAAGATCTAAAGCAGAAGGAACCCGTTCGGATTGATTTTCGTTTTCCGATGAATCTTTCTCCGGGCAAATACTCATTGGGGATCGCATTACATTCAGGTGAAAGTCATGCGGAAGGTTCCTATCTTTGGAAGGATGGGGTTCTGCAATTCGAGTTGGAAAGATTAGATGTTCCAAAGTTTGAAGGGGCGGCTTGGATCCCGGTCAAAGTAGAGGCGAAAAAAGGGGATTTCTCGGGATAAATTCCTTCCCAGCCTTCCCTTTGAAAGGATTCTGGTTTCCGTATGAAAGTTTGCGTAATTGGAAGCGGCTATGTGGGCCTTGTGGCCGGAGCTTGCTTTGCGGAATATGGAAATCATGTGATCTGCGTGGATAAGGACTCTAAAAAAATAGAGGACTTGAAAAAAGGAATCATACCTATTTACGAACCTGGTTTGTCAGAATTGGTTTTGAATAACCATAAAGAGAACCGACTGGGTTTCAGTACTTCTATCCAAGAAGGAGTAGAAGGCTCAGAAATCATTTTTATCGCGGTTGGAACTCCAACATCCGAAGACGGATCCGCGGATTTGAGTGCAGTATTCGCGGTGGCGGAACAAATCGGAAAATCCATCAACGGTTATAAGGTAATCGTGGATAAATCCACCGTTCCTGTAGGAACTGCGGCTAAAGTAAGGGAAATTATTTCCAAAAACACCAAACATGAATTCGACGTGGTCTCCAATCCTGAGTTCTTAAAGGAAGGCGCTGCAATCGATGACTTCATGAGGCCTGAAAGAGTTGTGATCGGTGCTGATAGCGAAAGAGCCGGAGAGCTTGTTGCACAACTTTACGCCCCATTCGTATTGAATGGAAATCCTATTATCAAAATGGGAACCGTTTCTGCAGAGCTAACTAAATACGCATGTAACGCATTCTTAGCAACCAAGATCTCCTTTGCAAACGAGATCGCAAACTTATGCGAAACTGTGGGTGCAGATTACGAAGACGTAAGAAAAGGAATGGGAACCGATTCCAGGATCGGACGCCAATTTTTATATGCCGGAATCGGTTACGGTGGTTCTTGTTTTCCTAAAGACGTTCGTGCATTGATCCGCACTTCTGAAAATTTTTCCTCTTCTTTGAGAATTATAAGAGAAGTGGAAAGAGTGAATGAGGATCAGAAGGTCCGTTTATTCACAAAGATAGAGGACTTCTTCGGGAAAGGTCAGATCAAAGGAAAAACTTTTGCAGTTTGGGGACTTGCATTCAAGCCGGGCACAGACGATATGAGAGAAGCTCCCTCCATTCCTTTATTATTAAAATTGCATGAAGAAGGCGCTAAGATCAAGGCATTCGATCCTGTTGCAAAAGAAACTTCAGAATACTATTTTAAAGATAAGATAGATTATGCGAAAGACGCGTATGACGCGTTGGAAGGTGCGGATGCACTCCTTCTTCTTACAGAATGGAGAGAATTCAGAGAACCTGATTTTTCCAGAATTAAAAAATTAATGAAAGGTCATGTGATCTTTGACGGTAGAAATCAATATCGTCCGGACCATATGAAAAAAGAAGGATTCAAATACTTCTCGATAGGTAAAAAAGCAGTTTAAAGTCCGTTTAATAAGTCCTGGATCTCTTTCTTTTCCTCCGGATCGGAGCTGAGTTCCAGGGCTT
Organism: Leptospira neocaledonica; assembly: GCF_002812205.1. NCBI lineage: Bacteria > Pseudomonadati > Spirochaetota > Leptospiria > Leptospirales > Leptospiraceae > Leptospira > Leptospira neocaledonica. The sequence continues at coordinate 151,297 of NZ_NPEA01000005.1, forward strand.
TTTTTAGATCTTCTTTCGCTTCCGTTTTTTTTCCGAGAGAAGAATACGCTCCCCCTCTATAATACAACACAGCTTTGGAATGTCCCGTAGGGAATTTATCCAAATACAGAGAAAACGTTTTGATCGCTTTTTCCCAGTTTTTCAATTCCGAAAAGCTGAGCCCTAAATTGAACAGGGCCTTATGTTTGTTCTCGGGCATTCTGGGATCTTCGGATGCAAAGGATTTATAAAAATAGTCTGCTGCCTTTTTGTATTCTTTGGCTTCGAAATAATATTCTCCCGCTTTTAATAGGAGGAGATTGTTTTCAGGATCTTTTTCCAATTCGGCAAGAAGGTTAACTTCTTTGTCTCGTTTTGAATAAGCCGACCTTAAAGTTTTGATCACCATTTTATGATCAGGCATTCCTGCGATCTTTTCAGTAAGGCTTCCGTTCTTGTCCAAAAACAAAAGTGTGGGATAGCCTGTAACTCCGTACTTTTTCTTTAAGTTCGGAAATTTGTCCCCATCCAGAGAAAGAAGTACGAACTTGGACATTTCTTTTCGAACTTCTTTTTTAGGATAAATTTCCTTTTTGAGGGTTTTACAATAACCGCACCAGTCCGCGTATACATCTATAAAGATGGGCCGTCCTTCCGTCTTTGCCTTATTAAAAGCGGTCTCGACGGAAGTCTCCCAAACCTCGGCGGTCATCTCCGAGGCGAATACCAGGGTGATCAATAGTAGGATGGAACGGATTTTTGAAAAAGGGAGCATTGGTCTCATCTCTTCGACCTTTTTTTCTCCGTTTCGTTTTTAAGGAAACGCAGAAATACGGAATTTTTTGTTTACCGTCAAGAACAGGTCCGGATATTCGAAGTATCTCCGGTGGTAACGATGGACTTCCTGCTTCAGTTAGAGCAAATCCTTAAAAAAAGAAAAGAAGAACTTCCCGAAAAATCCTACACTGCGGACCTCTTCCGAGGTGGCGTGGACCGTATCCTTAAAAAAGTAGGGGAAGAAGCTGGAGAAGTGATTATCGCAGCAAAAAACGCGGACAAAAAAGAACTCACTCATGAATCCGCGGATTTACTCTTTCATTTACAGGTTCTTCTTGTGGAAAGAGGGCTTTCTCTTTCCGACATAGTGGAAGAACTTAAAAAAAGACATTCTTAATCGATCTTTAAACCTGTAGTTTTGTCCCGCATTCAGGACAGAATTTCGCTCCGAAAATTTCTATTTTAAATCCACAGTTATGACAGAACTTTCCGCCAAGTTGAGGTTTGGCGGAGTTTTCCGTTTTGGTAGATACGAGCGTGGCAGCTCCCTGGCTGATCCTTTTGTCCTGCTCTTCTAATTCTTTTACTAGGCCCGAGGAGATGGATTTGAATTCAATCTCGGTCAATTTTCCGGTATCGAATTCTATTTTGAGGTCTTTCAGGTTATCCAGAAGAACGTCCCTTCTATCAAATAACTCGGAACTTTTAGGATCTGTTTCGTACGGGATATGTTTTGCGAACATACTCACGTAAACGAACGGAGCCGCGACTATCGCGACTAAAACTATATAAAAGAAAATTAATAAGAAATCCATTATTTCTGTTTCTCCTTTATTTCGGAGATGTATTTATCGAATGAGGAATGATTTTCCGATTCTGTTGCGATCGCCGCCTTAGGAGCTGTTCTTCTTTTTAGATACAAATAGATCAGAAGTATTCCGAATGCAGCAGCGGCTGCGATACTAAAATCGATCCAAGAGGAATCGGGTTTTGCCAGGATATCCGGACCAAAACCCATGATGACTCCTTGTGCCATTCCCTGGTTTCCGGTTTCGATAAACTTTGCAATGATCGGATCAGAAACCACATCTTGGCCGAAACCATGGATCATTTTATCCACGATCACATCTGCGGATTCTCCTGCTCTGATCCTATTTTCTATGAACAGTTTCAGTTTTGCGGAAACTGTACAATTATTAAAGGAACAACTTTTAATCGCGATAGAAGGGATACAAATACATCGGATTCTTTCCGTCACATTATGGAATGTGCGTATCTGTTCTTGATCTGTCAGATTCGTAAAAGTAGAATCAGCATGCGAAGCGCCGTTCCAAAGCAGAAATCCGAAGAGTAAAATTAGAATTTTCTTATATGATTCAAAAGTGATCAAACGTTTCATTTTTTATCTTCTCCTATCGGCAATAGGATCAATAATCCGGATAAGAAGAACATCAAGGATCCTGCCCAAATAAATTTTACCATAGGATTGATCCAGACTTCTAAATTTGCTACGATCTGGTTCGGGAATTTCAGATATTTTGCAGCCTTAATCGCAGGGTCTCTTGTAAAGAAGAAGTCCAAGAACATCCCGGGCAGATCCGGATTTTCATCCGAAAGATCCGCATGTTCTATCGCTCCTAATTGGATATAAAGATCCTCTTTAGGGGTAGAAGAGATAGAAGGTTCACTGGTGGGAATATGTGTCTCGAAGTCGCCGCTTAAATGGGAGATTTGCGGATAGTATCTTCTCTCGGTCACCATGGTATCAAAATCTTTCAGCTGTCTTTTGACTTCGAATGTTGCCTCATGAGAAACGATTACGTTCCTATGATTGACTCCGGCTTCCGGATCTCCGTTTATAATCGGTTTGATTTTAAGAGTGGTCGCACCAATCGTATAATCCCCTAAGATTGCAGTATCATCGCTTGTATAGATGAGTTCATTCGTAGGAGAAAATCTCAGGAAATAGAAAAACTTAACGGAAGTGTTTTGTTTGAATGCGTTTCCGGCAAGGCCTATAAATAATATCACCATAGACAAGTGGACCAGATAGCCGCCGTATCTTCTTTTATTCTTAAGAAGCATTCTGAATCCGGCCTGGATATAATTTTCTCCTTGGATAGCGGCCCTTCTCGCCTTGATACCATTATGATATTCTTGTGCGATTCCGGCTATCGTGAATATTCCGAGTCCTACCGTAACGACGCTGTAAACCTCTCCCAGAACATCACCTAAGCTATAATCACTGATAGAAAAATTGCTTCTATAATATAGGATATAGATTCCCGCCCCAACGAAGCCTGCGATCAGAGGTTTTAATAATGTAGTAAAAAATATTTGGTCAGCACCTTTTCTCCATGCGAGTAATGGTGCGGCTCCCATGAGTAGGATCAGAAGGATTCCCGCTGGAACTCCCCAGGAGTTAAACCAAGGCGCCTTATATTCCACTCCGGATAATAAAGGAGAGAATACTCCGAGCAGAATGGATAGTGTCGCGATCACCAAAAGGAAATTATTGAGTAAGAAACTTCCTTCTTTGGAAGTGATTGCTTCTAAATTTCTTTCCGGTTTCAGTTTGTCTTTTCTATATATTAAAATTCCAAGATAGAATAGAAAGCTTACACCGATAAATACTATAAATGGAGTTCCGATACTGGATTTGGAGAAAGAGTGAGGTCCTTCTAAAACTCCGCTTCGAGTGATCCAAGTTCCGAGTAGGCAAAAATGGAATGCTAGGATGATCAGAAGCATATTCCAAAATTTTAACATTCCTCTTCTTTCTTGGATGATCATGGAATGCAGGAACGCAGTTGATAAGAGCCAAGGCATCAAACTTGCGTTTTCAACAGGGTCCCAGGCCCAATAACCACCCCAGCCTAATTCTTCGTAAGCCCATTTAGAACCTAAGAGTATTCCTGTTCCTAAGAAAAACCAGGAGAAGATACTCCATCTTCTTACAAACCTAAACCAATTCTCAGATAATTGTCCTGTGATCAGTGCGGAAGAAGCGATTGCGAATGGAATCGCGAAGCTTACATAACCTATATATAAGATTGGAGGATGGATGATCATCGCCCAATGTTGTAATAGAGGATTTAATCCTCTACCTGCAACTGCAGCTGGTTGGAATTCACGGAATGGTTGTGCATCCGGAAAGAAGATCGCCAAAAAGGAAAAAAAACATGTGATCACCGCTAAGGATAAATGCATTACCGGGATTCTTTCGTTTAAAAGATCTTTTGTTTGCCAAAGAACTATGAATGTGAATCCGGAGAGCAACAAATTCCAGAAGAGAAGTGAACCGGAAGATCCGGACCAAACGGAAGTGATCTTATAAAATAAAGGAAGATGTTCGCTGGAATGCATCGCAACATAATAGTTGGATAGATCCGTTCTCATGAGTTGGACAACCAACACAATAAAGGCCAGAAGAATGACGGCAAAATTGGCCATCAAAGTATAACGGCCTAATTCTAATGCTCTGGAATCGTTTTTAAAAATTCCGTAACTGGTTTGGATGATGGAAAATAATAGGATGGAGAAGGAGGATATGAGACAAACTGCGCCTAAATCGTTCATTGTTCTACTTTCTTAAAAATTTGGGACATTGGACTAAACTTGGAAACGAAATAGATCGATGATCTTTTCGTTATGAAAATATAATATTAATATTCTTTATCTTCTCCTTCTCCCTTATAACCTGCTTCGTATTTGGAAGCACATTTTGCTTCTACCTTATCGGCGACTATGACTCCGTTTTTCCAAACCCCGTCCACTCTGGCTCTTGTGCCTTCTTTAAATGCGTCCGGTAATAATGTAGCTCCTGTAAAAAAAACAGGCACTTCTTTTTCGTTTAGTTGGAGAACAAACTTGGCAGTTTTTCCTTCTCTGACTACCGAACCTAATTTTACGAATCCTCTTACTCTTAAAAGATCGTCCGGTTCGTATTTAGTAGGATTTGCCGCTAAATCGGATGCATCCAATAGAGTATAAGAAGTTTCTTTAGAAGAGAAGAATGCGATTGTTCCTAAGGAAATTGCGATAATACTCGCAAGCACGGTAAATTTCACGTTCATATATATGTTTAATTCCAGTCCTTAGACCAAGGATATCGGATACGGAGGGGAAGAAAAGTGGAAATACTCTCTCTAAACCCGTAAACGAATAGCCCGATCCTCTCTTTCCAAGCAATACTTGTGTTCTCCAAACTTTGGGAAGAAGGTATAAAATCGTCTATGGTCAATATTTTGACCCTGGACCTATAGTCAGTTGGCCAAGGATGGATCTTGATACCGGTGTTTGCAAATACCAGCAAGGATCTTTCCATATGAAATGCAGAAGTGATCAGGATTGCGGACTTCCATTTGTTTTTACGAAAAAGTTCTGCCGTTTTCTCCGCATTCTCCTTGGTGTTTCTACTTTCATTCTCCAAAAAAACAGCCTTTCCCGGAATGCCTAAGGATTGGAAAAATTGGAGAGCGAAGTCGGATTCTTTCCGAGTTTGAAAAAATAAATTCCCGGAACCTCCGGTGAAAACGATACGAGGAGCTTTCCTTTTTTGGAATAATAATACAGCGTCGGTCATCCGTTCCGCGGCGGAAGTCAACTGCACCTGTTGTTCGTATAAGGCGAGATTATCGACAGCTCCGCCTAAAACTAAAATTGCATCCGAGTTCTCCAAAGTTTCTAAACGAACGGGGGGATGTTTTTCTTCCAGGCCTCTGACCAACCATTGGGAAAAACTATCTGTGGAAGCCACCCAGATAATGAATGTAGGAACTAAAACCCAAACCTTCTGTTTGAATTTCGGAAGCCTAAACGCGAAAAATACCAACAGAAGTAGGGACGCAGGTAAGGGAAATAAGAAGGCCCCCGCAAGTTTGGAGGCCGCAAAAAAGATCGTATCCATTTTTATTCTAGGAGCTTTCCGCCTACAGCCCAATTTTCTCTGGAGACTTCGTCGATCACGATATACGTGGATTCAGGAGGTCTTGCTGCTACTTTTGCAAGTGTTTCGGAGAATTCTTTCGATATCTGCTGTTTTTGCTCTTTAGTGAGAGGCCCTGCGACTTTTAGATTGATATAAGGCATAAATCCCTGGTTTAAAATGGTTTTAAGGTGGCTCAATGGTTTATTTCGAACGGGTATTACGCAACGGATTTTTTTCTAAAAATGGCAGGTTCGTTCAAGCCGTAACCCGGGTTTTGGGTATATACTGGATCTGAAATTGTGAGGAGTTTTATCCATGAAATTCGCTAAGGAAATGGCCTTCTATTCAGCGTACCACCAAGAAAAAAGAAACGTGTGGATCCACGTGTTAGGAGTTCCTACCATCACCTTCACCTTATTTTTGGTGCTTAATAGATTAGAGTTAATTAATGTTTTTGGTTATACAGTAACCGCTGCTACAGTATTCGGGATCGTAGTGCTTGCTTACTACTTTACTTTAGATTTCATTTTCGCTGCAGCAACCACTGTAGTTTTCGGCTCCCTGATGTTTTTAGCTCAATACATTACACTATCGTTAACCGCTACCACTGCATGGAGCATCTTCGCAGTTGCTCAATTAGTAGGTTGGGGAGCTCAATTCTACGGACATTTTATTTTTGAAAAAAGCCGTCCCGCATTGTTCGATAACCTATTCCAAGCTGTAGTATCTGCTCCAATCTTCGTAATTGCAGATGTGTTCTTCGAATTAGGACTTAGAAAAGATGTGCAAGAGGCAGTTCGTAAGGAATTGGCTGCACAAGGCAAACTCAAAGACTTCAGCACTGCTCATTAACATTCTCTCTTGCTCCGGCAAACGCCCGCGATCTAGCGGGCGCTTTTCTTTTTTAAATATTCCTTAACTTAAACACAAAAATGAACTACAACATTCGTGTTGGCGCCTAAAAATTTAGAAGGTTGCACACCGAACATTCTTTTAAAAGTCCGACTCAAATGTGCTTGGTCCGCAAAACCTGCTGCATGGGAAGCTTCGGTAAGATTCCCGCCTTCTTTCAAAAGTTTTGCCGCTTCATGTAATCTCAACCAAAGTTGGTATTGTCTTACAGGTAAACCCATCTGCAATTTGAAAACATGCATAAATCTAGTTTCTGAAAATCCCGCTTCTTTTGCGAGCTCCGGAACGGAGATAGAACCGGGAAGCGCGGATTTCATTCTAAGAGTAGCGGATAAAACTCTTGGATCCAAAGAAACTCTGGAAGGTTTTTCGGTTCCTACACAGGCAAGAATATCTTCGAAAAGTTCTTTAGCAGTTTGGCAATTTACCTTTTCATGAAATAGATTTTTACATCTGGAAAGAACAGGCTCTAGATTTTCAAAAGGGATCTCGGAAATTCCCTTTCTTCCGAACCTGGCAGCAACGGAAGCATAGTCGATACCATAAGGATCAATTTGTAAAACGATCATATCCGAATTTTCCGCGGAAAGAGTATGATACGTATTGGGAGCCAATACAACTGCTTGGAACTCTAAAACGTTACCCGATTCCTCGATCACTTTGAACTTAGAAGTTAAAGAGATTAGAATGGAAACTGCATAGTGAGAGTGAGGATCTGTGGTCAGTCCTTTCTGGGCCAGGAATACTCTGGCTCCGAAATAAAATAAGGTTCCGATCTGAGAGTCTTCCATTTCCCCAATACCGGATTATAATTTTTGAATGATTCTTTCCAGGGTTTTTTCAGGACGTTCAAACGGAAAAAAATGGGAAATATCATCCCATAACTCTAAGCTCGAGTTCGGATTTCCAGCTATAATCCTTTTGGCAGCAGAAGGAGAGCATACTTCGTATTTTCTAGGGATGGTGATATGAGTTTCTGTCTTGATCCCTCGATATTGTAATAGGCTTATAAAACTGACTGAGTTGAAAATTTTGGCTTCTAATTCAGGAGGACAACATAAGGCCCATTTTTCTCCTTCTTTTTTAAAACAAGAATTCAAATAATCTTCGAAAACTTCATCAGACCAATTCAAAAATGTAGGAGTTTTTCTGAATGCTTTTTTGACGAGAGTTAGGTCTTTAAATTCTCTTCTTCTTTTTATCGCACCTTTTGCTAGGGGAGTATCGAATGCCAATGCAAGAAGAAGATACACAATATTTAAGATCACAGGATCCATCGCGAAAATTTTTCGAAACAGATCAGGTCTTTGATAAGAAGAAAGAAGAAGACTTGCTCCTCCTAGAGAATGCCCTATTCCCACAACATTCTTCAAACCTTCCGTTTCGATCAGAGTTAAAATTTGGTCACGAAAGAAAAACCAGTCTTTCCAATCCATATTCGCTTCTGATTCACCGTGACCACAAAAATCCAAAGCAAGGACTCTATGAGTTTCAGAAAGTTTTTTGATGAAGAAGGAATAACAACCTGCGGAAAATCCATTAGCATGAGCGATTAATATCGGATCCAAGGATTTGTTACCGGAATCTATATAAGAAAGTTTGATTCCACGGAAGTTAAATGTTTTTCTATCCATTCAAGATTTGCCCTTGCTATTTCTTTCCCTTTACTTTCGATGGACAGGAATTCGGAGTTTCGACCGATTCCCAAAAGAGGGATAATACACTCTTCCTAAGGGGAGATTACAAGAAAACAATAATCGAATTCTTGAGAGAGATAGATGAAATTAACGGTGATAATCATTTTCGTAGTCGCATTATTCTTCAATGCCTTCGCAAACATTTTGATCAAGGCAAGTTCTTTAGGAGATAAAACAAGTACGGCTTCCGGAATAGAAGGATTGATCAAATCATTTCTACACCCTGTGTTCTTTGCGGGACTTGTTTCTTTTGGGATCGCGTTATTAGGTTATAGATGGGTATTAGGCAACGGATTAAAATTATCCTTAGCTTATCCTCTATTCACATCTGCAGGATTTATCATAGTGCTCGTAGCTTCCGCGATATTTTTTAAGGAAGAACTGAACTGGACCCAATGGACTGGCATAGGTTTGATACTCGCCGGCGTATGGCTGACCTCTGCGGAAATGTTTGTCTAAGTCATAAAGTTATTAAATACTAATCCGAAGAGAGTAGTGATCTTAAGCTTCAATTACAACCGAGATCATTACTCCTGGAGTCTAATTACAGGAGGATAGTCGCTTCGCTCCTAAAGCCCGGGAGCCGGACTATAAGCTAAAAATTCAAACCGATCCAAGCTTAAAGTTTTTTAACTTTATAGGATGGTATGAGTTTTATGAAGACCGCCTTATCCATATCTCTACTACTTCTAATTTGTTGTTCTAGTTTCGAAACCTCTACATATACCCAGCAGACAGGCCATACAAACGGCCCGATCGGATACTATGAAGGAGATCCGCTTCCACCTAAAACCGCCTTCTTAACATTTGACGACGGACCTTCCGACTGGACTTCCGATGTATTGGACGTACTTAAAAAGGAAAATGTAAAAGCCACATTTTTTGTATGCGGTGCTTGGTTGCCTAAGGCTAACAGAATAGGAAATAGTTTCCGAAAATACAAAACAGTCTTAATCCGAATGAAAGAAGAAGGTCATACGATCGGAAATCACACACTCGGCCACCAAAACTTCGCTAGTATGTCTCCGAAAAGAATAGAAAGCCAATTGGACGAAAATCAAAAATTATACCAGAATGAATTGGGAGAATATTCTGGAAAACTAATATGGATCCGTCCTCCTTTCGGCTCTCCTTATATCAGGACTAAAAATGAATTGATAAAGAAAAGAGTTAGTTCTGCGCTCCAAGGAAAAGGTCTCGTATTCATGTGGACCAAAGAATTTGATTCCACAGATTCTAAAGAATGGGTCAAAGGAGAATGGTATGAGAAAGGGCCAAGGATAGATATTGATAACGAGAAGTTTAGAAAGAAAATGGATCGGATCTATAACTCCTTGGTATCCAAAACGGAAGGACAAGGAATAGTGATCTTATTTCATGATACACATCCTACGACCAAGGAAGTTTTACCTTTCGTCATTGAAAAATTAAAAGCGGAAGGATATACTTTCGCCACAGCGGAAGATTATACCAGATGGCGTTGGGGGAAAACCAGCGAAGAGCTAAGTGAAGAAGACTCAGATTGAACGGCGTTTTTTAAAAACAAAAAACACTTTTCTTCCCACATTCTGGATCTAAACAGGTCCAAAGTTTTTAGTCCGCCGCGGGCTTCAGAAGCGTAGCGACTATATTCAAGGAATTATAAAAATGAACAAAGGTCCACTTTCGGGAGTTAAGGTAGTAGATTTAAGTCTATTGCTACCGGGCCCTTTATGCTCTATGTATTTGGGTGATATGGGTGCCGAGATCGTCAAAATAGAAAATCCGAGAGCAATGGATGCAACGAGGGTAATGTTCAAAAAAGAAAACGGTGCACCTTCCTTATATTTAATGTTGAATAGAAATAAAAAAGCGATCACGCTCAATCTTAAGAGAGAAAAATCCAAAGAGATCCTATTCAAACTATTAGAAGATGCTGATATATTGCTGGAAGGATTTCGTCCTGATGGGCTTTCCAAAATGGGACTCGGTTACGAGGACCTAAAAGAAAAATTTCCAAGGTTGATCTATTGTGGGATCTACGGTTACGGAGATTCCGGGGCTTACAAAGATTTTGCAGGACATGATTTGAATTATCTTTCTCTTTCCGGCGTATTGGACCAGACGGGAAAAAATCCGCAGGCTCCGGGTTTTCAATTGGCAGATATAGGCGGGGGAACGTTAACCGCTCTATCATCCATATTGGCAGCATTATACTATAGAGAAAAAACAGGTCGAGGACAAAAGATCGCAATCTCCATGATGGAAGCCTCTCTCCAGTTTATTTCCTTGTATGGAGGGATCTATTCTGCAACAGGGAAAAATCCTGAGGGCGGAAACGAATTATTATCCGGTAAACTTCCTAACTATTCCACTTATAAAACCAAAGAGGGGAGGTGGGTGGCATTAGGTGCTCTCGAGGAAATGTTTTTTAAAACGTTCTTAAGGCAATCCGGGCTGGATATACATCTGGAAAAAGTTCCAATTGCTGAGACACATTTTGCAGAATGGAAAAAGATCCTGACTGAATACTTCTCCTCTAAGACCCTGACAGACTTAGAGCCTATATTCCAAAATCCTGATTCTTGCCTTACTCCTGTAAAAACCCTAGATGAGGTTTCCAAAGATCCGGTAATGAGGGAGAAGGGAATGATTTTGGATCGCACTCACAAACAATACGGAGATTATATTCAATTTGGTTCTCCTTTTCCATTTTCGGAAAGTAAGGTGACTTATCGTACAGACCCTCCTGATCATGGAGAACATAACCAAGAAATCTTAAAGTCTTTGGGTTATACCGAAACCGAAATAGAAGAATTAAAAAAAGATAAAGTAATTTAATTAAAAGACACCAGAATTCTGAAAATTATTTTAAATGTATAAGGGCTATCTCTCATGAAAATCCAACGAATTATTTTTTCATTTATCTCTATCGGGATCCTAAGCGCTTGTGCGGTTACTTCCAACCGCTCCAGTTTGGTGAATAAAGGAATTCCAGTGGCTATCCAAGATATAAATTCTTCTGACAAAGGGCCTATCAATCTTAAAAAAATTGTCGCTGCGGATTGGGTAGCAGAACGCGGGGGATTAATCAATTTAAAGGATCCAAAGGCAGTTGCCGCGAGTTTACAATCCGGGCAGGAGCCGATCCAAATTTATTTTTATGTATTAGATCATCCTAAGTTCGGCAGATATGTAATAGATACCGGACTTGGCGATATATTTCGCAAAGATAAAAAAGAATGGCCCGTTTCAGGCATAGTTGCTTCTCAAATGAATCTAGGTGAGTTAAAAATTCATATTACGATTAAGGAATGGTTACAAAAAGAACCCAATAAGGTAGAAGGTATCTTTCTTACTCATTTACATCTAGATCATATTTTGGGGACTCAAGATTTTCCACTTGGAACTTCGGTGTATACCGGACAGAACGAACCGGGAGATTCTCGTTTTCTGCACCTTTTTGTGCAAGGAAGTACGGATACGTTACTCGGACGTGAGACTAATCTTTCCGAATTAAACTTTTCCGGAAAAGAAAGTGCTCCAATTAGATTTTTAGATTTTTTCGGCGATCAATCTTTTTATATAATTTCCGTTCCTGGACATACAGAGGGTAGTATTGCATTTTTAATAAAATCCACGAGCGGGGCCCAACTAATTACAGGGGATACTTGTCATACTAGCTGGGGTTGGCTTAATAACGTGACTCCAGGAGATTTTACTAAGGATTTGGAAAGGAACAAACAAAGTCTAAATTTGTTGCAGGCTATAGCGGCTAAGTTTCCGAAAATTCAGATTCATCCGGGACACCAAAGTATTTCTAGTCCTGCTAAATAGATTTTTTACTTACTATATTTGAGGCGAGTTGGAAACACATTGAGGCAAAACAAATTTTGCTTCTAAGTAACCTAACGCCACCAGATAAATCCCTTCAAGCAATAATACAACGGTTCCGATATGTGTGGCTTCTTCTTTTAATCTCCAAGCTTGGGCTAAACACTGTAAACCCCAAAGAGAATTTGCCATAATTAATATGAAAACAAATACACGATGAAGATTTTCCTTTCTGAAGAGTAATAAAAGAATTCCAGAATAGGAACCGTATATCAAATTCACAAAACCTTCGATGCAAGTAAAACTTTCCTGCCAGCCGGTCAAGTTTGAAATAATGGAAGAGAAAAGAAGGATGAATGCTCCTGCGATTAACGCTCCAGCCGAATCGAGCGTAAGAATAAATCGAGCTTCTTTCATTTATAAAATAGTAATAGAACAAACATTAAAACTTGGATTGTAATTAGAGAAGATATAGATTCAAAAATCCATAATTTGAGATGTTTGCCTTTCCAGATCACATCAATCGAGCTGGATGTGAATATAAATCCGAACCATAAAATAAAAGCAATGGATTGGCCATGAGCTTTATTTTGTAAGCTCATATATTGTAGAATTAAGGAAAGAGAAAAAGCGGTCGCCAGGAAAACGCAGAAGTTCAGAAAGATCCGGATCCCAAGGTTTTTTTTCTCTTCTTGCGTAGGTAAATTCAGAAATTTTGAAAGGCCGAAATAAAGAGGGCCGCTAAAAAGAAATGCGCAAATAAATCCGGCGATTCCTGAAACAATAGGGGCTATAATACTTTCAGTCATAAAGTTTCTCCTGACAAACCATCTGAGGCGAATATTCATTCACTTTGGCTTTCTAAAGTAAACAAATTTCTGAATCTAATTTCCGTTGTAGGAATTCCTACAAAGAGTTAGAGGAATTTTTTTCTCGCCTGGTGGAGGAAAATGTGCTAAGGCGAACTACGCGTGTACCACCGCACCGGCCCCCCTTCACAGCGACAATAGGAGCGAGAAGACGACCGTGTTTAACGAGTCGATGACCGAAAGAATTGAGGTCAAACGAGACTAAAATGAAGATGAACGCGATGCGATTAAATCGAAAGCCTCGTTGTGTACCACCGCACCGGCCCCCACCCTAAGTAGGGTGGGGCACACTTTTCCAACACGCCTACTAATTATGTATCAACTATAAAAATGTAGTAACTATAACTTTATGCTTGATACAAATCCTATATCCCGAGAAATTGACACTGACTTCAATTATAGGAGTGATCCAAATGGGATTACGTGAAGTAAAGAAGGCCAAAACTCGAAAGCTCATCTCGGATATTGCTCGGGATCTCTTTATTGAAAAAGGATACGATACTGTTACAATCGTTGAAATAGCCGAAAAAGCAGAAGTCGCCGTTACTACACTTTTCAATTATTTTCCAACTAAAGAGTCTCTCATTTTTGACCTTGAGGATGAAATCGATTCCGATATTTTAACGGCGATCCGTGATCGAAAGAAAGGGCAATCCATTCTAGATGCTCTTCATCAGTATTTTTTCTCGAGCAAACTATTTAATCCCCCCGATAAAAAGACATTCTCTGGATTTGGAAAGCTTATCAGATCTTCGCCTGAACTTACTTCTTATTTGCGCGGGCTATGGGCGCGTTACGAAAATACCTTGGCTAAAGAAATTCAGAATGATTCCGGTTCGAATAAAATCGAAGCGGAATGTGTCTCGAAATTGATCTTAGAAGGAGTAAGTTTCGCGTGTAACTCGCCTTCCCCCAAGGAAGCCTTAAATCTCACGTTTAAAGTTTTGAAGAACGGGTGGAATAAATGAAAGAAGCAACTTATGATGTTATCATTTCAGGTGCGGGCCCGGTCGGACTTTTCCTTGCCTGTGAATTGGCTCTGGCTAAATGCCGAGTTCTAATATTAGAAAAAACAGATAATCCTTACTCACCGTTAAAACAACTTCCTTTCGGAATACGAGGCCTCTCTGCTCCTACAATCGAAGCTCTTTATCGCCGTGGATTGTTAAGTGAACTGGAGATTCATAAACGTCTAAAAAATCCGCACACAACTGCAGTGCAACAAGGCCCACGTCGCCAGGTCGGACATTTTGCGGGTATTCCATTTCATGAAGGTGATATTGACATTTCGCAGTGGAAACATCGTTTACCAAGTTCCACCGAAACCAACTTGATAACCGAAATGGAAGAGATCGAAACTGTTCTGACTCGTCGCGCAGAAGTTTTGGGTGTAGAAATTAAGCGCGGGCTTGCGTTGACCTCCCTTCATCAAACTGAAGATGGAGTCACTGTTCAATCGGATGAACAATCTTTTCATAGCCTATGGTTAGTTGGTTGTGATGGAGCTCGTAGTATTGTCCGTAAGGCAGGAGGTTTTGAATTCGCAGGTACTGAACCAGAATTTACTGGCTATTCTACAAAGGTTGATATCGTTGATCCGGAGAAACTTAAACCAGGGCGTAACCTGACAAAAGAAGGTATGTATTTACAATCTCAGCCTGGCTTCATCGTGATTCAGGATTTTGATGGAGGGGCATTTCATAATTCGGAAAAGCCGATTACTTTGGAACATGTGCAAGAAGTTCTTCGTCGTATCTCGGATGCGGAGGTTACAATCAGTGCTCTTCATTTTGCAACTACTTGGACGGATCGAGCAAGACAAGCAACGAGTTATCGAAATGGAAGGATACTTTTGGCCGGAGATGCAGCGCATATTCATTCTCCATTGGGAGGCCAGGGACTGAATCTCGGATTGGGTGATGCAATGAACTTGGGTTGGAAACTTGCCGCAACTATCCATGGCAAAGCTCCAAACGGTTTGTTGGACAGTTACCATACGGAGAGATATCCGATTGGTGCCCAGGTTTTGGATTGGTCGCGTGCTCAGGTAATGATCATGAAACCAAACCCAGAATCTCGCGCATTGAACTCGATTATTCGCGATTTAATGGATACTCAAGATACTGCCACCTACATGGCAGGAAGGGTATGGGGTATTTTCACACATTATGATCTAGGCGGAACAAATCCTTTAGTCGGTTATAGTGTTCCGAATTTTGAGTTTGAAGATGGTAGAAAAATTGGTGAGTTTATGATAGATGGCCAAGGGATACTTCTTGATTTTGATACGAATCCTTCCCTTAAAACTTTGGCAAATGAGTACGGAAATCGAATAAAATACGTTTCTGGCCGGGCGAAAGAACAATTAGGCTTGAGAAGTGCATTGATTAGGCCTGATGGAATTATTGCTTGGGCTTCCGAGGGTGAACCTGATTTACAATCTGCCAGACAAGAGGCTTCTCTATGGTTTACTCAATTAATTTCCTGAAATTATATGAGAAAATTATTAACAGAACGAACGTTCTGTTTTTTATATGCTTTCCGATCGCCAAAATCTAGGAAAATATCGAGAATTCCAGGAATTCTGTCCCATTAGGGCTAAAATGAACGTTTAATCAGCCATGTTTTTCTTGATTGAATCGACCCTGGCGAAAAATTAGGACTAGAAACTCTCGCAAGAAGGGAAAAGATGTATCAGGAACTGACTGAGCAACAAATCGAGATTAGGGACACGATCCGCAGCTTCGTTAAGAAGGAGATCACCCATGAAGTTGCAATCCACTGGGACGAAGAAAACAAACATCCAGAAGAACTTATCAATAGAATGAGAACTGAGTTAGGAGTCAATGGACTCACTATCCCCGAAGAATACGGTGGGTGGGGACTTGGTTCCGTAGAGCAGTGTTTAGTAACTGAAGAGCTTTCCAGAGGATGCCTCGGAATCAGTCTTTGTTTCGGTTATACTGGTTTGGGAATCCTTCCAATCATGAAAGGTGCAAGCCACGAACAAAAGAAAAAATGGCTCCAACCGGTTATCGACGGAGAATACGGAGTTTCTTTCTGTCTTTCCGAGCCTGGTGCAGGTTCCGACGTTCCAGGAATGAGCACTACTGCAGTTAAAAAAGGCGACAAATGGGTCATCAACGGAACCAAACAATGGATCACCGGTGGTGGAAGCGCTGGAGCGTATACCGTTTTTGCTTATACAGATAAAGGCCGCGGAACTCGTGGAGTTTCCTGCTTCTACGTAAAACGTGATACCCCAGGTTTGATCGTTGGTAAAAAAGAAGATAAACTAGGAATTCGCGCATCCGATACTCGTCAGATCATCTTCGAAGATTGTGCAGTTGAAGAAGCTACCATGATCGGAAAAGAAAATCTTGGATTCATCTACGCTTTACAAACTCTGAATGCTTCTCGTCCATACGTTGCAGCAATGGGAGTGGGTGTTGCTCAAGCAGCTTTAGATCACGCTTCTAAATATGCTCGTCAAAGAGAGCAGTTCGGATCGAAAATTTCCAGCTTCCAAGCTGTTCAGCACATGCTTGCTGATATGTCTATCGGTGTAGAAACTGCACGTCAGATCTGCTATCTTTCTGCTCGTATGTCCGATGCTGAGGATCCTCGCCTTCCGAAATACTCCGCAATCGCGAAAGCTTATTGCTCCGAGACTGCGATGAAAGCGGCTACTGACGCGGTTCAAATCTTCGGTGGATACGGATACACTAAAGAATATCCGGTAGAAAAACTGATGAGAGATGCAAAAATCCTTTGTATCTTCGAAGGAACTACTCAGATCCAAAAGAACGAGATCGCAGCTTATGTGATCCGTGAAGCAGCTTCTGCTAAATAATTAGAATTTTCTAAATTAGAAAATTTTTCTAAAGGCGTCGGTTTCCCCGGCGCCTTTTTTATTTTTTAAACCTGAAAGTTATGATCTAGGAGTTCCTACAAAATTCGGGCGGCTCCTTCGGACCGGGCTGCTGCAGGTTCGCGCATTCGCGCTCATCCGGGTAAGCCCGGACTTCGCCTTTCGCATCCCTGCCGCGGGGATGAGTGAATCTTTTGGGGAACGATCTCGGAATACAAATTTATTTTGTAGGAATTCCAACAAAGAGGATCGCACAAAATGGTTTGTCAAAAGGGAGATTTTGAGGTAAGCGAGTGTGTGCTCTCCCACGAGCCACTCCCCCCAATCCCAATGCAGGGTGGGGGCGAGTTTCCACGGATGTAGGAACTCCTACATCCCAAATCTCTAATCTTTTTTTCTCTTCGCTCTGATCCTGCTTAAGGAGACGGGTGTGATCCCTAAATAAGAAGCGATATGGTATTGAGGGATAAGGTCTTCTATATCCGGTCTGGATTCTAAAAGTAGATCGTATCTTTCTTCTGCGTTTAACGCCAAGAGTTCATATTCTCTTCTCGCTTTTTTTAAGAATAAATTTTCTGCGAAAATTCGACCCAATCTTTCCCAGGCGATATCCTGAGAGAAAAGTTTTCGGAACTCTGAAAACTTTGCGACTGCGAGTTCACAATCTGTGATTGCTCTGATATTACAGGTAGAAGGTTGTTCGGTGAGTAGATCAAAATAAGATCCGGTAAAGTCTCCCGGGAAATTAAAACTTTTGATGTATTCGTTTCCTTGGTCAGTGAGATAATATTCTCTCAAGACTCCGGAGAATACGAAGGCAAATTCCGTGGGCCTGGCCCCCTGTTTGATCAGAAAATCTCCGTATTCTAATTTGCGAATCGTATACAGTTGTTCGGACTTTTTCCAAACTTCTTTTGGGATAGAAGAAACCCGGTTCACGGCTTGGTAAATTTTTTCCCAATCGAGATTTTTTTGATCCATACAATTCCCGTTAACGGATTTCTTTTAAGAAAGTCCGCAAACGGAAATTTTACAAATCAATTATTGAGGAAATTCAAAAACAGTTATATGGAATCCAAAAAGGGAAGGGCGACTTTTAGGAATTCCTTAGGGTTTTCAGCAAAAGGCACATGCCCTGTTTTTAAATATGCGAGTTTAGAACCTTTTACTTTTTCATGAAGTCTTAGGGCAAGTTTTGGATCTATGACCGGATCATATTCTCCCCATACGATTAATGTAGGAGCTTGGATCTGGGAAACTTTTTCTCTTAGATCATGTCTTTCGTCTAAAAAACTTTTCCATATGGAGGCGTTCACTTCTTGAGCACCTTCTACGTTTTCTCTTTCTTTGATCCTGCTAAGGATGGATTCGGTGTATTTATTTCTGATCTTTATATAATGATTTGGGAAGAAGTTCCATACGAGCCCGGTAAACCATACCTTGGATTTTAATCCCGCAAAACTTTTAGTGATCCAGTCTGGATCGTTTAATCCTCCAGAGTCTACGATCACTAACCCTTTTACCAGTTCGGGCTTCTTCAAGGCAAGGTTCATGGAAGCAAATCCTCCTAAAGAGTTGCCTATAAAGATCCCGCCTTCCGGAGCCAATTGTTGGACCAAGTCTGGTAATATTTCGGCATATTCAACTGCAGAAGCAGAAGTTGCCGGTTGTGGATTCTCAGATAATCCGTGCCCCGGCCAATCCAGGGAGATCACTTTATATTTTTCTGATAAACTCGGTAGAATGGATTCGAAATCGTTATGGTCATGTCCCGCCGAATGGAGTAAAAAAATCGCCTTTCCCTTTCCTTCTATCCAATAGGCAATCCTTCCTAATTTAGAAGTATAATATCCGCTGGGTAATTTTTGGGGTGCGGTTTTATTTTCTAAAACTGTTTCCATCTTTTCTCCTCCACTACATTGAATGAATAACAAACCGAATAATAGGCTTGTCGTTAATATTCGTTTCATACTAGGATCTTCTCCTAAAGAAGAACTCAAGTCAAGAAAGGAGAAACGGATCTACAGATAAACGGATTATCCTATGTTAATCGATTTTCACCGTACTATGGCCCATTTAACTAATTTGGCCACCGGGTTTAACCATTTGGCGACCTTCTTGCGATACGTATGAGGGAATAATAGAAAGTTTTCCAAAGGATAGATCAGGCCTTCTTCGATAAGCTTTTGTTTGTTCTGCATTGATTTTAATTTATCCGGATTGAGGACCGAATAAATTTTAGAGATCCCGTCTTCGTCTATGAGGAAACTTTGCAAATAAGCCGGTTCGTCTTTGTAATAGCCGATCAATGTTTCCGATCCGTTTACGATTCCAAAATAAAAATCCAGAGTGTATTTGAGCTTATTATTCCCTGTCCGGATAAAGAAATGAGAAGCCCTTTCTTTTCCAATGATCGGAATCCTCGCAGCGTTTACTTTTCCTCCTCCATCAGACCAAAGAACGATCTCTTCTTTCAAAAAAGGAACCAGCAGTTCTGGTTTTCCTTTGGAGGAAGCGAGTAAAAAATCACGGAAGATCTTTTTTCTTTTTTCAGAAGGAGCATCATACTTTTTGCGATCCGATTTGAGAGATTCTTTAGCCCGTTTTAGGATCTGCCTACAATTCTCCTGGTTTTTCCCGACAATTTTGGAAATGGAATCGTAATCCATCTCGAAACTTTCTCTGAGTAAGAATACCGCTCTTTCGATTGGATTCAGTTTTTCTAATAAATGCAAGAACGCGAGATCCAATGTTTCTGGATCCGGTTCTTCTTCCATAGGCTCCGGAGCCAGTGGCTCCGGTAACCAAGGACCGATATAGGTCTCTCTTTTTCTTTTTGCTTTTCTTAAAGAATCCAGGGAGAGTCTGGCAGCAACAGTGGATAAGAATGCTTTGGGGGATCTGATCTTTTCTTCCTTGGATTTTTCCCATCTTAGAAAAGTTTCCTGTACTATATCCTCTGCCTCTACCACACTCCCTGTCATCTTATAGGCGATCCCGAAGACCAAACCTTTGTTTTCTATAAATTGATCTAGTCTTTCTTGGGTGCTCATTTTTCTGCCGTTGCTAATCTTTCGTTTTGTTTAACTAAAGTTTTTTCTTTAGGCTGAGGGATCGCATAAAAATCGAAATATTTTTCGGCCTTAAAGGAGAAGACTGTAAATTTACAAATCAGCTCTTTCACGAAGGCTCCCAATCTCCCGGTCCAAATTTTTTCCTTAGGACTATCATCGTAGTTTAGGAGTTGGAATAGTCCTTCTTTTCTACCTAAGCTCACACAACGTCCTACGTACGCTAATCGGAAAGGTTTTTGCCCTATTTCCGATTTTTTTCCTAGTAGGCTGGAGATTCTTTCTCCTAAATAAATTCCCATAGGAAGAGCTGTAGCACAGGCCATTCTCAAATAGGTATATTCTTCTCCTGGAATTTTTACACCATCTCCTGCGCCCAAAATATTAGAATATTCAGGAACTTGCATATGTTCGTTCAAGTATACCTGGCCGATCTTATTGGATTCTAATCCCGAATTTTTCCCCAAATCGGATGCTATGAGCCCCGCGGAGATTACACAATAATCGTGAGGGACTTGGATTCCATTAGAAGTTTTGATCTTATCTTCCAGTAAATATTCTCCTCTTTCTCCTTCAATCAGATCAACTTTTAGATTTTTCAGGACTTCTTTCATATAGAGAACAGCGTTTGAAGAGAAATTTTTGCCTATCTTATCCGAATCCAAAAGTGTTATTTTTGCGAATGGATAATTTTCTGCGAGCTCTGTTGCTACTTCTATCCCGGAAAGTCCTCCACCTAATACTGTGATTTTTGCATCAGGATGGTTGGCTAATTCCTTTCGCAAACGTTCTGAATCCTGGAAACTTGCCACAGAGAAATAATTGACCCCTTTTGTACTTGGATCACCTGCTCTCATTCCTGCTGTATATCCCAAGTAATCGTATCCGAAATAAGTTCCGTCATTTAAGAGCACTTTGTTTTCGTTCGGAAATATTTTTTCGACTCTTTGGATAATAAGATTAACCTTAGGATTTAATAAATTTCGGATCTGGAAATCTTTTCCTTTAGTCCCTGCGATGACTTGGTGATTTCTGATTTTTTCCCTAAAGATTGGTTCAGCAGTGATCAGAGTTATTTCTGCCTCTGAATTTTTGCGGGACAATCTGTTTGCCGCTGCTATCCCTGCGTAACCTCCGCCTACGATCAATACCTTCTTCTTTGACATACTTGCCTCCGGTTCTACAAGCAAGACGAGTTTGGATCATTTCTTGTGACAGTGTTTTGGATTTTCTTTGAGAAGAGGTCTCAGGTGACTTTTGGAACTGTTTCGATTAGGAGATTGACAGAGGTATTCTTGTCCACATCCTGGATAAGGAATTATGAAGCGTATTTTTTTCCTGATCCTTTCCTTGGTTTCGATCTTAGGATTGATTACGTGTAAGGAAAAAAAGCCCATCCCTGAACTGGAAGGATTTGTTGTTAAAAGTGTAATCCATCCGAGTAACAACCCGTTCAACCAAGAAAAGGTGGAGCTGGGTAAAACTTTATATTTTGATTCCAGACTTTCTTTCAACCAAGACGTAAGTTGTGCGAGCTGTCATAATACTGCCTCTCCGTCCGAAGGTTTTCCTCGTACTAAGATCCATAATCCTGCTCCTTCTCTTACGAATGTGGCATTGTATAAAGATGTGTTTAAGGATCCGGAAGCAAAAGAGTTAGAAGATCTCGTAAAAGAAAAAGTACATTCTAAGTTATTATTCCAAAATGAAACAAAGTTAGTGCAAAGGATCTCTTCTATCCAAGGATATAAGGAACTTTTCGAAAAGGCTTATGGAGATCCTGAAATTTCAGGAGAAAGGATTGTTTTAGCACTTTCTACCTTCCAAAGAACGATTGTGAGTAAAAATTCTAATTTCGATAAATTTGTGATGGGAGAGGAAACTGCCTTAACTCCTGCCCAGATCAGAGGTTGGGATGTTTTCCAGAACAAGGCAAAATGTATCCAATGTCACCAAGGTCCTAATTTCTCCGATTCTGAATTGCATACTACAGGTCTTGCAGGGATCAAAAATAAAGTTAGAACTCCTACATTAAGAGACGTTACCAAAAAGAAAACGTTCATGCATAATGGGATTTTCGGATCGATCGAAGATACTGTGAACCATTTTGCAGAAGGTGGGCATTCCAAAGCGGTACACGATCCAATGTTAAGACCTGCGGAACTGTCTGATCAGGACAAAAAGGATTTGATCGAATTCTTGAAAGCATTAGAAGGAGAACCCATCCAATGGGAAATCCCTTCTATTCCAAAAGCTTAATAGATTCTAATTAATTATTGGAAGGAGTAGCTTGTCGCGCTCGTTCTACTTCGTTTTTGATGATCGTGTCTACGATCTCATCCACATTTACTCCGAACTTTTCGAAAACTGAGTTTCTTGCCAGTTCGTAACGGATGATGTCCACGTTAAAGTTAATCCTTGCTTGGGCAACTTGTAGCTCTGCCTGGATCAAACCATCCAGAGCGGATTTCACTAGTACTGCGGTAAATCTTCCCTGATTGAAACGCGCTTGGACCCCTTTGTAGAACTTCTCAGCTTCTTCTTTTCGAGTGTTTGCGGTTTCCAGAAGTTCCTGTCCTGCAACGATTGCATAATATCTATTGTCTAATTCTTCTTTAATCAGAGTTCTTAATTCGGTTTCTTGTTTTGCCAAGATATCCAATTTGAGTTTTGCGTCTCTAATATCCGTTTGGATCCCTGTGTCGAATAAAGGATAAGAAAGCGCGAAATTTAAAGTTTTCTCAGGATATTTAAAAGACATCATCCCAGTATCAGGATTCACATAGTTCGTCTGAGGATTTAAGAAAGTCTGGCCTCTTGTGGAATAACTTCCTGTAATCTTTAAAGAAGGCATATCTTCCGCGTTTTTAATCTTCAGTTCTAATTCTGCGATCTGTCTTTGGCGGATCAAATTTTTCAGATCGATTCTATGATCCAATGCGTATTGATAATCTTTAGCAGGATTGATATCGTTCGGAACTTTTTCTTGAAGATCAGTAATCCCGGAAATTTTAGAACTTGGATCCACATTTAAAACTCGGATCAAATTTCTTTCCGCTTCGGATCTAGCAAGTCTTGCTCTTTCTAAACTATTCTCAGTTTGAGTGAGAGCACTATTCCATTGATTCACTTCGAATCCTTCGGAAAGTCCAAGATTCCGTTTTCTAACAGTAAGATCCCTGATATTCTTGGTATTCTTTTCCAATCTATCAAAAGTTTCTACCTGAGAATCGTAAACACTCAAGCTCCAATAATCTACCAGGGTTTTTACTACGAGCTGTGCGAGAATATTGACTAGCTCGTCCCTACGAATGACTGCGTTTTGTTGTAAGACCTTCTGTTTTTCTTTCTCAGTTTGGCCGAAAGAATACTTTAAAAGTTCCTGACCAAGAGTTACAGTCAAAGCATCCGTGTATTGAGGAGGGGCAGCTAAATAAGAACCTACCGCACCTAATCTGGCCGCGGCCGCCTGAGTCTCGAATGCGTCCGCGTCGAATCTCGTATGGCTGAGTTCTAAACTAAAATAGGTCAGAGTTTGGAAGTTTTTTTGGATCCCTACGTTTATCCGATCGTTTGAGATCTTTGTTCCTGAGAGAACGTTATTATTATTCAGAGGAAGATTAGTTTTTGTTTTCGAAAAACCGCCGACCAGCGTCCATGCATATTGAGATAGATTTTTTAACTCGGCAGTATCCGCTTTTACGAATTCCATCCCAGCGTTTCTTACTGTGATATTATTCGCTAGGACATAATTGACCGCTTCTTTCAAACTAAGTTTAAGAATTCTAGGCTTATTTTGAAGGGATGGGTCTAACTCTTGAGCGAATAGGGAAGCCGGAAAACCGAAAGCTCCGACAAGCAAGAGTCGCAGATAAAATTTCCTTAACGAAGGAATCTTTGCAGGCCTAAGCATATGTCGTTGGTCTTCCTACGGAGCATGGTTTTTGGTTCGGAAGAATTTGCCAAATCGAAAAATCTAAAGTAAAAGTCTAGACAGCTTAAAATCGATGAAAACCCCAGATAAAAAATTGAACCGACTCGCGTCTGAAAAAAGTCCTTATCTACTCCAACATTCTACCAATCCGGTGGATTGGTTTCCTTGGACGGAAGAAGCCTTTGCAAAGGCAAAATCCGAGAATAAACTGATCTTCTTATCCATAGGTTATGCTACCTGTCATTGGTGCCATGTAATGGAGAAGGAATCGTTTGAGAACGAAACGACCGCTGGCGTTTTAAATGCAGATTACGTTTCCATTAAGGTGGATCGGGAAGAAAGACCTGACGTGGATCGGATCTATATGGACGCGTTACATGCCATGGGACAGCAGGGTGGTTGGCCATTGAATATGTTTCTAACACCTGAAGGTAAGCCGATTACAGGTGGGACTTATTTTCCTCCGATTCCTAAATACGGTAGAAAAAGTTTCACAGAAGTTTTGGGAATTTTAACCGGCCTATGGAAGGAGAAAAAAGAAGAATTACTCGAGGCTTCCGAAGATCTGACCAAACACTTAAAAGAATCCGAAGAGGCGAGAGCGCTTTCGGGCGTTTCCGAAATTTCTTCTCCGGGACCGGAAGTGTTCGAGAACGGATTTTTATTATACGATCGATTTTACGATCCCGATTATGCAGGTTTTAAATCCAATTCCGTAAATAAATTTCCGCCAAGCATGGGACTCAGTTTTCTATTACGTTATCATAAATCTACCGGCGAACCCAAAGCTCTTGAAATGGTAGAAGAGACCCTAACCGCAATGAAGAAGGGCGGGATCTATGATCAAATTGGTGGAGGACTTTGCAGATATTCCACGGACCATCATTGGTTGGTTCCCCATTTCGAGAAGATGTTGTACGATAATTCTCTTTTTCTGGAGGCATTGGTAGAATGTTACCAAGCGGTTGGAGAAGATAAATACAAGGATTATGCATACGACGTGATCGAATATCTTCATCGCGATATGAGATTGCCCGGTGGTGGGATCGCAAGCGCAGAAGACGCGGATTCAGAAGGAGAAGAAGGACTCTTTTACATTTGGACAAAAGAAGAAGTAAGAGAAGTCTGCGGACAAGATTCTTCTCTAATAGATGAATTTTGGAATATTACTGAAAAAGGAAATTTCGAAGAGAAAAATATTCTTCACGAATCTTTTCGAATGAATTTTTCCAGACTACATGGTTTGGAACCTTCCGAGTTAGATGAGATCGTTTTACGGAACAGAAAAAAACTTTTAGAAAGACGTTCCCAAAGGATCAGGCCGCTCCGAGATGATAAGATCTTATTTTCTTGGAATTGTCTGTATATCAAGGCATTGACAAAGGCTGCAATTGCATTTGGGGACGGGGATCTATTAAGAGAAGCAGAAGAAACCTATAAATTCCTGGAAAAAAACCTGATCCGAGAAGATGGAAGATTGCTCAGAAGGTTTAGAGAAGGGGAGGCCAGGTTCCTAGCATATAGCACGGATTATGCGGAATTCGTACTTGCTTCTTTATATCTATTCCAAGCCGGAAAAGGATTTAGATATCTTGAGAATGCGATCCGATATACAGAAGAAGCGATCCGACTTTTCAGAAGTCCTTCCGGTGCATTTTTTGATTCTGGAATAGACGGCGAAACATTGCTTAGAAGGACGGTGGACGGATATGACGGAGTGGAACCTTCTGCCAATAGTTCCTTTGCGACAGCATTTGTTTTACTTTCAAAGTTAGGAGTGGACTCGGAAAAATATCTGCAATATGCAGATTCTATCTTCTCTTATTTCAAACCTGAATTGGAAACATATCCGATGAATTATCCATACATGCTTTCCGCATTGTGGCTCAGAAAATCACCTGGAAGAGAACTTGCAGTAGTCTATTCCTCCCAAGAAGAATTATTACCCATTTGGAAAGGTGTAGGTTCCTTATTCTTGCCGGAAACAGTACTTGTATGGGCTAATGATAAGGAAGCGGAAGAAAATGGAGAAAAATTCCTGCTTCTAAAAAACAGGAATTCTGGAGGAGGGGTGAAAGCTTATGTCTGCGTAGGTTTTCACTGCGAACTTCCTGTATCAGACTGGACTAACTTAAGGGCAAAATTGGTAGAAGATTAAGAGAGTTCTATTCTCTCTGCATCTCTCCAGAGTCTGTCTAGATTATAATATTCTCTTTTTTCGGGGGTCATGATATGGACTATGAATTCGCCGTAGTCCAACAAGGTCCATCCGGAAGAAGCAGATGTGCCTGTTTTATCAGTTTCCTTATGAGGTAATTTAAAACTTTTTAATGCTTTTTTGATCTCTCTTGCGACTGCATTTGCTTGCACAGCGGAGTTCACAGTACAAATCAAAAAGAAGCTTAGATATGAATGTACAGATTCCAGATTTAGAATCGCGATCTCTTCGCATTTTTTATCCTGCATGATCTTATGGATAGTTTTCAGGATTTCCATCGTGTGTTCCGGGTTATTTTTGGGAGAAGGACTCATATTTATTTTTTAGGCTCTATATCGGATCCAAGAAGAACTGTAGAATCCAGTCCTAGATCCTTTCTTAATACATGATACACTTTTGTTTTTTCCAATATGGAGGAAATTTTATCGGCGACTGCTGTATTCCCGGAACGATCCAAGATAATCGTTTTTTTAATATCTTTGGTCCAGGCATTATCCACGGAAAGAACTTTGATCCTTTTATCAGCTAAAGTAGTTCTTACATCTTTTGCAAGGCCGGGAACATCTGTCCCGTTCAACACTTCCGTTCTAGCATATTCGCCATCAGTGAAAATTTCGGCAGATACATCTTTATGAAATTTTCGGACGGCAACCGTGGCTCTCGCAAGATCTGCGGTCAAGAATAGACGTTTTGTTTTAGGGTCTAAAGCTGGTTCTCCGGGAAGTTCAGTGATCCCGAATGCAAGTCTATGTGATGTCGCAAATTTTAAGAGAGTATAAAAATCTTCTTTGGAAAAATCAGAATCTATCAGACTGAAAACCATCTCAGACCAAAATGAATTCAGTAATTCTTTGTTTTCGTATAAAGTTTCATATAAGGATAGAACCGCACTTTCCTGCCTGCTGATCCGATCCAAATAGTCCAAGGTTTCCTTCTTATCCATATAAGAAACGTAATCATACGCATCTTCCCCTGAATAAGAATACATACCCGGCTCTCTAATATAAGAAGGAGAAAGTCTATTGGTTCTGTTATCAGTGTATAAATTCACTCCACCTAAGATATCCACGATCTTAATAAAGGAAGAAGCGTTTATCTTTACTGTATAGTTCGGCTTTGCTCCTAAAATATCTTGGACAGCATCTTTTACAACCGAGGGTGCTTTGGCTTTAATCTGTTCTAAACTATCTTCGGGATCCTCGAATGTAGTGATCGGATGAAAGAAGAATAAGCCTACTCTTTCTTGGGAAGGAAAGATGGTGGCTAAAAATCCGAACTCATATATATCGTCATTTCCTACTGCATGGAAAAGAATATGAATCGGTTTGCCTGAACTGATCTTTTCGTCCAAGCCTGTCCTTCTAAAATTACGAAAGAGAAAAAATAATAATGCCAAAAACAGAAAGCCTGCGGCAATCCATAATGGGAAAAGATTAAAAGGTCGAATCGGTTTGTTAGGACTCAAATCAAAGCCTCGGATTCCATTCAGAAAGAAAAAATAACCCTGTCAATTGGTTAATTTTCCCAAGGCGAAATGATACATAGAGATTGTTCTTTTATGGATTTCTCTTTTATGATCCAAAAGGTCCTGCATCGTATGGATTGCCTTATTCAAGACGGCAAAGTATAAATTTTCCTTTGCCTTGTTTCTCCATTCCGAATAATCCTTTTGCCTTTCTGCAAACTCGGAGCCTAAAAAGTCGGCTGCGTATAATATGCAGTCCAAAAGACTTAAGTCCTCTCCGCCTAATGTATGGTGTTTTACTGCATCTAAGACCGATCTTGTTCTTAAACCGTATTCCGTTTCTAAATAATATGCTGCAGATCTGGAATGCCAGGCGGCTTCCGGAAGTTTAGGAGACTCTGAATCTTTCAGTTTTGCAAAAAGTTCCAAATGGAATTCTTTGGTTTTTTGTTTGGTGATATCATGAACCACACCGGCTAAATACGCTTCTTTTGTTTCGTTGGGAGAATGAATGCCTGCTAGTTCTTCTGCAATCTCGGCCACCCGAATGCTATGCTCCCAACGAGTTTGAGTGATTTCCTTTGGAACAATATCAGTAAAATATTTTATCTGTTCTGAAGTAGTATTTGGGATCATTGTATATAAATAAGAGTCAGTCTTCAAAAGAATAAGATCTATTTTTAAGTATGATATCCCATACTTTATCAGACAAGGCAATCGGTTTCCTATTTTCCAAAATACGTTTGGGAAGTTCCTCTCTTAGATTTATGGAAGCCGCTTCTACGATCCGATTTTGTAAAAATACGATCTTATCTTTAAATTTCTGCAAGTTTTGATTTTGTGGAGTGGATTCTGAGAATCTTCGAAACACCAAGAGAGAATGGACCTTATCCAAAATATTCTCCCAGTTTTTCCATTTATGGAATTCGGAATAATTGTCCTCTCCGATCAAAAGGGAAAGTTTTGCTCCCGGGGTTACTTTCAGAAGTTCTAAAATAGTTTCTTCGGTATAACTTGGGGTTTCTCTTTTGATTTCCCAGTCCCAAACTTTTGTATTTGGAAAATTTTGGAATTGAGCCTGAACAAGATCTAAGATTAGTTCAGGAGAAGTTTTTTTATTCTGTTTCCAGGGAGACGTATGGTTTGGAATGATCAGAAGTTCTTTTGCATTCGGAAAATTTTCCCAAAAACTGGCAGCTACTTCCGCATGGCCTAGGTGAGGAGGGTCGAAACTCCCGCCAAAAACTCCGACCAAATTGGAAGAGTTCATAGGGATAGAAGGTCCCTTATCCTCGGACCTGTCCTTCTCCTTCCGCATACGTAGTAGTTGTTGTAAGATGTACAAGACCCATCGGACCTCTTACATGCAATTTACCTGTTGAAATTCCAACTTCTGCACCTAATCCGAATTCTCCTCCATCATGAAAACGAGTGGAGATATTCACAAAAATTGCAGCGGAATCCAAGGACCGACTAAAAAAATTCGCAGCACTTACATCCTCTGTTACGATTGCTTCCGTATGACCTGAGCTAGTTGCCTCTATAAATTCGATCGCCTCTTCTATCTTATCCACAGTTTTGACGGAAAATCTTAGATCTAAAAATTCTTCTAAGTAATCTTCTTCTTTAACAGGTTGGCCTTGAGGAAAAATTGCAAGAGATCTTGGATCCAAAAGAAGTTGTACACCTTTTGATGCAAGTCCTTCTAATAATTCTTTAATATAAGGATATTCGGAATGTATAATTAAGTTTTCTGCAGCATTACAAACTCCAGGTCTTTGCACCTTGGAATTTATTGCGATCGGTAAAACTTTTTTAGGATCTGCTGATTTATCTATATAAAGATTCACCACTCCCTTATCATGTTTCACTACAGGGATAAGAGAATTTTCAGAAACAAAACGGATCAAACCTTCTCCGCCTCTAGGAACTACTATATCAATATAAGAAGTTTGTTTTAGGAAAGGGATCATATATTCTCTTTCCGTTTTATCTACGAAGGTGACAGCATTTGGAGGCAGACCTTCTTCCTTTAAACAATCTTGGAAAATTTTTGCGAGGATCGTGTTTGAGTGGATTGCTTCAGAACCACCTCTCAAGATACATGCATTCCCGGATTTGAAAGATAGAGCGCCCACATCAATAGTAACATTTGGTCTGGATTCGTATATCACCATGACCACACCCAAAGGAACTCTTTTTGTATTGAGTCTGATTCCATTCGGAAGGGTAGTTCCTCTTACGGTTTCTCCCACAGGATCGGGAAGTGCCTTAATTTCTAAAACTGCGTTAGACAAACTTCGGATCCTTTTTTCATCCAGAGTCAATCTGTCCAAAAGTGCGGAAGATAAACCTTTCGATTTTCCCGCCTCTAAATCCTTTGCATTCTCTTTTAAAATTTCGGATTTTCTGGATATCAAAGCAGAGGCAAGCTTCTCCAGAACCTTATTCTTTTGGGACGTATGGATGGATCTAATTTGTCTATAAGCATCTTTTGCGGATTTACAAAGTTCGTCCACGTAGATGGATTCTGCGGATCTTTGGATCATTCCTGACCTCCGTTACGTTTGGCTCGGAGAATGGATTTAATTTCCTCCTCCGTAAAGTTTTTCTTCTTGCCGCTCGAGACAACCAATGTCCCGAGTGTATTCGTTTCTATAAACTCACGCACGCAATTTTTACGATTTCCGTCTATGATCCCACAAGGAATTCCCGCCTCGCTGGAAATAGAAGCTGCCTTAAGTTTGGTATACATTCCACCGGTGCCCGGGCCGCTTGGGCCTCCCGCTTGGGAAAGTTCCGATTTTCCTACTTCTTCCAAGAAAGGCAGAAGTTTTCCATCTTTTAAAAAACCTTCCACACCTGTGAGTATGATTAGAAGATCTGCTTCTACGATTAGACTTACGATAGCGGAAAGTACGTCGTTATCTCCGAATTTTACTTCTTCCGTGGCGACCGAATCGTTCTCGTTTACGATCGGTAGAATACCCCAATCCAAAAGTTGTCCGAAAGTATTTTTGAGATTTTTAAATCCTTCCGGATTCTCCATGTCCAGAACACCGAAAAGTATCTGGGCGATCGGAAGATTTACCTTAGAAAAAAAACTATCGTATAAGTTCACCAGGCGGTTTTGGCCCATGGCTGCCAGAGCTTGCTTTTCCGGAAGAGATTCTCCGGCTTGTGCCGGGTTCGAAAGTGAGGATAAAAGTTTTCTTCCTCTTGCGATTGCTCCGGAGGAAACCAGGATTACTTGTTTTCCAAGATCCCTTAGATGTCGTATGTCCGAAACCAAGCTGAAAAGGAAATCATTCACTTCTTCTTCCGAGCCTGAAAGTCTTGCGGAACCTATCTTAATTACTATTTTATTGGATGTTTTAATTCTCTCGTTCAGATCATTTCGATTCATCTGAATTTTCCCGGTGTTCTTCTTCGTTAAAATGTAATTCTTCCAATTCTTTTTGGAAGAAAGTGGAATCCATTACGGAAAGTAATTCTTCTAAATTGATTTCTTCTTGTGCGGAGATCGGGATCACCCTTCCTAAAGAAGAAACAGACTTGAGTAATTCTTCCGTAAAACTCTGGTCTTCCCAGATATCTATTTTATTTAAAACGATCAAATGCGGTCGGTTTAGAAGTTCCGGGTTATAAGATCTTAATTCTGACTGAAGCATCCTGAAATCCTCTTGGATGTCCAATGCAGCTGCATCAAAAACGTATAATATACCTTTTACTCTTTCTATATGCCTTAAGAAGGAAAGCCCTAGGCCTATTCCTTTACTTGCACCTTCTACAATCCCTGGAATATCCGCTAAAGTATAACGGTAGATATCTCCTTTTCTTTTAACCACACCTAGGTTAGGAGAAAGGGTAGTGAACGCATATCCTGCGATTTTAGGGTGAGCTTCTGTAATTTTAGAAAGTAGAGTAGACTTACCTGCATTAGGAAGTCCTACAATTCCAACATCCGCCAAAAGTTTTAGACTAAAGCGTAGATGTTTATATTCTCCATCTTCCCCAGGTTGAGAAAATTTAGGAGTTTGGTGAGTTGAAGATTTGAAATGGGTATTCCCTTTTCCTCCTCGCCCCCCTTTGACAACTTGGAATTCCCCGTCGTCCTTTACGAAATCGTAAAGTAGTTCTCCACTTTCCTCGTCAAAGACTTGGGTTCCGAGTGGAACAAAAAGGATTAGATCTTCTCCTTTTTTTCCGGATCTTTCGTTACCTTCTCCAGGAAATCCGTCTTGGGCTCTAAATCTTCTTTTAGTAAGATAACGATCTAAGGTAACCATGGAAAGGTTAGCGCGTATAATTATATTACCGCCAATTCCTCCGTCACCACCATCAGGTCCTCCGAATTCCACATACTTTTCTCTTCTGAAATGCATGGATCCGGCTCCACCATGTCCGGCGGTAACTTCGATCAGTACTTCATCTAAAAACTTTTCCATGTGAACCTAAGGCCTAAAAATAAAAAAAGAAAGGCTCGAGGAAAAAATCCCCGGAAGGCCTTTCTTTTTCCACGCACTAAATCTGAGATCTAATGCTTATTTCGGGTAAACGGAAACTTGAACTTTAGTTTTGGAAACTTGTTCAAATTTAACGTGACCTTCGACAAGAGAGTAAAGTGTATGATCTTTACCTACACCTACGTTTTTTCCGGCGTTTAGTCTGGTTCCTCTTTGACGAACAAGAATATTGCCCGCTAAAACCAACTCTCCACCAAAACGTTTTACACCAAGACGTTTGGATTGGGAATCGCGTCCGTTTTTGGATGAACCGCCACCTTTCTTATGTGCCATGTTTATTCTCCTATGAGTTCAATTTCTGAAGGATATTGTTCCTTCAAGTTGACTAGTCCACTTGCGACAAGATTGAAACTCGTATGAACAATTGGATCAGTCTTTTTTCCGGAGACGATCTTGAAGTCCAAGAGTCCGTCTCCTATTACCGCTTCTTCTGCCAAACCTTCCTTGCTTAAATGCAGGTAAAGAGTTTGGATAAGTACTCCGACAGCGGCGCAGAGAAGATTTTGTCCTTTGGATCCGTGCATCTTGGAAGCATGCCCGGAAGATTCCAAACCTAGGATTTCTTCTCCTTTTCGGAGTATCTTAATCCGGATCAAACTGCCGAAAGAGAAACTACCTTAACTTTTTGCAGTTGTTGTCTATGTCCCCAGGTTCTCTGAGAGTTTTTACGTTTTTTGTAAACGTAACCTCTTACTTTTTCTCCCTTTACGTCTTCCAATACTTTCAGGGAGACTTTAGCGGATTTAAGTTCCGGAGATCCGATATGAACTTTATTATTTTCAGCAAATAGTAGAACCTTAGCGTCGAAGGTATCACCAGCATTTTTACCGGTTTTTTCAGTCAGGAATTCAAGATCCTGAGTGACTTTGAATTGTCGGTTGCCGACAGAGATGATCGCGAACATGATTACTGGCCTAGTTTTCTCGAGTTTTGACCAGTTTTGACTGGTCCGAGCCGGTGTCAAGGGTTTTGGGGAGCTATTCTGCGGATCTTTCCGTCAAGAGGCCTTTCCAGAAAAGTGATTCCATTCTACTTTTTTGCACGCAGTTTTTCTGATCCAGACACGTGAATTTTAGGAGGTTGTCCTTGACCAACCGATATGCTTACTCCTATACTCGGAACATGTTCGCTCATACTCTGGAAGATACTCCACGTTATCATAAATTACGAGTGGACCTTGAATCCTATAAGAACCTCCAAGACGACGGTTTTCGTTATGATATGGTAGAAGGTGTTCTTTACGTGGCGCCTTCTCCTTTCTATAAACACAATTCCGTCCAAGGAGATTTTATCTTCTCTCTTCGGACCTTTCTTCAAAACGATCCATTAGTCAAAATTATCTCCGATGTGGATGTTTTTTTCCCGACGGAGGAGATGTTTTGCGACCGGATATTTCCCTTCTTCTTCCGGATAATTCTGCAGACACTCGGAAATGGATCGAAGGTACCCCGGATCTGATCGCCGAAGTTTTATCTTTTTCCACAAAAGCCGCCTATCTAGGTCGAAAAGCAGACCGTTATTTGAAATTGGGCGTAAAGGAATACTGGATAATAGACCCTGATTCTCTTAAGGTGGAAATTTGGGAAAACAAAGTAGATAAATGGATATTGTATTCTGACGGGAAAAGCAGATTATTCCCTGGGTTCCAGTTTAGGCTCGGTTCCTAAATTTTAAAACCGATAGCCCTATCCTTTGGACAGGCTCTTATAATTTTTACATATTAGTTTTCTAAAATATCCCAAGAAGAAGCTCGAAGTATTTTTAACCTGAATAAATTAGAATTCGGGTTTTAAATCTTGCTTAGATTGCTGGGAATCCGATCTAATAGTCTATACTATTATGAGATATCTTATCGCTAAGAAAAAAGATTTGGGAGACGGTTTTTTTGTAAGAAGGGTACTTCCACAAATCGAAGCCAGATCTGTTGGGCCTTTTGTTTTTTTGGACCATATGGGTCCTCTTCCCATCAAGACTGGGGCTGAAATTGTAGTCCGTCCTCATCCTCATATAGGTCTTGCAACTGTCACTTACCTGTATGACGGAGTGATCACCCATCGAGATAGTATCGGAAAGGTAGAAGATATCCGTCCTTTCGAAGTGAACTGGATGACTGCAGGTTCCGGAATCGTACATAGTGAAAGATCCAAACTAGATCCTGAATATAATATTTTAGAAGGAATCCAAACCTGGGTGGCACTTCCCAAAGAATTCGAAGAGACTTCTCCCGAGTTCTTCCATCATGAAAGAGAAGAATTGCCAACAGTCAGCGGCGGAGGTTGGGAACTCAGACTGATCGCTGGTTCCTTCATGGGAGAAGTTTCTCCGGTCAAAGTATATTCTCCTTTATTCTATGCGGACCTGGAGGTAGAGGCTGGAGCAGAAGTAGAACTACAAGTCTCACCGGAACAAGAAGCGGGTATCTATGTCGCTAGAGGTAAAGCTGACGCAGAAGGAAAGATCATTACTATAGGGGACATGGCAATCTATCCGAAAGGTGGGGCAGTAAAATTCAGAGCAGAAGAAACTTCCAGGATCGTACTCTTAGGCGGGACCCCACTTTCTACTCCAAGGCATATGTATTGGAACTTTGTATCCAGTTCTTTAGAAAGAATCGAACAAGCAAAAGTAGACTGGAAAGAAGATCGATTTGCTCATGTGCCCGGCGAGACGGAAAGGATTCCATTGCCTGAGCATTAGATCGTCAGGATCGTTTAAAACTGGCTATTAATAGCGATCTAATAGGTTCTTTTTCATCTCTTTGAAAAGAATTTCCTAAAATTCCACCTTGTCACCCTGGCCACTGCGTAAATTTTGGTCATAGCATGGAAATCCGCAATATCGCCATTATCGCACACGTTGACCACGGTAAAACAACCCTTCTAGACGGCATTTTACGCCAAACCGGCGCAGTTACTGCCAAGGAAGATGGGGAAAGAATCATGGATAGTAATGATCTCGAAAAAGAAAAAGGGATCACTATTAAAGCCAAAAATACTGCAGTTATTTATAAAGGAACTCGCATCAACGTAGTGGATACTCCAGGTCACGCGGATTTCGGAGGAGAGGTGGAGAGGGTTCTTTCCACAGCGGATTCCTGCCTTCTTCTTGTAGACGCGTTCGACGGACCCATGCCTCAAACTAGATTCGTATTAGGTAAGTCCTTACAATTAGGACATAGACCTATCCTAGTCATCAATAAGATTGATAGAGATGGAGCTCGTCCTGATGCAGTCGTAGACATGGTTTTCGATTTGTTCAGCGATTTAGGTGCAACCAATGAACAATTGGATTTTCCGATTGTATACGCATCTGCAAAACAAGGTTGGGCAGTCAGTAAATTGGAAGATGCTCCAAGCACTAATTTAGATGCACTATTAGATACAGTGCTTTCACATGTTCCTCCAGTAAAAGCGAATATAGACGCTGCGTTACAATTCCAAGTTACTTCCCTGGATTATAACGATTACGTGGGCCGTATTGCGATCGGTAAGATCTATAACGGAAGACTACAAAGAGGGATGAACGTAGTCCAACTTTCTCCCAAAACAAACGGAAGAGACGAGACCCAAATTTTAAAAGTCACTAAATTATATAACTTTGAAGGTCTGAAACGTAACGAGATAGAAGAGGCGGAAGCCGGAGACATCGTTGCGATTGCGGGACTACCGGATGTATTCATCGGAGACACTGTTTGTGAACCTGGAAAGCCTGCAGCAATGCCCGCTATCGAGGTAGAAGAACCTACTGTATCCATGTATTTTATGGTAAACAATTCTCCTTTTGCGAGCAAGGAGGGGAAATTCGTAACTACCAGAAATATCCGTGAACGTTTGGACAGAGAATTAGAAACAAACGTAGCAATGCGTTTGGAAGAAACCGAAGACAAAGACCGCTTCAAGGTTTTAGGCCGAGGAGAATTACATCTTTCGGTACTCATTGAAACCATGAGAAGAGAAGGTTTTGAACTACAAGTTTCCCGTCCTGAAGTAATCATCAAAAAGGGAGAAAACGGAGAAAAACTGGAGCCTTACGAGTATCTCGTAATGGATCTACCTGACCAATTCACAGGAAGTATTATCTCCGAGTTGAACCGTAGAAAGGGAGAGCTCCAATTGATGGACGCTCATCCGTCCGGAATGACAAGAGTAGAATTCGTAATTCCTACCAGAGGTATCATCGGTTTCAGAGGGTATTTTGTAACGGAAACCAAAGGAGAAGGAGTGGCATCCAGCCGTTTCCTTAGATTCGATCTTTATAAGGGAGAAATCCCAGGTAGAAAGAACGGAGCATTGATCTCTATGGACTCCGGAGAAACTACAGGTTACGCTCTTTGGAAAATCCAGGAAAGAGGGGAACTTCTTATCGATCCTCAAACCCCAGTGTATCCAGGAATGATTATTGGGATCCACTCCAGAGATAATGATCTGGAAGTGAACCCGGTAAAAGAGAAAAAACTGACGAACGTAAGATCCTCCGGAGCAGATGAAGCGATCCGTTTAATTCCACCTCGCAAATTCAGCTTAGAGCAGAATATCGAATTCTTGGACGACGATGAACTTTTGGAAGTA
Organism: Leptospira neocaledonica; assembly: GCF_002812205.1. Taxonomy (NCBI): domain Bacteria; kingdom Pseudomonadati; phylum Spirochaetota; class Leptospiria; order Leptospirales; family Leptospiraceae; genus Leptospira; species Leptospira neocaledonica. The sequence continues at coordinate 187,927 of NZ_NPEA01000005.1, forward strand.
ACTCCTCAAAGTCTACGTCTTCGTAAAAAACACTTAGATGCAAACATGAGAAAACGTGCTGCCAAATAATCAGTTTCTGAAAAGTTATTTAAAGAAGAAGGCTCGCTTAGGCGGGCCTTTTTTTGTCCTTCCTACTGTATCGATCGTTACAATAAATTAGCTACACCAAATGTAGTAAAACATATTATAATTTCAGAATATTCCCTTTCTTTATTTTTAATTGAACGATCGGTTTAAGATCATTTTTTCTTTTACACTTATAATTCTCTTATTTTCTCAATTGACAATTTAACACTGTTCTATAATTCCCTTTGTGGGCCGGAGACACAGAAGAGGTGGACAAAGGTTCAAATAGCAAACGTTCGAAATTAAAAAACTAAATCGATTGTTTGTTATATATAAAGAACTCCTTCCTAAAGAGGCAAAGCCCAGGGAAGTGAGATCCGTAGAGAGAATAGTTTAAAAGAAGAGGGTTAAGGAGAATGTTAAAAAGAGCAAAGTTAATGGTAGCTGGGGTTCTATTCCTAGCAGCGGGAGCAGTGAGCGCGTCTGGTGGAGGTTCTTCAAGTAAACCTTTAGCAGGAGCTTATCCGATCGTAATGACTCATGGAATTTTCGGTTGGGGTAAATCTACTGGTATTGTTGATTATTGGGGCGGAAACGCAGCTTATCTTCAATCTCAAGGGGCCACTGTTCTCACTCCTACTGTGACCGCTACAAACTCTTCTGCAGCAAGAGCTGCTCAGTTGAAAACAGCGATCCAAACTGCAATGGCAGCTAATAATTATACCGGAAAAGTCCATATCCTCGGACATTCCCAAGGTGGATTGGACGCTCGTTATCTTGTATCAAATCTTAGTTTTGCAAGTAAAGTCGCAACTCTTACCACAATCAACACTCCTCACAAAGGAAGTCCGGTTGCAAGCGTGATAGAAGCTGTGATCCCTAGTTGGGCTCTCCCTTACGTAGGAACTGTGGTAAATACTTTGGTAGGCGTTGTTTACGGCCAATCTAGCCAAAACGCTGTTGCCGCATTAAAACTTCTAACTGTGAGCGGAGCTACTTCTTTTAACGCAAGTGTTCCGAATGCTTCCGGAGTTAAGTATTTCTCTTACGGATCATACATGATCGGGAATGATCTTATCCAACACCCTGCAATGGGACTTCTTGCACCTATTTGTTCCATCGGAGCACCTTTCTACGGAATGAGTGTATGGAATGACGGTGTGGTTCCTGATGATTCTCAAAGATGGGGAACCTGGAAAGGTGGTCCTTCTTACGGAATTCTTACTACAGGTGTAGACCACTTAGAAGCAACCAACGCATTATACCTTGGACAGGCTTGGTATGATACTAACGGTTATTTCTTAAAAATGGCTTCTAACGCAAAAAGTAATCAATAAGAAGCCAGTTTCGATCTCGTAAAATAGGATGCGCCTCCGTTCGGAGGCGTTTTTTTTTATCCTCAAATAGTAAGTATACTTATTAAATTACTTGCATGATATGTGCGCTTAGTATATAGATGTCCATATAGTAAGCACACTTACTATATGGAGGAATACAATGTGGAAGTACGAGTATAATACAACAGTAAAAGGAATAGATGCAGAATCCCTTTGGAAAGCGAGGGCCGATGTTGCGAACTGGCCTACATGGGATTCGGACATTGAATGGACTAAGATAGAAGGAGAAGTTTCAGTAGGTAAGGAATTTGTCCTAAAACCTAAGGGAGGATTTGTCTGTAAGGTTCTGATCACTGAATCTGAAAAACCCTTTGTATTTGGAGACGTGACCTATCTGACTGGGGCAAAAATGAAATTTTTACATTCTTTTAAACCGAGCCAAGAAGGAACGGAGATAAAAGTGGAGCTTAGTATTTCGGGTCCTCTAGGCTTTCTTTGGAAAAAAATCATTGGCGAAGAACAGGCTAAGGGGATGGAAAAAGAAATCAGCAGGTTTGCCGAATTAGTCAGGGAAGAAGTAAGATGAGTAGATACTGGATAGTAGTCGCTTCCAAGGAACATTCTATCATCGGAATGTCCGAAGGAATTGTCCAAGCCTGTCACGGTAAAAAAGCTCCTTTGGCTAAAATGAAAAAAGGGGATTGGGTCTTAGTGTATTCTTCTAAAGAAAACTTTGGGGCCAAAACTCCTTATCGAAAATTCACTTCGATCGGGCGCATTGAAGATGATTCGGTCTATTCTTTCCAAATGAGCCCGGATTTTTGTCCGTTTCGCAGAAACGTTACATACTATCAGGCAGAAGAAACTGATATTTTACCCTTGGTGCCATCTTTGGATTTTATCCGAAATAAAAAGTCCTGGGGTTTTCCGTTTCGTTTCGGATTTTTGGAAATCGGGCCGAAAGATTTCGAACTGATTTCGGAAAGGATGGGTATAAGTGTCGAAGGAAAAAATATTCAGATACGATAAGTCCGACGATAGTCCTGGATTTTTGTTATGGCAAGTCACGAATCTTTGGCAAAGGGAGATCCGGAAGGTTTTGGAACCTTTGGATCTTACCCATGCTCAGTTCGTTCTTCTGGCGGTGACTCATTGGTTGGAACTCCATGAAGAAGAGACTACACAAATCAAAATTGCAGATAGGGCAAAAACGGATCCGATGACCACTTCTACCGTGCTTAGAACTTTAGAATCCAAAAAGTTAGTCAAACGTATCTCTCATGAGACTGATACCCGGGCAAAATTAGTAAAGAGTACTCAAGAAGGCCAAAAGATATTAAAGCAAGCAGTCAAAGTGGTGGAAGATTTTGATGAGAACTTCTTCTCCATTTTGGGAGGGAAAAGAAAGGATATGGTCTCCGGTTTGCAGATACTTTCCCGAAAATGATCCGGAAAAGTATCTTAAGAGCCTATCCGAAAAGGGCTCTTGAAGAAGGTTTGTTAGACTTATTCTTTTGTCTTAAGTTTTTCAAGCTCCCGGATCAGCTCCTCTTTGGAAACGTTTGGGTCCTGTTTTAGTCTTCGGATCAGTTCGTCCGTACTCTCTTTTTGAGAGATTGTTTTGCTATCTACAACCCCATCTAAAATTAGAGAGGAGAAGTTTTGGATCTCTGGAGGCGCAATTCCGGGTTTGGTCTTGTTTAATTCTACAACCGCAACGTGTTCGAAAACTTCCTGAACCTGACCTGGAAATTCAGCGATCTTGATAGGAGTTCCTACAGATAAAGGATCTGTGGTTGAAAATAATGCGAAGAAGTTTTGCCTCCCTTCGGTTTGGGGAAATGCTTCGGCATCCAAAGGAAATAATATTACTCCAGCTACCTCGTTATCTATGGTCTTTTTGAATTTTCCTAGATTGATGGAGACTCTTCCCAAGAGAGGATTACCTATTCTTCTGTAAACATCTCCGTTTGAAAATACGATGGCGTTTTTATCCTGAGAAAGTTCAGCGGATCTTCCGGTTCCTTCTCCTAATAATTTCGCGAATTCTCTTACCTTTACAAATGGACCGAAAGAACGAACCTCCCAGCTTTTAGGATCGTCGGAATTTTTGCCGTGGTATTTGCGATGGAATTCTCTGCCGATGGTTTCGAAAAATAAAAGTTCTCTATCACTGGTTTGTACTTTTCCGGATTTAACTTTTAATTCTTCCCTGTTTTCACTAATGCTAAATTGGAGTCTGGTTAAGATTTCGTTGGAGAATTCCATTTCTCCTTTTGCGGTACGTCGGATCCAAAGAGTTTGTATTTTGATTTTTCCGTTTTTGAACCATTCTTTCGATTTTTCGTTCACATAAAATCCTGCCAGTTCCGGCATTGCCTGTGTGGGCTTACCTCTTAAACTATCTCCGCAGTTCCCGATAATAGCGAACATGGTTAAAAGAAATACATTTATTTTGAAACGGTTTCGAAACATTTGAATTACGTTAGTTTTCTATCGAAAAGGGTAAAGAAAAAAAAGAAATCCATATTATCTTGACAAAGTCGTCGTTTTAATAGATCACTGAGCGAGAAAAACAATGGACTCTGAGCCGACAGCTTTTCGCCTTCAATATTTATTTTCCGTAATTTTCTGTATCTTCTTAGTTTCTTGCTCGTCCGCAGATATGCCAACAGCCCAAAAAGGGATCTTGGATTTAACCCGTTGGGATTACAGGTCCAACCCTACCATCAATCTGCAGGGAGATTGGTCTTTTTTTCCGAATACATTCGATCCGGATCTTAATTCCGAAAAGTCTACTGAATTCCGTAAGATCCCGGGAGTTTGGCCTGGTACAGGTTATGCACTTCTCAAGTTAAAAATACTTCTCCCGGAAAAGCATGGGCGTTTAGCAATCTATTCCAAACATCAAGCGACCGCTTTCGAAATTTTGGTAAACGGTGTGTCTGCCGGTAGTTCAGGAAAACCGGGAACTTCTTTCGAAACCAGTAATCCGGATAATCGGCCTGTTTATTATGAATGGGACGAGTCCACTAAGGAAGTGGATATTAGTTTCAAAATTTCTAATTTTCATCATAGGTTGACTGGACTTTGGTTTGATATCCGTTTTGGAGATGCTACGTCTCTTTATAAAGAAACTTTAATACTTAGAGATTGGGATCTTTTTTTATCCGGTCTTTTTTTCATGTCCACTATCTACCATCTTGGTATTTTCTTTCTTAGGAGACAGGACCGTACTCCTCTTGTATTTGCTTTATTCTGCTTTTGTTTATTCCTTCGTTTGTTTGTGACTGAGGAAAAATTGATCCAATTCTATTTTCCTTGGGTGGGATACACTCTTTCCATGAATTTGGAATATCTTACCATGTATGCCGCCTTACCTTTAGGACTTCATTTTCTAAGGCATTCCTTTCCGGCTTATTTCCCCCAAAGATGGATGTTATTATTTTATCTGATCGCCTTTACATTTTCCTTAAGTACACTTTTTCCTTTTCCAATGGCTTCCAGACCTGTTCCTTATTATCAGATGGTCTTTTTGGGAGGCGTAGCATTTGCGATTATAGTACTTTTTAGAGCGATCATCCATGGAGAGCAATATTCTATTCCGATCGGATTTGCTATCTGTGCATTGATATTGGCCGGGATTTTCGATATGCTCGCCGCGAGACAGATCATATTCGCAAGATTTATTATTCCTATTGGATTGTTTGTCGCCATTCTTACCCAGACATTCATTCTTTCTTCCAGATATAGAGATCTGTATAGAGAAAAGGAAAAATTATCGGATCGCCTGCAACGTTTGAACGAGACTTACAGTAGATTTGTGCCTATCAGCTTTTTAGAATTTTTGGGAAAAGGGAAGCTGGAGGATATGAGACCGGGGGATCAGATCAAAAAGGAAATGACCATCCTATTTGCGGATATCAGGTCCTTTACCGAGATTTCGGAAAGTCTGGATTCTAAGGAAAGTTTTGAATTATTAAATTCTTATATTTCAGAGATGGAACCCCTCATTCAATCCAATCATGGTTTCGTAGATAAATATTTCGGGGACGCGATTATGGCCCTTTTCCCTGAAAGTTCTGATGATGCTGTAAATGCTGCCATCTCCATGCAAAATCGTATTTTAGATTATAACCAAAGAAGAATGGACCAAGGAAATCGTGCGATCGGAGTTGGGATCGGGATCCATACAGGTTCTTTGATGATGGGTTTGGTGGGTTCGGGAGATCGTATGGAAAGTACAGTGATCTCCGATGCGGTTCATCTGGCTTCTAAATTGGAAACTTTGAATAAATATTACGGTTCTAATATATTGATCAGTGAAGATACTTATTCTAAATTAAAATCTTCGGACAAGTTCTTACTTCGTAAATTGGATAAACTCAAATTTAGAGGGAAGGAAGATCATAGAGCAATCTATGAACTGGGAGATCATTTGAGCAAAACCGAAAAAGAAGCATTCCTGCTGTCGAAAAGTAATTTTGAAAGGGGAGTGGAACTTTTCCATTTCGGAAAATATTTGGACTCAGGAGAATCTTTCAGAGAAGCTCTTAGGATCTATTCCGGAGACAGGGCTGCGAACTTATATTTAAAACGTTGTATGGAACAAATTTATTCTTCCACTGTAAAAGTGCAGCCCGGTCCGGACCTAGCTTAATATTAGATTATTCTCCATTTAAGAATAGAGTTTCTTCGATATCTTCCCCAGAATCTTCGGAAGCCGAATCTAAGGACTTGCGAACCTTGGCACCTAGTTTGCGAATATTCTCCGCTCTTCCTAGTAGATTTCCTCGTCCTGACTTTAATTTTCCTAGAACTGCATCATAATTTTCTCTAGATTTGTCTATGGATCTTCCAAGGGTTTCAAGAGCATTAACTATCTCTACGATCTTGTCGTACATCTTCCCGGATTCTTCTGCAATCTGTTCCGAGTTTTTGTTTTGTTTTTCCTTTCTCCAAAGATTGGCCACCATCTTTAAGGAAACCATTAGAGTAGAAGGAGTGACTATCAGTATATTCTTTGCATAAGCATCTTCTAAAAATTTAGGATCTGTTCGAACAGCCTCGTAATAAGAAGGTTCCACAGGAAGGAACATCAGCACAAAATCCAGAGATTCTATTCCATACAGAGACTGATAATTTTTCTTATATAATCCCGAGACATGTTCGTACAAACTTTTGAGATGTCTTTGGAGTGCAGCCTTTTTTATATCTTCCGTTTCTGCAGAAGCGTATTCCACATAAGCTGTTAAGGAAACCTTAGAGTCTATAACGATCGATTTTCCGGAAGGAAGTTTGACAACTATGTCCGGCCTTAATCTTCCGTCTTCAGTTTGTACGGATTCTTGCGCTGTGTATTCTCTTCCTTTGACTAGGCCGCTATTTTGAAGGATATTTTCGAGTATTCCTTCTCCCCAATCTCCTTGTGTCTTAGAATTTCCTTTCAGAGCGGAGGCCAGATTTTTGGCGTCTTCTGAAAGTGTTTTATTCATTTCTAATAGATTATTGATTTGAGCCTTTAAGTTTGCTGTATCATCCTTATGCTCTTTATGAGAAAGTTCTACTTTGACTCCGAACTTTTCTATTTCTTCCTTAAAAGGACGAAGTAGGTCAGTCATCTTTTCATGGGTTTGCTGGTTGAACTTTTGGGAATTGTCCAGTAGAGCTTGGTTAGCTGCATGTTTGAACTTTTCGTCCAACTTGGACATGAGTTCTTCGAATTCTCTCTTTTGGTTCTCTAATCTTTCTTTCAAAAGATCAGATTCCTTTTTCATGGCTTGGTAATAGCCGATCGCTTTTTCCGTTTTTTCGGAATTCTCTTTGAACTCTTTTTCTAACTGAAGGATCCTTTCTTTGGATCTTTGTTCAGAGGTGAGAAGTCCCGCTCTTTCTAATTTTAACTTTTCGTGTTCATTCGGATTGATCCCAGACTCTTTGGAATAGAGTGCTTTTGCCAAGAAGAATGCCAAGCCAAAGCCGATGAGAAGACCGGTGAGTAATACGATTGCAAATTCCATTTTGACTCCTTTTTGGAATTCGGTACAATTCAGGATACCTTATTTCCAGGATAGAATTTCCATTTTATGGGGACCCCGGACAAATCCGGAGCCCTTTGTGAAAATTTAAGAAATTAACGGTTTGCTTTTTTGCGAGAAGGGCCGCCGGAGCCTGAGCTTTTTCTTCCACCACCGCCTCCGCCACGATGTTGATTTGAGTTTCGGTTTTTATCCTTATGATCCCGTTTTCCTTTCTGTTTGGATTTTCCACCAAAACGTCTGTCGTTACGGTCATTGCGAGAAGAACCTTCTTTTTCTCGGAAACCTCTTTGGTCTTGGTCGAAGCGGGCTCCTGAGTCAAATTTTTCTGACTTCTCAGCAAGAGCTAATTTGAATAGAGCTGCTGCTAAACGTTCCGCAGGAATTCCTTCTGAAGTGAGTTTTTTGACAAGTTTGGAATATTCGGAAACATCTCCTTCTTCCGCAACTTCTTTAACTATGTGAGAATATTCTAAAAATTTCTTTTCAGTGAGTTCTGTTATATCAGGGATTTTTCCGAGTTCCATTTCGAATTCGTGGTCTTCTCTGATCTTGCGTAAGGTTCTGAAGTCTTTATTGGAAACAAAACTGAGCGCAAGGCCTTTTCTTCCAGCTCTTCCAGTTCTACCGATACGGTGCACATAGTCTTCGGAATCTCTCGGGATATCGTAATTGACTACAGCTTCTACATCACTTACGTCAATTCCTCTTCCAGCTACATCTGTTGCCACTAGAACTGTAACAAGCCCAGAACGAAATCCGGACATCACCTTGTTCCTTTGATTTTGGGAAAGGTCTCCGTGTAACCCTTCTGAGAAAACTCCCTTGGATTTTAAGAATTCCACAGTTTCGTCCACTCTGACTTTAGTATTACAAAATACTAATGAAGCTTTTGGGGTATGAAATTCCAATAGACGAATTAATGCCTCATGTTTGAGGCCTTCTCTCATTTCAAAATAGATCTGGTGGATCTTAGGTCTGTCCGCTTTTCCTCCGGTTACGTCCACGATCTTAGGGGAATTTTGGAACTTTTTAGTGATTCCCATTACCTTTGCGGAAAGAGTTGCCGAGAATAAAATGGTCTGTCTTTCTTCCGGAACCTTTGCGAGGATGATTTCCATATCCTCTAAAAATCCCATATCTAACATTTCGTCTGCTTCGTCCAGGATCACCATTTTGATTCCGCTTAGGATCAAGGTCTTTCTGTCCATATGATCCATGGTTCTTCCTGGAGTCCCAACGATCACTTGTGGTTTTCTTTTTAATGCCTTGAATTGTTTGGTGATATCATCTCCACCATAGATTGCAGCTACTTCGAAATCTTCTTTATATTTTCCTAATTTTCTATATTCTTCTGCAACTTGGACCACCAATTCTCTGGTAGGACAGAGTACTAATACTTGTGGAGACTGTTCTCCTTCTTCCAATATTTCTAAACTTGGAATTGCGAATGCAGCAGTTTTACCTGTTCCAGTGCGGGAATGACCGATTACGTCTCTTCCTGAAAGAATGAGCGGAATAGCTTCGGATTGAATGGGAGAAGGTTCGGTAAATCCTAGATCGGATACTGCGTTTAAGACGTCCTCGGATAGTCCGAGTTCATGGAATGTTTTTTTGGGTTTCAAAGATTGGCTCCTGGGATATTCGCATAAATTTTTACGGTATCCCTACGATTATGCCTGTCTGGCTAAGAGCTTGGATCTTTATAGAATGGTCCTATTTAAACATAAAGGAAAGATTTAGGCTCAGGTATCGTTTCTTCCATGAATTCAAACACGACTCTCCGGTATAGCATTAAAGGTCTTTTATTCCTTTCCCGCTTTCATATATTTCAGTCTTAACTTCTCTGGGAACTTTTCGATCGCATATCTAAGCATGGTCCTGGGCATCTTATGCGCATGTTTATCCAGAAAGTCGGTCTCAGTTTTGAGGTCTCTATTTCCAACTTCTCTTAGCATCCAGCCGACTGCTTTATGAATGAGATCCTCTTTATCAGTTAATAGGTTTTCAGAGATCTTTAAGGTATCTTTAAAATCTCTTTTGCGGATAAAAGCATAAGTGGAGATGATCGCGACCCTTCTTTCCCATAAATTATTCGACTTAACAAGTTTATATAGAATGTCTCTTTTCTTATCTAAAAGATAATCTCCGATCATTTCTCTGGAACTTAAATCTACGATGTCCCAATTGTTTACGTATTTTAAGTTTTTTAGATAGAATAGATGCAGCTGTTCTCTTTCCTCTTCAGGAGTTTTTTGGAACTTCTCGCATAGTATAAAAAATCCGAGGAGCCTTTCTTCATGATAGTTTGATTTTACTATCTTTTGTAGTTCTGGTAACGGAAGTCCCTTGAATGATTTGGAAATTTTTCGTAAAGATGGGACTTTAACTCCTAAGAATAGATCACCTTCTCCATATTCCCCCTTCCCCGTTTTGAAAAATCGGGAAAGTATCTCTACAGATTTCGGGTCGGCGATACTTCGGACCTCGCGGATCACATCTTCTGCTTTGGAATTTTCTCCCCCTAATAATTTCTTTTTTGTGGGCGTTTTAGATTTGGGCATGGGACAAAATTTTCTTTTAATAGAAGGGTAGGGCAAGCATTATAGAAGGATAAATGTCATGTTCCAAAATCAGGTTTTTGGGCTTGCCAGTTAGAAGGTCCAACAAATCCTAATTTATAGGAAACATCCGCTCTCGTATGAAACATAAGCCTCTTCATAATATTTACAGTAAGGATATTCTCAGAAAGAAGTTAGAAGCAGAAGAATTCCAACGTACTACTATTTCCTTTTATAAGTATGTGATTTTAAATGATCCGAACCTTCTCCGCAACGAACTATATAGAGAATGGGAATCTTTGGGAGTGCTCGGAAGAATCTATATCGCAAGAGAAGGGATTAACGCCCAATTATCGGTGCCCGAATTTAATTTTCAAAAATTTAGAGACTGTATAGACGCAAGAAAAGAATTCAAAAATGTCCCTTTCAAGGTGGCTGTGGAACAAAAGTCTTATTCATTCTTAAAATTGGATATACGAGTTCGCAATAAGATCGTAGCAGACGGTCTGGCAGATGATACTTTCGACGTAACTAATGTGGGGACACATTTAACTGCGGAAGAATTTAATAAGAAGTTAGAATCTTCCGAGACTATCGTAGTGGATGTTCGTAATCATTACGAATCCGAAATAGGGCATTTCGAGGGGGCGTTACTTCCGCAAGCAGATACGTTTAGAGAAGAATTACCTATGATCATAGATCTTCTCCAAGATAAAAAGAATAAGGAAATTGTAATGTATTGCACTGGAGGTATCCGATGTGAAAAGGCTTCCGCTTATCTAAAACATCATGGATTCCAAAATGTGTATCAGTTGCACGGAGGAATTATCTCTTACGCTTCCGAAATTAAGGAGAAGGGACTGGACTCCAAGTTTAAGGGAAAAAATTTCGTGTTCGACGCAAGACTCCAGGAAACCGTGGGAGAGGAAATTTTAAGTGAATGCCATCAATGCGATCAGAAATCCGCTAGGCATATCAATTGTGAAAATCCTGCTTGTCATATTCTTTTCATCCAATGTGAATCTTGCGCAGAAAAATTTGATAATTGTTGCTCGGTAGAATGCCAAAAGATTGCCGCTTTGCCTGTGGAAGAACAGAAAAAATTAAGAAAAGGTAAAGCAGCTTCCAACCAACATTTTTCTAAGTCCAAGATCAGGCCTAAGGTTTTCGAACTTTACAAAGGAAAATAATCCGGATTTTATTTTCAATTCTCAGTAAAAAATGAATTTTCTTGTAATTATATTTATTACAAGTAGTCTAAAAGAAAAGTAGGAATTATGCAGAAGTTACCGGTATTTTTCGTAGGCCATGGAAGTCCAATGAACGCTCTCGGACCGAACCCGTTAGCCGATACATGGGCGGAATCCACGAAAAATTTTCCGGAACCTAAAGCGATCCTTAGTATTTCGGCCCATTGGTTTACTCGAGGAACCTATGTAACCGCAAACCAATTGCCTCCTACCATTCATGATTTTTATGGATTCCCTCAGGAATTATTCGATGTGCAATATCCCGCGCCTGGAGATCCAAAACTTGCGGAAGAACTTTCCAAATCTAAAAATGCACAAGTGATCCAAGACGATTCCTGGGGATTAGATCATGGTACCTGGAGTGTTCTTAGGAATATGTATCCGAAGGCAAATATTCCTGTAGTTCAATTAAGTTTAGATGCTACCAAGCCGGGAGAATGGCATTACGAATTCGCAAAGTCTTTATCTAAGCTAAGAGAAAACGGCGTGCTGGTCTTAGGAAGTGGAGACATGGTGCATAATTTACGTCTTTATGATTGGAAAAACCAAGACAATGCACATGACTGGGCATTGGATGCAAATGAAACGTTCAAGGACCTGATCCAAAAGAGAGATTGGAAGAGCCTTGCAAATTACCAGAAATTAGGAACCGCAGTGCAGATGGCTATTCCAACTCCGGAACATTATTTTCCTATGCTATATGCTTTGGCGCTGGCCGAGGAAAAGGAAGAGATTCGTTTTTATAATGATATCATCCAGAGTTCGGTTTCTCTGACTAGTATGAAGATCAGTTAGGTAGTTTTTTCTCTTCCCCAGATAGAGGCTAGGAAAAGCCCGCTAATCAAATGCCATACCCCCCACCAAGCAGCGATAAGCGCCATGGATCCTATCCCTTGGAAGAATGTAAAAATTAAGATGAGACCAAGACCTGAGTTTTGGAGTCCTGTTTCTAAGGAGATCGTTTTTCTTTCCTTGTGAGCAAGACCTGCGATCCAAGAAACAAGATATCCTACTACTAATGCGGAACCATTATGGATTAGCACAAGCCAAAACAAAACGGCTCCGAACTCCACAAAGGATCTCCAGTTTCCTACAAACGCGATCAGTATAAAAACACCTAGTAAAACTGTAGATCCAATTCTCATCGGCTTTTTTAAAGAGGAAGCAACCTTAGGCAGGAAACGATTTGTAAGAGCTCCTAAGATCAAAGGTAAAACTAATATTAGAAAAATAGAAAGAAATACATCTACCGGATTTAAGCTGATCTCTTTTAATCTGTCAGCCGCAGGAGTATATAATTTTCCCCAGAAAAAAAAGTTAAATGGGGTGAAGAACCAGGCTAAAACAGTGGTAGTCGCCGTGAGAGAAATGGAAAGAGGAACATTTCCTTTGGCGAGAAGGCTGATAAAATTGGACATATTCCCGCCTGGACAAGCGGCTACTAAGATCATTCCAAGAGCTAGACCTGGATGAGGTTTTAAAATATAAAGTAATCCAACTGTTAGCGCTGGCAATAATACCAATTGGGAAAATAGACCTACAATCGCCGCCTTAGGTTGTTTTCTTAAGTTCGTAAAATCAGCAATGGTCAACTCCAAAGAGACCCCATACATGATGAGTCCCAAACATATATTCAGGACGAAAAGTCCCCCCGGACTGAAATTCAATCTGACTAAATCGTAATCTTGCATGTATTTCCCTAAAGCGGGACGAACACCCGCTGCCGTTTAATATTTTAGGATTTTTTAAATTATATTTTAGTCCGTCCAGGTGACTAAAATTTCCCTTGGGCCGGAGAATGGTAATCTTCCGTGGGAAACCGAATAATTGTCTATCAAAAGTACATCTCCTTTTTGCCAGGAGAATATAGATAGATGTTTCCAGAAGGTCTGGCTGACCTTACCGATCTCTGAAACGCTGATCTCGGAATCGTCTCCGAAGATCACATTCGTATCCTGGTCCTTTGGTTCCACGAGCTTCTTCTTTAAGAATGTGAGAACGTACAGAACTCCTGCAAGGATTAGGCTTCGGAAAGATCCTTGCTGTTTTAGAATTTTTGCATATTCTAATCTGGCTGCATCTTGGTGGAATACCTGGCTATGGTTATGCCAAGCCTTTGTTTTAGCGACAGGATGTTTTCTGACAGCAACCTGCTTGTTTGTGAGTTTTAATCCGTCTTCAGGCAACCATTCTACTTGGAATCTTTGTTGGGCTGCGATCTTTTCTACCTGTTTTTTTTCTTTGGTAGAGAACATCTCGTCCCAACGTTTTGTTTTCCAAAGATTATAACGGGAAGCGTTTGGACCGTCGTACTTACGGATGTATTTAACTCCCTTCGTTTCAAACTTTTTTAATAGATCAGGATCCAGGTCCTCGTATATTTTCCTAAGGTCTGCGATCGGGGTTTCTCCATGTTCTTTGGGAGCTACTGCGCAGAAAAACATCAGTTTACGGGGAGGTTTATCCAAAAAGCTCATCTCCGCATGTTGCATAATAGGATAATGAGGAGGAAGTTCACTTGCAGTATGAACAAACTGAGTAACTTTGTTTCTGGGAGAAGTTCCCAGATAGTCGGTCTTGAGATTTTTATCCAAGCTAAGAGCAACGTCTTCAAATTCTTGAGCGGAAGAAATTTGAAAACCTCTGAATAAGATGGCTCCGTATTCCAATAGATCCGCCTCGACAGATTTTTTATTTTTAGAAACCCATGCCGGTAAAAATCCCTGCTCCAAAGCATTCGTATCTCCCGGACCATAAATTCTGGGAAGTTCCTTTCCAGGGAAAAAAGACCTTTCTACCCGGCCTATACCTTTCGGCTTAGTTTTGTTAGCGGAAACTTTCTTAATTGGGGATTTGCCAGATCGGGAAATTGTATTTGTTTTCATGTAAGCTCTCCCGTTAGAGAATGAAAACTTTTATAAAACTACAGAATGGAATGGCAAGCCTTTTCATTTCCGTCTTGATTCGGTGGCTTCTTCTAAAATACGTATACCATGATTATTGAGCCGGAGAAAGAAGATAAATATAAAGAAGGTCCGGGTTTTTCCAGGCTGGTATACGGATGTTGGCGATTACATATGGACCAAAAGGGGGTGAATACTGATCGTATTTTAGAAAAGATAGAAGTTTGCCTGGAATCCGGAATAGATACATTCGATCATGCGGATCTTTACGGAGAATATGGAAACGAAGAAAAATTTGGTACAGTATTAAAGATCAGGCCGGATCTAAAGGAAAAGATCAAAATTATAACGAAGGCCGGGATACAATATCCAGGTCCAAATCGTCCGGGAATTTCTGTAAAACATTACGATACTTCCGCAAAATATCTGACCAGTTCGGCTGAAAATTCATTAAAAAAATTGAATATAGAAAGGATAAACCTGCTTCTTATTCATAGACCTGATCCTCTTATGGATGCAGATGAAATAGCAAAATCATTTTGTTCCTTGAAAGAAAGTGGTAAAGTTTTACATTTCGGAGTTTCTAATTTTACTCCTTCCCAATTTTCCCTTTTGCAATCCAGATTGGATTTTCCTTTAGTGACGAACCAAGTGGAGTTCCATCCATTTCATACAGATCCTCTTATGAATGGAGTATTCGATCAGGCCCAGGAATTGAGAATTAAGCCGATGATCTGGTCTCCAACTGCGGGTGGTCGTGTTTTCCAACCTAAAACGGAACAAGAAATTGTTTTATATAAAACATTAGAAGGCCTCGCAAAGAAGATGGATACAACTCTGGATGCAGTATTATTCTCTTGGTATCTCTTCCATCCTGCACAATTGGTCCCAGTTTTGGGGACGAATGAACCGAATCGAATTAAATCCGCTACAAAAGCATTTCAAATCCGGTTAGAAAGAGAAGAGTGGTTTCAGATTTTAGAAGCAGGAACGGGTAAAAGAGTCCCATAATATAAAAAAATGACCATATAAGAAATTTCTAATTAGAATATAATACTTATATTTATACTGCTCGTTCGATATCAAAAAACGGAGAACCCAAAATGAAAATCGAACAAAGCAAAAAGGGAATCCCCCTTTTGATAGGAATCTTATGGTTCCTATTCAATTGCAACGGGGAGAAGGTCATAAACACGGAAAGTTTCCTGGGATTGATCCAGAAAACGGACCGGACGAAAATTGACACAAATTATTCGGACCTTGCAGTTATCGATACTGTAAACGGAACCGGAACATTTTCCTTACTCACTTATAATGTGGCCGGACTACTGGAACCATTTTCTAGTTCGAATCCAAGTGAAAATACACCCTACATGGGGCCATTAATGACCCCATTCGATCTGATCCAAGTCCAGGAAGATTTTAATTACCATGCAAGTTTGTATGCGAATGATGTGCATCCTTATAGATCCGCTACAAGTGGAGGAATGGGAATAGGTGACGGTCTAAATACATTATCCTATTTTCCATTTTCAGATTTCCAGAGGGTGGATTGGGATGCCTGCAACGGAACGGATTGTTTAACTCCAAAAGGATTTACTCTAGCAAGGCATAAGGTGGCACCCGGAGTATTTTTGGACGTATATAATTTACATACGAACGCAAGCACGGAAGAAGCGGATTTGGCTGCAAGAAGATCCAATATATTGCAAATATTGAATTTTATAGAATCTAATTCTGCCGGGAATGCAGTGATCGTGATGGGAGATACGAATACAAGATATACTAGATCTGGGGATAATATCCGAGAATTTATAAATCACGGATTTACGGACGTTTGGATCCAATTGATTCGAGGAGGATCTTATCCTACGCAGGGTGCAGATGCTTTGATGGATTGTGAGGGGCATAGAACAAGCACAGGTTGCGAGGTAGTGGATAAAATATTCTATCGCGGAAATTCGTATATTTCTTTATCACCTAGTTCTTATCTGATAGAAGATGCAAGATTTGTTCATCCTGTGACGGGAGTTCCTCTCTCTGATCATTATGCAGTTTCTTCTACATTCAATTATTCTCTTTTGCAGAATTTATTGTATAGCGATGCATTCGGCGGGCCTCATGGGACTGCGTTCAACGATGTAAATTCTCTAACTTCTTCTCCATCTGCTTCTAAAATTAGTTTAAGATCCGGATCCAGAGTGGATGCAGTTTCTTTACAATTAACGAATGGAACTGTCTTAAGTCATGGAGGGACAGGTGGAAGTTTACAAACTTTGAGCCTGGGAACGGGGGAATATTTAGACCAAGTAAAACTTTGTAGTGGCGTAAAAAGTGGTCATACTCGGATTTTTTATGCACAATTTCGCACAAGCCTAGCGAGATTCCTTACAGGAGGATCTACAACTTCCAGTTGTGTCACATATTCCGCACCTAATGGTTGGGGGATTATAGGATTTCATGGAAGAAGCGGGGATGAAATAGACAAATTAGGTGTGATCTTTGCTCCGGTTCCCTAAATGATCCGAAAAGTATTTCAACCAAACAGTCGATAAAAACGAAAGAATAAAAAGTGATTCATTTGTTTCTAATAGAAAGTTTCCTAAATATGTCCGAGGTTCGATGCGGGACGTATAGGATTTTTAGGAGAAATGAATGTTTCGCTTTCTAACTTCAATCTTAATCGTATCTTTTCTTTTCGTCTGCAAGGCCGAAAATTCCCAAAAACAATCCGAAGATCTTTCAGACTTACGTTCTAGATCCGCGTCGGCTCCAATGCCTTCTGCAGACGAACAACCGATGCAAGAGGCTGAGAAAAAATTGGCCGGCAAGGCGGGTGAAAGGGAAGAAGCAACACCGGAAGATCAGATCAAAACCTTTGCAACTCCTAAGATCGGAAACCTAAAGATAGGTAGGCTTTTAGAATATAAGGTAGATCTAAATTTTCAGACCAAAGATTTTATCGCGGCTCGAAAATTCTTATTAGAACTTTCCGGTAAGTATGGATTCGTGCAGAGTGAAAGTCTTCAGAACTGGGGAGGAGATACCGAACCGAGTATGACTGCCATCATCCACGTAAAATCTTCCGATCTATATCAGGTTTTGATGGAACTGGAGAAGATAGGCACACTCACTTCTGAAAATATCCAAGTAGAAGATCATACTGAAAATTATACATTAGAACAGATCCATTCCAGAAGGGAGAAGATCCGGGTCGCAAGAAGAACAGAACTTGGTGCAAGATCCACTCCTAAAAATGCGGCAGAAATTGAAGAATTATTAGGACAATCCGAAGATTCCGCAGACTCCGCAGAATTCGAAAAATGGAAAATTCTAGATAGAGTGACCTGGGCAAAGATCAGCATCCATATGTACGGTCCTAAAAAGCCGAAAGCAGTAGAAGTTCCTAGTTTCGGAGATGCCTTTATCGATCTGGCAAGTCTTGGTCTAAAACTAATACTTTCTTTGATCTATATTATTCCTCTAGCTTTGATTGCTGCGGGAATTTTCTACCTGATTAAATATGTGAAGAATCGTCTAAAATAAGAGAAGGGGCCTTGGGCCCCATCCAAATTATTTTGTTTCCGGGGGAGCCGTGGTTTTTAGCCTAGAAGAAAACAGCTTGGGGAAAAGGATGCCTACTCTGGAAGAAGCTCAAAAAGAAATTATCGCCGAGTTCTCGGAGGCGGCAGACTGGGAAGAAAGATACCAGATGCTGATCGAGATCGGGGACGAGCTTCCTGTTTTGGCTCCCGAATTAAAAACGGAAGATAGATTGGTCCCAGGTTGCCAGTCTAGGGTTTGGGTTGTTCCGGAAGAAAAAGAAGGCAAACTATTCATTCAGGCAGACAGTGATTCCGCGATCACAAAAGGAATGATCGCTTTATTATTACGGGTTTTTTCAGGAAGAACAAAAGAAGAGATCAAGTTAGCATCCCTGGAGTTCTTAAAAGAGATCGGTTTAGATAAACATCTTTCCATGAGCCGCAGAAATGGTCTCTACTCCATGGTAAATAAAATTAGAAGTTTCTAATATTTCTAACTTATATAAGGTTCGTTTGATATTTCGTTCGGATTTTTCTTTCCAGCAGGGAAGTATTTACTCAATTCTTCAGTTAGCTCTCTAATTCCCGTGAGTATTGCTTCCTTAGGAACATTTGATCTAAAACCTTCTCCTATTTTTGAAGAAATCAAATTTAAGTTTTCCTGTCCTATCTTTTTGTAGATTCCACGATCTGCCAGCGTTACAATCTTCTTTTCGGAAAGAAGAATATAGATCAGTATTCCGGTATTTTCTTCTGTATCCCAAACTTTTAAGAAAGAAAACATTTCTAAGGCTCTATCTCTCGCGGTTTTTCCTGAGAATATTTGAAAGAGTGGAATTTTTGTTTCGATCGCTACCTTTAATTCTCCTCTATGCGTTTTTTCAGAATCTGCGACCGCAGATGTGATTTCTCTTAGGTCTTTCGAACTAAAATATTTTCTTAATAAAGTAAAACCTGATAAAGGTCCGTTTCCTATCCTAAATAGGTCCAGGAAACCGGCAAAAATATTGCGTATTAGTCTTTCGGTTACAGAAGGATTTTTGCTCATAAGAATCACCAATCCGAAGAGGATCCTCCTCCGCTGAAATCTCCACCACCGCCGCTGAAAGAGTCACTGGAAGAAGATGAGGAACTCCAACCGGAATCGCTGGAACTATAGGAACTCCAAGAACTCCCGGACCATCCTCCTCCGCCTGAGTTTGGATTTTTGGCCGCAATGTATATGATACAAAGTAGTATGAAGAAGATCACCAAAAGTGGAAGCATTACTTCTAAAGAAAAACCTAATAATCCTCCCACCCAGTATCCTGCATATGTAGCAACTCCCGCCTGGAGTAAACTGAATAATTTTTTAAATATGAATCCTACTGCGATCCCTATAGCGACTAATGCACCTATATAAAGTCCGAAATTATCGTCTTCTGTTTCGGAACTTGACTCGTAACTTGTGGAGCTTGGTTCCGGTAGAGGTTCTCCATCTATTAACCCTAGAATTTTATCGATCCCTTGGTCAATCCCCTCGTAATATTTACCTTCTTTGAATAATGGTCTTACGTATTCCAATTGTATTCTTTTGCTCGTTATATCGGGGATGGCGCCTTCTAATCCTCTACCTATCTCGAAACGCATCTTGCGATCGTCTTTTGCGACTAAGAAAATGACACCGTCAGCTATGGTCTTTCTTCCTATTTTCCAATCTTCCGCTAAACGGATGGAATATTGTTCTATGGTCTCTTCTCCCGTTGTTGGGATAATGACCAAGACCACCTGGCTTCCTTTACGTTTTTCGAAGTCTTTTAGTTTATTTTCCAAATTGGAAACTTCTTCTTCGTTTAATGTGGAAGTTAGATCCGTGACCCTATGCGCCAATTTGGGAATAGGAATTTGGTCCGCGAAAATCCCGGAACAGAGAAATAAAATAGGAAGAAAGAGCAGTCTTCTCATCTGAGATCCAGTTCTTAGAATTGAACTTGTGGAGGTTTAGAAATTTCTTTTTCGTTCTCTACGCTGAAATTCGGTTTTACGTCGTAGCCGAAAATTTTAGCGGTGATTACATTTGGAAATGTCCTGACTGTGATATTATACTCTTGGACTGAGGTGATATAGCGGTTTCTTGCAACAGCAATTCTGTTCTCGGTACCTTCTAACTGAGCTTGTAATCCTATAAAACTTTTGTCTGATTTTAGATCGGGATATTTTTCTACCACCACCATCAATCTAGAAAGTGCAGAGGTCATTTGTCCTTGTGCTTGATTGAATTTGGCAAATAGTTCAGGATTATTTAATATTTCAGGTGTGGCCTGAACGGAACCTACGCTGGCCCTTGCCCTCGTTACTTCGATCAGAACTTCTTTTTCTTGAGCAGCATAACCTTTCACTGTATTAACCAGATTGGGGATCAGGTCCGCTCTTCTTTGGTACATATTGATTACTTCTGACCAGGCAGCTTTTACCTGTTCGTCTTGGACTTGGATCGTATTATAGCCGCATGAATTTGTAAAAAATAGAGTCAGACCGGTAAAACCGATCAGAAAACTTTTACGGATCCGAAAAAAATCGCCTTGGGACATTCGCACCTCCGACCTGCGGAATTCTGTAAGGAAAACGTCCCTTGGCAATCGGTTTTTTCTGACAACATTCTGTTTTATGCCGCCTCTTTTGGGAAATTTTCGTGTTTTTCCAGGGCTCTTTTACGGATTTCCTCAATGAGTTTGTCTGCGAGCATTTCAGCTAGTGCAGATATTTTTTCTTGGTTGATCGAGTTCCTATGTTCGGTTTTCATTGGCGCCTCCTTGTGGTCCGAATATAAAGATACACGGACCCCCGGACAAATTGGGTGGGCAGAAAATAAAAAAACCGGGAAAATTCCCCGACTGCCTCAACCGATAAATAGAAAAATGGCAAGGGCCGCCTGGTACGAATGGAATTGGATTATAAGACCCGACTCGAGGAAATCGAGAAGGTAGACGGTTATTTTCGTAGGTCCCCCGAAGGGATCTGGTCCTACGAGTTGGATTCTCCTTTAGACACCACTCTTCCCATTGAGGAACAGTGCAGGTTGATCTATGAGAATGCAAGACTCACTCATTGCAACGATACCATGGCAAGAATCTATGGATATCATAACGCGGATGAGATCAAAGGTGTTCTTTTAAAGGACATTGTCAGACTAACGAATAAGATGAATATGTTCGGTGTCGCCGAATTTGTACGTTCCGGTTATAAGACCCACGATACCGAATCCGAAGAGCTGGATCGAAAAGGAAAACGTAAATATTTTCTAAACACTGCTTTAGGCGTGGTGGAGAAGGGATTTTTACTTCGAGCCTGGGGAGTGTTGAAGGACGTAACTTCAATTCGTGCCGCCGAATCCAGGCTCAAAAGAACGATCGCATTAGAGAGTTTACTCACTCAACTCTCTAGATATTTTTTAAGTGTAGAACCTGGAAACACAACAGATGCAGTAAACCATGCTTTGGGTGAACTTGGAAAATTCTGCGGAGCGGACAGGGCATTTTTATTTTTATACACTCATGCTGGTCTGACAATTTCTAACACGAATGAATGGTGCGCAGATGGAATCGAGCATAGGATCCACCTACTACAAAATCTTCCTATAGAAACTTTTCCTAAATCAGATTACGATACAATTAGTAATAAGGGTCATATCGTTTATGATTCTTTGGATAATGTTCCTTCTACCCATGTTTCCTTAAGAAATCTTTTAGAAAGAAGAGGGACTCGTTCTTTAGTTGTGGTAGGCCTTTCCTCTCGTGACGAAGAGCTTGGCTTTATCGGATTCGATTCTGTTAAAGGTCAAAAACTTTGGACGGAAGAAGATATTTATATTCTGAGACTAGTGGGTGATCTAATCGTTCTGGCATTCGATAGACAAAAAAGAGAATCCGATCTGAACGATTTTTATGAAAGAATGAATCACGATTTGGAATTGGCGCGTCTCACCCAAAGGTCTTTGGTCTCCAGGGAATTTCCTAGTTCACCTTTTTATAAAATGGATAGTTATTTCCGTCCTTTCGAAAAAGTGGGAGGAGATATCATAACGTATATCCAACATGAGAATGGTGTATTGGATATTTTGTTCGGAGATGTTTCCGGTCATGGGATTTCCTCCGCAATGGTTTCAGGAATGGCAGTACTTTCTTTTAGGCATCATGCAAAGGCTGGCCTTTCTCCTGCGGAAGGTATCCAGCAATTTGTGAAAGATCTAAAACCTATGGTGGTGGAGCATCATATCGCTGCAGTCTGGGCCAGATTTTTTCCTTTGGAGAAAAAGTTGGTCTACTCTTATGCGGGCCATCCTCCTATCGTATTGTTTAGGGGAGAGGAGAAGATGGAATTGAAGGGGATGAATCTTCCTCTTCTGATATTTGATTCTATAGAATATTTTAATGAATCCATTAAATTGCAAAAAGATGATAGAATCGTATTCTACTCCGATGGGATGTACGAAGTATTTAATGCGGAAGGTAGAATATTAGATCTTCCAGGTTTTCAGGATATTCTGCTCCAACACAGAGATCTTGGAAATTTAGATGAATATTTAGACCAGGTTGTCTCAGAAGTATTCCAATTTTCGGAAGGTGTCTTCGGAGACGATATGGCAATGCTTGTGATCGATATTAAAGGATAAACTTTAATATGTTGGAACTCCTACGTGGGTTGAAGTGCGCCCCCGCCCTGTTCTTGGGTGGGGGGAGTGGCTCGTGGGAGAGAAGCGACTTTCCCTATATCAGAAAATCCTAAAATTGGCCAGTAGATTTTTTTGATCCGGCTCTGTGGGAACTGCCATAATTCACAGGATCTTTACAGGTCAAAATCAGATGGACTCCTCTGGCTTTTGTGATTTTGCAGCTTCGTTTGAATCTTCTCGAACTATTCTAAAACCTTTTTCTTTCTTCCTAACAAAAATACTCCGGAAAGAACGATAACGGTCCCGACTAGGTTTTCCCATGTGATGATCTCTCCTAAAAGGATTGCCGCTAAAAATAAAGTAAATACTGGACCCACACTTCCTGCGATCGATGCTTTATTGGATCCTATTCTTTGTATTCCTGCGGTAGTTAAGAATGCCGGCAACACCGTTGTCAAAAATCCTAAAGCAAATCCATAGCCATAAACCTGCCAAGGTTGATGCATTAGGATTTCATAATTTTTTGTGGAAAAAAAATGAATGAGTACGAAAACACCAGACCAGATCATCAAAAGTGCTGTGAATTTTCGAGAGCCCAATTTCGGGATCATCTGGCCGCTTCCTATCAGATAGACCGCATAGGCTAAGGCAGATAAAAATACTAGAGTTCCTCCGATCCATGCGGATTTTCCTTGGGCTTCTGCATCAGGCAAAAATGCCAGTAAGATGCCTGAGTATGTGAGGGCTACGGAGTAGATCTCGATTTTGTGAACCTTCTTCTTTAAAAAAACAAAACCCAAAAGAAGAACAAGTGCCGGGAATGTGAACAGAACCAGTCTTTCCATAGAGGCGGATAAGTATTCTAATCCCCAAAAATCAAAAAAACTGGCCATATAATAGCCGATAAAAGCGAGTAAAACCACGATTTCATAATCTTTTCTAGAGATCGGGTTCCCTGATTTTTCAGAAGTTTCTTGGTAAAGAACGAATGCGAAGAATGGAATGGCAAAAATCATCCTGAGCGCTAAAACGGTGACCGAGTCTATTCCAAATTTATAAACTAATTTTACGATCACTCCTTTGGAAGAGAATAATATTGTTCCTGCTAGAGCGTATAGATAACCCAATGTCTCTTCACTGAATCTTAAAGATGAATGTTCTCTAGGTTTCTCGGAAGTTTGGCTCATTCTTCCAGGTTTTTATATGCCCGATTTGATTAAAGTAGGAATTCCTAAACTCGGAAAACAAACCTAACGTCCCAAAAAGAAATAATTCAATTCCCTTCTGGAAGTGATAAACCCTCCTCCAGAATACGTCGCTGGGAAAAAAGAATCTCCTGCAATTTCGGACGTTGTCTTTAGATCTCGGATCTGACCGTAACATTCCGAAAGATAGAATGCATGTCCACACCCTAATAAATGATATCCTTCGTGAACTATAGTATTGGAGGCCCCGCCCACGAGTAAATGTCCAAGAGAAGCAGTATGAGCTAAAACAAATCCTCTGGTTCCTGTAGGACTGTCCACTGCTCCTAAAACTTCAAAAGTGGGGATGAAGAATAAAGCTAAAATATAAGAAGCGAATTCATATGCGATGTCGGAAAGTCTAACTCCTGCCAAAGCCAAAATCCGATCACAACCGTCGGGCAATTCCGCTTTATAAAGTTCTTCCATGATCGCTTTGCCTGTCCAGCCAGGCCTTTTCCAATCTTTTACTTGGGAAACTTTCGCTTGGAGATTGTATAGAATCAATTCTTCATTCCAAGAATTGAATAGATAGTCCATTCTTTCCGTTGAAACGTTTTCGTCCTTCCATACGCATACTCTGATCGTTTTCATTTTTCCGTATTCGTAGGTCTCCCGCACAGAGGATCTGTGAAATCCCACAGTGGTGCAGGAGGTTAATAAGATAAGAAGAAGGAAACGAATATGTCGCATGTTTGCAATTCTTTAGAACCTTAAAAAAACTCCTTGGAAAAGCAAGGACTTTCGTTCGATACTAATAGAGGAAGCTTGTGTCCACGCAGTCAAAGTTTTAAGCCATGAATTCTATAAAACCAAAGACTAAAAAACAATTGAAGAAGGCCCCTTCTAATAATAGATCCTCTTCTCCTTTGTTCCTACTTTTGGTGGGAATTCCATTTTGCTTCTTTTTGATAAGCGCAATGCTTGGGAGCGTGTTAAAGATAGATCGGGTTAGCTCGGAGTCAGCATTTGAGAATAGATTAAATCCGATCGAAAAGGCTTGGAGAGGCCTGAAATTGAAAGTATATGCGTATGAATACGGCTCTAATTATCGGAATAAGATCCCAGAGAACGAGGGCCGTGCCTTAGGTTTAATACGTGAATCCATTCTAGAATCCACTCTTCCTAGATATCTTTTTCTATTCCTGGCAATCGCCGTACCATTTTACTTTTTCGTAAGGTTGTTTAAGGACAAACCCCAGAAGAAGGCTTTATGGCCCGTGGCTATAACTGCGGATCCGAAGATTAGAAAAACTTCTACACTTTCCCCAAAAAAAATCATAAAGAATTAAAATAGATTTGATTACGTTATTATAGCATTTTGAACATGTCGTATGCTTCCAAGTAGACGATATTCGAATTTTTGCAAAATGATTACCCTAATTGGTGTAATCGTATTACTTCTCCAAAACTGTACTTTAGATAAAAGGATAGAATTCACAGGAGAAGATAAACTAGGCCTAGAATCAGGAAGTAAACCTTGCGAAGAACTAGTACATTATAATCGTTGGTTCGCTTTTTACGGTCTCTGGCGTATCCCTGGTTCGAGGGATATTGAGATAGAAAAGAAAGAAGGCAAGGTCTACTTCGCAGAGCATTCAGTGAATGGTTGGCAAGCGACGCTGAACGTGCTTACGGGTTTTTTCACTACTGTAGTATTTTATAAAGTTACGGTTACCGAATGCGATCTTGGTACAAGATTCGTTCATAGAGACCAATACGAAAAATTCTTTGAGGAAGAGAGGACAAAGGCTCATACTGAGTTCTTCTCCAAAACCGAAAGAGAATTGGAAGATGCTCTACGTAAGTATTTAGATAAGACAAGTCCGGCGGAACATGCAGGTAAAAATTATAGCATGATCATCCTGAGAACCGGTAAAACAACCGAAGCCAGAGTAGTGGGCCAAGATGTAGATTCCCTCAAACTGGAAACCGAGGATTCGAATGGCCAAAAGCACGAGTTTACTCTTTTGAAAAAGGAAGTGTATAAGGTAATTTTTGCCACTAAGATTATCAAGGTAAAGGACGCTCCTTCAACTAAAGAACCTGGAAAAGAGACAGGAAAAGAAAAACACTAATCTTCATGCGCATCCCTCCTTTGGGGGATGCGACTTCTGATTTTCAGTCAATAAATTTACTTATTATAAAAATCCTACTTGTGTATAGGTAGGATTTTCGCTTATCATACGGATGAAGGGAATTTTCCGATGTCACCTTATCGTTTTTTAGCCAATTCTGTATTTTATAAATTTGTAATATTTATCTTTGCGATTTCGGTTTTGGATTGTGGTTTGGCCTTAGGTTATCAATCTGAAGAGGCGGCCAAGGCGTCCCAGGAGAATAATAACGATCCTATTTTGGCTGCGTTAGGACTTAGTTTTGGAGGCAGCGGTTTAATAAATTTTTCTATCGGCAGCAGCCAGATCATTTCTACTTCTGGTAGCGTTAACTATACTATTACCGTTCCTAAATGGCCTACTTCGGATTCCGGCCAAATTGATTTAATTATCGAATGGGTTTCTGAAGATGTGGCTTGTTTAGATCCGTCTCCGGGTACATTTAGTTTTGTAAGTGATCAGCAGTATCCTAGAGTTTCTTCCACTATTACATTCTCCTGCGGAAAAACCGGAAGTGGGAAAATTTTACATACGGTAACTTCTGCCCCGGAATCTGCGACTTCTTTGGTCGGGACATCACTTGGCGATATATCTGTGACTATTACACCTTAACCAAGTCTGAAAAAATTCCAAAGAGAATTTGACTTAGGATTTACTTAACCACTCCGAAACAAACTGCCATCATATCTCCCTGGTCGAACTTTTTAACCGCCCAGTCTGCTACCTTTTTGGAAGTTTTATAAAAGATCCCAGATCCTTTTTTAGCCGTGAGCCCACTTCCATAGGAGATATGTCCCAATGGTATATAACCTAATTCATTTCCTAAAGAAATAATACCAGACAAACTATAATAATAAAGATGTTCCGGAACGTTTAGATATCTCCATTTAGGTCCCAGGTATTTTGCAAGAACTCCATATCTGCAAGTAGAAAGGATCATTCTTCCACCCGGTTTTAAATGTTTTAGGATTTTCTGAAGTGTTTCTTTTGGATGATGCAGATGTTCTATACTCGCCCAAAGAGTAACAAGATCGAATTTTTCTGTTCCTTCTAAATCCCAAGTTAGAAAATCTTTTTGCTCCACATCTAAACCTAGGCTTTCTTTTGCAAAACGTACAGGTCCGCTTGCTATATCCAATCCTTTGGTCTTCCAATTTCTACTCTTTAGATAATCTAAAAAATAACCTGCTGCACAACCCACATCTAAAGCGGACTTTTCCGAACCTAATAATCTTTCCCAATCGAAGAAACCTAAATCTTTCAGATTCAGATTGAATACTCTTGCGATTTCTTTTTTGGTTTCTTCGGAATAATAATTATCGTAACCTCTGTCAGTCCTTTGAGTGAAGTAGGAATCTTCATAATACTTGGAAACTTCTTCTAGGCTCGGTTGAGGGTTGACCTGAACTAATTTACAATTATCGCATTCTACTATTTGGAAGATCTCTCCTTTGGGACTTGCCTTGGAGAAGAGTGGGGTGAATTTGGAATTAGAACATGTATTGCAAGGAATAGATTGCATACTATAAGGATCGGCGATATAAAGAGTTTTCCGACATAAAATGGAGACTTTAGTTCAATTTTAAAGCTTGCTTTTTCGATTAATTCGTTGTTAAACGTATGAATGCGAACTTCTCTTTGCCTAAGAAATAAATTAATAACGAGCATTATCTTTCTTATGCTCATTGTCCATAACGTAAGTTGTGGGCTTGTGCTTACAGGAACGGATGTAGGTAAAGAATTCTTGGGTCTTTCGGAGGAAGATAAAAAAGATCCGGAAAAACAAGCTGCGGCTTTGCTTTCCTTAGTAGGCGGAGGCAATTCATTACTCGTTTTTACTCCGATCGCATTGACAGTAACAGCGGGGGCAACTGCAACATACCAGGTAAGTCTTAGATCGGTTCCTTCTGATTGGACGAGTAATGATGTGACAGTAGGCTTTGATATAGACGTATCTTCCTGTCCTTCTGGTACTTTTCCAAATTTTTGGCCTTTTACTTTTAGTCCTCCGTATAGTCCGGTAAACAATTTGAATTTTAGCACCACCAATTCCGGATCTTGTATTGTACGTTATTCAGTGAGCGGCGAAGTGACTTCGCAGGCTTCCGGTCTAACTGTAGGTGCTGATGCAGGATTTCTCCCATTATTGATCCAGATAAATAATGTCGTTGTAGGTAACTAAGGGACTTTATCTTAGAAAAACCGCTTTGCCAGGGATAGGGTTTCTAAAATCCTTCCCCTATGTATAGAATACTTGCATTGTCCTTTCTTTTGGGACTCTCTCTTTTATTTTCCCAATGTCAGCCGATTGATTCCGTAGAACCGGAAACTTTGAAGATCAAAGCGGTCGGAGATTTGGTCATGGGAACCAATTATCCGGAGAATAAACTTCCTGCTGATCCTAAGAACACTTTGTTCTCTCAGGTGGAACCGAGTTTGAGAGGAGCAGATATACTATTCGCAAATTTTGAAAGCACTCTAACTGATTATCCGCATTGTGCTAAGAATATAAATCGCCCTCTTATCTTTGCTTTCAGGACTCCTCCATCATATGCAAAAATCCTAAAGGATGTTGGATTCGATATAGTTTCTATCGCCAATAACCATAGTTTGGATTTTCACCAGCAAGGTTTCGAAGACACCGCTAAAAATCTTTCCGAAGCAGGAGTTAGATTTACCGGAAAAAAAGGCGCGATTACTTATATGAATGTAAAAGGAATTTCCGTGGCTTGGATCGGATTCAGTCATATGGAAAGTGCACATAACTATGTAAATCAGATCGAAGAAGGTGTAGCTCTCGTAAAAGAGGCCAAGAAAAAAGCACAATTGGTTTTTATCTCCGTTCATGGAGGAGCAGAAGGTGGACCTGCGTTGCACGTAAAAAATGAGCAGGAAAGGTTTTACGGAGAATATAGAGGAAACCTGGTCGCACTTTCTCATGCATTGATTGATGCGGGCGCAGACTTATTTATAGGTCATGGTCCTCATTTGCCTAGGGCATTCGAATTATATAAAGGAAAACTGATCGCTTATTCTTTAGGGAACTTTTTAGGATATAGAGTTTTTTCCACGAAAGGATACGGAGGTTACTCTTTGGTGTTGGAAGCTGATTTGGACAAACAAGGGAATTTTATCAAGGGTAAGATCCATCCATTGCAGTTAAGCCAGAATGGAATTCCTGCTCCGGATCCGGATGCAAAAACTACGGAGCTGATCCAATCTTTGACTAAATCGGATTTCCCGAGCAAAGGACCTAAGTTCCAGTCTGATGGAAGTTTTCATCCTTAATCTTAAGCCTCTTCTGTAGGACCTCCAACAAATTCACCCCATATTTTTATTGTAAAATTTACGATTTTATGATATAGGGGAGTGACTTCTCCCACTAACCCACCTCCTCCACCCAAGATCGGGGTGGGGGCCGGTTTCGAATCTACGTAGGAGCTCCAACATAGATTCAAGAAGACATTCTTAAAATAAAACAGGCCGATGTAGGAAATCCCACACCGGCCTGTTGCTTAATAAAACCTTAATGTGAATTACTGGGTCTTACCAGCCGGTTCTAATGCTCCAGCAGGGGCTTTGAAGTTAATCTCATAAATATCATAATGAGAATCTCTCCAGCCTGTTACATAAGCCACAGAAACTCCCAAGAAATATCTAAGTCCGAATTTGAGAGTGTTTGTAGCGAAGGTTGCGATTTCTTCGTCGGTCACAGAGAAAGAATGAACTTTATTTCTGGTTTCATCCAGATACAATCCTTCCCAGGTTCCCACCATGGTTCCCTTATATTCTAAACTTAGAATACGGCCGGTAACGGAAAAATTTCTTTTTCCTCCTGTTTTCGTTTTGCTTACGATTTTATCAGGAAGGCCTTTCGGAAGCGACCTCTCTTGTAGTTGAGCTCCAACGACTTCGTAATCGGAAGACAATGCTACAGGTTCGAATCTGTGGATTCTATATTGGACTAAAATTTCTTGGTTTAAATTTTTGCTTAAGAAGTTCACAACATCCGCGTTTTCAGGACGAACGCTGAATTCTATCTTTTGTTTAGTAGGAGTATAACATTCGTCCTTCAGCTCATCGCAGGTTTCGGAATCGGTTATAGTATAAACTTCTAAAAGACCTTCATAGGATTCGAAAATGACCCCTCTGCTTTCAAATTGGATCAATTTTGCAACCGTCCAACCTTCGGAATACGTTCCGGCCGCGGATAAGGATGAGGTAGTTAAAAGAAAGATTCCTAATAAAAGAAATCTTAAGGATGGAATTCGTTTCATTCGAGTTCGGTGCTCCCTGTTATGTAGGTAGACCCGAAGGGATTTCCCTTTGGGTCACGAATTCGTGAATCCTTTCCGGTTTTTATCTTACATCAAGAAAATATTTCTTTCTATTCTTGAAAAATCCTCCTGTAGGAACTCCTACAGGACGGGTCTTCGTTACTCTGCGTCTTTGCGCCTCTGCGTGAAAAAAATCTAAGGGAAGAGGCGATATGTCAACGCGAGTCTTTCACTTACAAAATCCGCCAGGGATGTGAAGGGCGCGAAGCGTCGTAAGCGTAAGCGAAGGACGAGGACGAATGTCCGAGCCCGGAGCAGCCCGGTCTTGCGTAAGCAAGAGGCGGCCAAACCTTTTTCAGATTGCCCCTCCGACTTGGGTTGGGAACCTGGTCTTGCAAGTAGATCTGAAAAGGGAATCCGGTGAAAATCCGGAGCTGTACCCGCAGCTGTAAACGCCAAAATGGTCTGACAAAACCACTGTCGAAAGACGGGAAGGGTCCGAACCGGGCGTGAGTCAGAAAACCTATCAGAGCTGCTTTCAATACTTTGGCTTTCGGGAGTTAAGGCCTCATGAACAAAAGACCCAAACGATTCGGTAAGATCCTTCATCTAGGGCTCTTTTTAGTTTCCGTCCAAATATTTTCCCAAGAGAACCAAAAGACGGAAACTTCCGCTGTAAAAGTGGTGGGAAAGACCAGCTCAAACTCGCAACCTGAAAATTTCAGAAAGAACCCAACTGGTTTCCAGACTTCCATCGATCTGGACCAATACAATGCACGTTATACGAACCTTCCGGACGTTTTAGAAAGAGAAGCTGGTGTCAGGATCAGAAGATACGGAGGATTAGGTTCTTATTCTACTCTTTCACTTCGAGGAACGAATCCGAATCAAACCAGGATCTTTATAGACGGAGTTCCTTTTAATAATGCCCAAGGAGGAGAAGTAAACCTCGCGGATCTTCCCTTCGACAATCTACAAAGTATAGAAGTTTATAGAAGTGGTGCACCTGTAGGATTTTCTGGATCCGCAATCGGAGGAAGTGTAAATTTAGTTACTAGAACCGGAGGAGGCCCCCCTAAAACTCGTGTTAATATAGGCGCGGGAAGTTTTAATACCGGGAAGAGTAGCGTAACGCATACCGGGACTTATGGCGGGATCGGGACGAGCGTATTCTTATTGGGAGAAAAATCGGACCAAAATTTTTCCTATTTAAATAATCATGGGACCTTACTCGTCAATCCATTGGATGATACGATTGATAGAAGAAGGAATGCTCAGTACGAAAGAACTTCCGGCATGATTGGACTCAGCGGAGACATTGGTGCTACCAAAATCAAATTTTGGAATGATCTAAATTATAGATTTCATGGAATTCCTGGACCTGCAAGTAACCAAACCCAACAAGTTCATCGCAGATATCTCAGAAATACTTCTTCTCTAGGAACGGATACAAAAGGTTTGTTCGACGGGTTATTGAGGTTGGAAACTAGGGCTTTCACTTCGTTTACAAATGACGATCTATTCGATCCTAAATCGGAATTCTCCAAGGGGACACCTAATTCTACGGCTTTTATGGGACAGTCAGGATTCCAGATCACTCCTACACTCTATTTATTAGAATATTATCAAATTTTAAAATTTCATGCGGGGATAGAAAGGGAAACATTCGAAAGATCCAGAAGTACACCTCAAAATATAGATCTAAAATACGAGCCTGGAAAGACTAGGACTTACACTACTTTTCAGGTGGAGGACGAGTTCCGATTTTTTGATGGTAAATTAGTTTTGACTCCGGGAGTTTCTTGGGATTCTTACAGAGATAAATTCCAATCTGACGAGCCTTGGTACAGAAAACAGGATCCATTTGCTTCTGCCACTAAAACTACTGAATTTTCGAATCCTAAGACGGGACTTCTCTGGAGGTTTTGGGAAAAAGAAAATTATTCTTTAGAATTCAAATCTAATATCGCTAGACAATATAGGATTCCTAGTTTTTTGGAACTTTTCGGCGAAGTCGGAACAATCATCGCGAACGATTCTCTCAAGCCTGAAAGAAGTGAAAACGCGGATGCTGGTATTACCGGAAAATATAAAAACGGAGAATTTAAATCGAATATTACGATTTCTTACTTTAGGAAAAGGATCAAGGATATGATTCTTTTTATTCCGAATTCACAGTTCACCTTGAGACCGGAGAATGTGGACTCTGCGAGGATTGATGGAGCCGAAGTCTCTCATAAGACCGAATACAAGGGTTGGAAATTTTTATTAGACTATACATACCAAGAAGCGATCAATACTTCTCCTGCACCTTATCTGAACGGAAAATATCTTCCTCTTAGACCGAAACATGAAATTTCAGGAACCGTCGCTTACAGAGGGAAATTCTGGGAGCTTGGTTTCGAAGGTGTATATGTAGGGGCGGTCTTCAAAGACAGGACAAATGAGTATGTGAATTACCAGCCTGCTCGACAGATTTGGAATGCATATCTCACACTCGTACTGTATTCTTCTCCGGAAGAAGAAGATCCTGCAAAAAAAGGGGAAAAAACTCCCAAAGAACTGCTCTTAAGTATAGATCTTAGGAATATGGGAGATAAAAGAGTGGAGGATATTGTAGGCTATCCTCTTCCGGGAAGAAATTGGTTTATCACCTTAAGCGGGAGGTTTTAGTGAGATATAGATTTCCCTCTATTCTTCCGGCTTTGTTTATCTTCTTTTACTTCTGCGGAGATATAGAAAGGCCTCCTTTATATACTTTATTCTTAACTCCTAATCTTCCGAATAATATCGGAGTTGTTACTACAGACTTTGCAAGTGGGGGAAGGTTTAAGGTATTAAATCCGGAACTTCTACTTTCCTATCCTGGGCTGACGCCTATCCATTCGGATGCAGTGGCCAGATTCGGGAACGATAAAGTATATATTCTAAATCGTTTAAATAGGGATAGTATCCAAGTTTTAGATCCGAATTTCGGGTTCCAAACGGTGGCCGAATGGTCCATGGGCTCCGGGACCAATCCGGCGGATATTGCGATTGTCGGGCAGAACAAAGCCTATGTATCACTTTATGGTTCTAGAATATTAAGGATTATTCATCCTTTAACGGGAGCAAACCTAGGCCAGATCGATTTGGGCGGTTATTCCGAGCCGAGTGCGATTCCGGACAATCTTCCCGAAATGTCCGGAATGCAGATGGTGGGCACGAGTCTTTTTGTAGTATTACAAAGATTGGATCGAAATGACCCGAGCGGATATTTTCCTCCTGGTCCTTGGGGTTCGCTACTTCTAGAAATAGATACTGTAACGGATTCTATTATTTCCACTTATACATTTCCTGTTCCGAATCCGGTGGGCAAGCCCCAGATGCTGGATCTCTTCGGAGAAACACATATTGTCTTTGCCGCCGCGAATAGAATGGGTTTTTTGAGCCAGATTGACGGTGGAGTCGTGGCATTTCGACTTTCTACTCGGACTTTCCGGTCTGGCTTTTTATTTCCGGAAACTGCGGCCGGCGGAGATATACTCGGAGTGCAGATCAAAAACGAACAATTGGGTTATGCAAGCGTTCTGGATGCTTCCTTTAATAAAACATTACAAGTATTTAATCCAAGCACGGGGAAGAAATTGGCGAGTTTACTTTTTATTCCTTCTTCTTATGATGCGAGCCTGACCACAATCTTGCTTGGGGATGACGAGATTCTTTACGTTTCTAATACCCAATTCACTCAACCGGGCGTGAGTATGTTTGACACAAGAGATAATCGGCTTCTCACTCCGGCTCCGATCTCCGTGGACCTCCAACCTTTCGATTTAATTCAACTCAAAGAATAATTCCATTAGAATTCTTGACCAGCGGTCGAAACCGGATTGACAAAGTACTAAAAGAATGGATGATCCTTCGTTGTTTTTCGGAGGCATATTCCTTGAGTTCCGATATGTTCCAAATGATCGCCGCCGGTCATAAAGCCCAAGTTATCTATTCTCTGAGAGAAAATCCGGACCTAGCCTCCAAACAAAATCCGGAAGGGATCACTCCTGTACTATTTGCCCTCTATTACGGAAAAGAAGAGATCGTAAATTCTTACCTTACCTTAGGAATTCCACTCAATCTATTCGAAGCGGCGGCTTTAGGAGACGAAGAACGTGTCAAAGAACTTGTAAATTCCAATTCGAGTCTCGTTCATTCTTATAGTCCGGACGGCTGGACACCTTTACATTTGGCATCTCATTTCGGTAGGCTTTCTATCATTCAGTATTTATTGGAGAAGGGTGCGGACATCCAAGCTAAATCCAAAAGTAAATTATCGATCGGCAATACTGCATTACATTCTGCGGTCGCTTCATGGAGAGCAGATGCTGTTGCATTACTTTTAGAATATGGTGCTGATCCTAATTTTACGCAAGATGGGGGATTTTCTCCACTTCATATCGCCGCTTCCAGACAAGGAAACGAGCAGATCGTTTCATTACTTTTGAAGAAGGGAGCAAATCCCGATCTCAAAACCGAAGACGGGAAAACCGCCAGAGAGATTGCAGCGGAGAGAGGAGTCGCTTTTAGCGCATAGATTTTTTTTGCTGTTTGTGGTATTCTGCAACTCATAACTCTTGTGATTTTTTAAATATTATAATTTTCTAATTTTCTGAAGTACCAAGAATAAAATTGTGATTTGTATGCCTAAAAATAGATAGATCCAGGTCCAGCGGTTCTCTTTGGTGTGTTCTTTCCTTTCTGTTTCCAATTCGGTTTTTAGTTTTTCAATTTCTAAGCGGAGAAGGTCGACACTAAGGATTAAGTTTTCCATACTTTTATTGGAAACATTTGAATCGAAAAAAGAACCTTTATATTGTATTGGTGATTTTTTATGTAGGATTGGAGAATTTTCCAATTCTGTAAGTTCCGTTCGAATACTTTCATTCAAAGGCCATTTTTTATAAGCTTTTTCTAAATATTCTTTTGCCTTTTGGAAATTTCCTTTTTTTCTTTCTTCTTTGCCCATTCCGATCCAGGCCTGAGTTAGCAAAAATTCGGCCTTTGAGTTGGAAGGATCCGATCCCAAAATAGAATTCGCTAAAGATTCAGCTTCTTCGAATTGTTTAGATTCTAATAATATGTTTCCTTCCTGGATCCATTTGTTTTCCGTTAGATCCTCTTCTGAATATAAGAACAAAGGAACGATGAATAGAATACAAAGAACGAATATTCTAAAAATTGAAGGTCTCCACAACACGGTTCTCATCTATCGATCCGAATGGCTTTATGCGCGTATCTTCTTCTTGGCATAGGTAATGTATGGGTTGTCCATGCAGAACCCAATGGATTTCCCGAATCCAAGGAATACACAGTATCTTCCGGAATATTAATAGAAGAAGCCCCGCCGAAGGAAAAAATTTTACGAGTTTCGTAAGAAAGCTGAACTGCAGGAAAATAAAGAGAGACAGGAAGACTTGGACCTAAAGAAAAGGAAGATGAGCCCAATTGGTAAAACTCAGTTCGATTTGTAGGAATAATGAAAGTCGCAGGTTGAAATACATTTCCTGAACCGGTCGAACCTCCTATCACGGCAAAATATACACCATCCGCAGGAAAAGGATCTTGGGAAGAAGGTAAAATACAAACTCCTCCAGCACCATGTTTGGATTCTCCTAAGCTAGGCTCGCTAAAAGAAGTAGTAGTATTGGCAGAAGCAGCAAAACCATCCGTGCTAGAGTTTGCACTTCCTGTATTATAAGTCCTGCCACCCGTATAAAAAATAACTCCATTGATCGCGCAACCGGACATATCCACTCTATTGAATATCGTAGAGGCAGATGAAAAAGAGACCCATTGTCCGTTTACCCCAAGTTCCGGATAGAACTTTAGAATTGTATTAAATACGGGGCCGTTTGTCATATCCGTCGAATTAGAACCGGATAAAATATAGATCTCGTCTCCTATAGAACCTGCTACTGCACCAATAGAACCGGAAGGCAAAGAAACCTTTGTCTCCCATAGATCCGCATAGGGATCATATACTTCTACCTTAGAGGAGGAAATATAAGTTCCGGAAATATTCTCCATACCGCCGATCACATATATTTTGTTTTTATGATGTACTATGGATGCGAAGATCCTAGGACTCGGAACAATAGTAATGGAAGAATACCATATATCCGTGACGGGATCGAATAGATCCACTTCTTTCGTCGGAAGTCCGTCATTGCCGATACCACCTAAGATCCAAATTCCTCTTGTCTTAGGCGGATCGTTCGAGACCCACGTTGTAAATTCTACAATACTACCTTCTTCTATCTTTTGAGAGCCACAGGTTAAAATCACTTTATATGAAGTATTGGGAATCAGATGTTTCCATTCTGAAAAATGAGTTTTAGAGGGAAGGGCACTCGGGATTATACCATCGCTTGTGAACATGGTTCCTTTAGAAATTTTCGAACAATTCCATGAAAGTATTGCGGAATTCGGACCTAATTTTGCTACAAATGCAAATTCTGCTCTTGCGGATTCTTCTCCTAAAATTTCAGACAAGCCGGAGCCTGTGCAAAAACAAAAAGGAAGGTATAGAAAAAGAATTATAAAAATGGAATACATTCTTTTCATATGGCAAATCCCCATGAGAACCGGAAGCCGGATCTGCAAAAGCTGGAACCTTCTTCTATACTACATTGAGAACGAATTCCTATCCGTATAGAAGATCTGGATTCCGTCTGCCAATTCCAGCCGAATTCAAAGATAAGGTCCGGATTGATCGTTGAAATTTTCTCTTCATCTCCGGAACGAGTTAAATTGCTGAACCCGGTTCCCAGCAACCAATACGGAGAGGAATTCCCATAATATTTTCCAAGATAAACGGACTGACTCCATACGTTTAGATTTCCGTTTTTTCCTTTCCCAGCAGATATTTCCGAAGTAACCCCATAGAACCAAAATTTGGAGCTTGCATCTCTTTCTACAAAGGCACCTCCACCGTATGTGATAGGGAATGCCTGTCCCCATGTACCCCAGGAATAATAGCCGGAGCCGAAAAATCCTATTCTCCATTCTTTTAGTTTAGAAGTTTCTAATAAATATTGTTCTGGGATGATAGGCGGTTCCGAAGGTAATTCATCGAAATTCTGAGAGAGAATTTTACTTTTATCCAGCTCGGCAAAGCCCAGTTCCGTTTTCAGGATGAGTTTGTTTTCTTTTTTTTCTACCAAGATACCTTTTAGTTGAGTTCCATCAGTTAGTTTGAATTCAGAATAACGATAGGAAGAATCCGGTCCCTTCTTCCTGGGATCGATTCGTTGGAGTTCCGATCTCGGGATCTTGTATTTTTTCTCCTTCCAGGCAAGAAGAATGTATTCTGGTTCCTCCGAAACTTCCTCCGCAATGAATGCATCCCCATTCTTGAACAAAATTTCGAAAGCAAAAAGATAAGAAGGCAGGAAGAAAATTCCGCAAAGGACAAGAGTTAATTTTTTAGACATAAAATACATTTCAGATGAAGGCTTCTAAAAAAAGATCGTCCTTATTTGGATGGGATGTGACTTCTTCGAGTAAAAAGAAAGAAAATTATTTTGAATTCCCATAAAATATCCCAATTTAGTATATTTTAAATATTGTATGTTCCTTTAGTAATCACTTCTTTTTGTCCTGAATTCAAGAATTCGTGCGGAATATTGATTCCAAATTCAGAAATGAACAATTTACATGAATCCCAATTCAGGATATTTGAAAAAAGGATGTGGATATTGTGTTTTTAATATCCTAAATTGGGATATTTGTGTTTGACATTGAAAATTTTAAACGCGTTAGTGCTCTCAGATATAAAAATCACCTGTAGGTGAACCGCTCACAGCTCGGCTAATTCCGATCCGGAACAAAACTCCGGAAATATAAAAAAGGATTTGGCAAGCTTAATGTTTAGGACCGGAAGATATTATGTAATTCTTATACTCTGTAGTGCGACTCTACTCTTGGCCTGGAATCCCTTGCGCCCGATCTATTCTTTCTTTTCCACATTCTTTGGATTAGAGACTGAGATACCTCTTCCATTTCCAGAGGTTAGTATAAACTCTTATGGTAAACCGGGCTTTTCGCTTTCTATCCAGGTTCCTCCGGGAGCTGGAGATGTGATTCCTGCGATCAGCCTCCAATATTCTGGCGCCGGCTCTGGGATTTTAGGAAAGGGGTGGTCTTTGATTGGGTTCCCTCAGATTTCTAAAAATCCAAATTTGGGTGTTCACTACACTTCCTCCGACGGGTATACTTCTTCGCAATTCGGTGAGATGATTTCCGATTCCAACGGTGGCTTTAGATTTAAATTCGAAAGTTTTTCTAAAACAGAGTTCGATGGCTCGTCATGGAAAATTCGAGATAAAAGCGGGATCATCAGTGAATATGGCAAAAACTTTCCTAGCGGAGCCAATTCTAGATTGGATTCAGATGGAACGCCTATCGTTTTCTATTTGGATAAGGTCAGAGATCGGTTTGGGAACGGTTACGATATACTATACGATTCTGAAAATTTGCAATCTGCAGATGTTTTGCCTAAAGAGATCGTATATGCCAGAGGAAATGCTCGGATACTTTTTATCTACGAAGATCGTTCCGAAAGATTCGGAGAGAAAATTTTCTCACTGACTAAATCTCTTTCTCGGAAGAAAAGATTAGAAAAAATCGAAGTATATGCAAAGGATTCGTCAGGTTCGGAGAACATAAGTGAAATTTACGAGTTCGATTATGATATCGTAGAAGGGGAGACATTTCTTTCTTCTTTTCATCGCCAAAATTATAAACCGATCGTATTTTCTTATTCCAGCAGATCGAATCAGGCTGATTACGTAAAATCCTCCGGAAAAACATTCCAAAATTCTTATAGAGCCTCCGATCCGAGCGTAAAAACGGCTTGTGATTCCACTGCTGCACTTTGTGCCTGTACTGCAGATTGGGGTTGTATTGTGGCTAGTAACTATACTGCACCTTCTCTTTGCCAAATCGGAATACAGAATTATCAGGATATTTGTACCAACGGTGTGGAAATGTCTTTTGCAGTCCCTGCGGATCTAGATGGGGATGGAAGTCCGGAAATGGTTCGCGTTTTGGGGACTATGGACAGCCAAAGATTTTCAGTTTCTAAACTGAATTCTTGGGATACGGAAAACTTAGATCCTATTTCAGTGAGTGGAGAATCCAAAGGAAATCCAATCGGAGTCACCACAGAAGGAAGAATATTTCCAGGTGATTTTAATGGAGATGGAAAGACCGATTTTCTGGTCCTAAAGTCGAACGGTGCCAAAGGGATTGTATATTATGGTCCAGATCTGGACTCTGTAGAATATTCTGAACTGATTGCAGAAAACTTACAACAAACTAAACCGTTTCATTTTTTAGCGGATGTAAATGGCGACGGTAAGACCGATATTTTACAGGCTAAAACCTCCACCAAAATCCAAATCTATCTTTCTACAGGTTCAGGTTTCCAAAAATCACAATTATTGAATATTACGGATCCTGGAAATTCTTTTCAGTTATTTGCAGACATGGATAGAAATGGGATCCCTGATTTACTTAGGATCAGCGGAACTTCCGATCCAAAGTTGATCTTAACATTTTACGATTTTAAGAATGGGAACCTGATCGAATTAGAAGAAACTGAAATTTCTAGAACTTCGTTCGGTAACGATGGCGACCAATTCATTTCGGATCTGAATGGAGATGGATATCCGGATTTTGCATTTTTTTCCGGAGCTACAAGCCAAGGGACCATTCACTATTATCCGTTCGATGGAAGAAAGTTTAGAACGAACGGAGGTAGTGCTTACCAAACGGTAGACGTGAATGGTGCGTATGCGTCTAAACAAAAACAGAGTTCTTCTACTTCTAACCAACCGTATGTGGAAATTGATCTTACGGGAGATGGGATCAAAGATCGAGTTACTTATAATTATTCCGATCTTACAAATCCGTATTTTACGGTAGAGGTTTACGATACTTCTAAGTCCGATTATCTTCCCGGTTTTCCTTTGTATTGGAATCAAGATTTGGCCCAAGATTTAAACGGAGACGGGGTTCCGGATATTCTCCGAGCAAACGTTAGTAGTACTGAAGAGCCTGATAACGAAGATGCAGATTCTTTGCCCCAAGCTATAATTGTTCGGAATTTTTCGGTTAATATTACCAATATCACATATTATGAAATTTCTATAGATTTAAAAAATTATCTTCCTGCTGCAAATCCGTCCGGAAGTTCTTCGGATAATGCTTATTTCAATTGGAGAAATAGAAAAGAGTTCATCGATCTAAATGGAGATGGGAGAGCAGACTTTCTAAGGTATGATTCTTCCGAATCCAAATTGATCGTTTCTTATTCCAAAACTGGCTCGGATGGGAATCTGTTTTATTCTGCAGATGGAGACGAGTCTTGGGTGACGGGAGGTTACCTTCTTCCCTTGGATATTAACGGAGATGGTAAACCTGAACTTTTAGGACTGAATGGAGATAAAAAACCTCTTCAGTATTCTGTGGCTTCTAGCATTCCATTTGTGAATACAATAGGTTATCGCCAGTTCCCTTATGAATCCAATTTAGAATTACATCTTTTGAGATTTCGTCCCGAGGTTCCTGCTGGACTTTTGACTAAAATAGAAAATGGCTCTTATGTTTCCGAAGGGAATATTGCTATTCAACTGGAATACTCCCTTTCTAAAAATCATCCAACAGTAAACGGACTGGGGTTATATGATCCGAGTCATCCTGAAATTCTTCCCTTAGTAATTCCTGATTTTCTCACCGTTAAACTTTCTCAAAAGGTTGGGGCTACGGTCTTAGCAGAAAATTCATACAAGTATTTTTTCTCCAGATTTTATAGAGATGGGTTTAGAAATTCAGGATATATAGGGTTTCAGAAGGTTGAAGAGAAGAATACGGTTTCGAACTCCATTACGGAAACAAAATACGATGTTCCATTTTTAGAAGCCGTTGGAATTCCTACAAGTCAGACAAAATTTAGGAATGAGATTAAAATTTCTGAATCTTATAAAAACTTCCAAAAATCTTTATCCTCTAACGGAGGGATACAGGTTCAGGAAACAAATAGTCTGGAGAATGTGTATCGTTCGGGTCAGTTATTCCAATCTTCTACAGTAACGAAAACTTATGATACTTACGGCAATATCGCAAGTAAGGATACTAGCATTAATGGGACCACTGCCAGCGAAAAAGTTTCTTATCTGAATGATTGGAACGAAGGTGTTTTAGGGAAACCGATTGATATCCAAGTTCTAAAGAATGGAGAGATTATCTCTCACAGAAAAATAGAATATTCTAATTTTCAAGTCTCTGCAGTAAAAGAGGAGATGAGTCCAGGCGTTTGGAAGACTGAGGCCATCCAAGCTTACGACTCTTATGGAAATCCAAATCTAGTAAAAGAGTCTAACGGCAATTTGATCGCCGTGGAATACGATTCTATCGTGAATAAATTCCCTCTCAAAATGACCAATGGATTGGGGGCGGTTACTTTAAAAACCTATAATTTTGCAACTGGTTTGGAATTATCCAGCACAGACGAAAACGGGGGAATTTCCAGAACGGAATACGATTCTCAAGGGAGAGCGATAAAAAGTTATCTGCCCGGGGAGAGTGATTGGTCCGAAAAAATTGAATATGAAAACTCCGGAGATCTAGAGAATCAGCTTGTCCGAAAAATCTTTCGCCGAAGTAATGGTGAGACTTGGCAGGAAGATTTGAGTAATAATATTACCAAGATCTCGAAAAGAAGAAGTAGCCTCGTAAACGGTTATGTTCTGGTTGAGGAGACTCGCAGGAACCTGGAGGGGCAAATCATCAGGAAGATTGATCCGTATCTGGAAGGGTCGAATCCTTTCTCCTGGACTGATTTTACTTATGACTCCGAAGGGAATCAGACAAAAAGCGAAAGAAATGATGGAACCGTAATTGAATCTGAAACTGAGGGTTTGGTCTCCAAAACCAGGGAACTTCTTAATGGAAATCTAATTAAAGAAACCGTTGAGGAGAAGAATGCCCTGGGCCAGGTGATTTCTTCCACCCAGCAAGGGAAGACAACGCGGTATTCTTATGACGCTGCAGGAAGAATTTCGGAAATTATAGATCCGGAAAACGGGACTACGTTCATCGAGACTGACTTTGCGGGACGAAAGACCAAGGTTGCACATCCGGATTCAGGTAGGATAGAATATGAATACGATCCTATCTCTGGAAAATTATCCAAACAAAAATACCAAAACGGTTCCAGCATCCAATATTCCTACGATAGCTTGGGCAGAATTTCTCAAGTCATAGGAAATTCTCCGGGAACTGGGGCAGTAAATTACACATACGAATATGATGATCCTGAAAAAGAAAATGGGATCGGAAGATTAACCAAGGTTACGGATTCACTTGGGACGACCGAATTCGGATACGATCTAAGAGGGAACCAGAACTTAATCATTAAAAAACTCGCAGAAGAAGACTTAGAATTTGTAATTCGCAAAAAATACAATCTTCAAAATCAAATAGAGGAGACTATCTATCCGGATGGAAGTATCGCAAAAAACTTATATTCCGAAGCGGGCTTTCTTTCCGGGATAACTTTAACTCCGGGAGATGGAAGCGGCTCTGATTTCCCTATCGTTCAATATAAAGGACCGATCCTAGAGGAAGGAGAATTTAAGATCCAAAGACAGCTGGGAAATGGCGTACGAACCGATATATATTATGATTTATTAAATCGTAGGCCTAAAAGATTTGTCACTGTTAAAGACGCCGAAATTTACCAAAGTGTAGAATACAATTACGATCAGTTCGGAAATTATCTTTCTATATTGGATAAAAAGAACCCAGTAAGATCTCAAAACTTTCAATACGATTCGGTCAATAGATTAGTATCAGCTTCCGGAGTTTATGGAACGGAAGAATATAGATATTCCGACTCTGGAAAATTGCTCCAAAAAGGGAGCTTATTCTACTCCTATGAAAACCCTTCGCATAAGAATGCAGTGACCAAGGTAACGGGGCAAAATCAATCTTACCAATATTCTTATGATAGTTCCGGAAATATCATTTCTAAGAATCGAGAAGGTTTTCGTTACGATCCATTTCAAAAATTAAAGGAAATCGACACCGAAGACCAAGATAGTATTCGATTTGATTATGATTTTTCAGGAACAAGAATACGAAAAACAAAATCCAGTGATTCCAGTAAGACAATCAGCCTGGGTGGATTATACGAAGTTTCCATTTCTCCAGGAAAATCTCCGCAGCATACATTATACTTCCGAGGAAATTCGGGAGATTTGGTCGCTCAATGGACCAGAACGGATGCAGTACTTGCAAGTTATCAGATCGATAGCATTTCTTCTCGAATATCCGGAATAGAAACTGCTTGGAACACTTTCGCTTGGACAGCAAAAGATAATTCGATCCGTGGGATTAAATATTTATTCTTAGTGCCTGGAACTAATTTAGGATTTTTATATATAACAATCTTACTAGGTTTAGGATTCGGACTCATTTCCCTTAGAGAAGGAATTTGGAGATCTGTCTTAAAATTTACTTCTCCAATACTGATTATTTCTTTTTCCAACTGTTCCGTTTTGATGCCGAACGGTAATGGAAATCCACCTTGGTTGGTTCCCCCTCAATTCGATTCAAATACTCCGAATGTGGATAGTCCTTACGAACCTGGAGGGCCAGGTTCCGGTGTTGGACTTCCGGTAGGGGGGTTTTTATTTCTTCATCCGGATCATTTGGGTTCCATCACTATGGCCACAGATGGTAATGGAAATAGGATTGCAGGTGGTGACCAAGGTGGAGCATCACATATTTCTTATAAACCGTATGGGGAAATCCAAAGAAACGATTCCTCTGGGCCTGATGTGTTCCGCTATAAATACAACGGACAAGAAGAAGATAAGGAAACAGGTCTCTATTATTTCAAAGCTAGATATTATGATCCGGTCATCGGAAGATTTTTGCAGGCAGACTCGGTCATGGATATCTCTCGGCCGATGGGAATGGATCTGTACATGTATACGGAAGGAAATCCGGTCAAATATACTGACCCGACCGGAAACAGCATTTTGAGTAGTTTCCTAGAAAGGAACGGGCTCGGATTTTTGAACTTTAATCTTTCGTTAAGTACCTTCTTTCAGAATGCATTTTATGTGAGTTC
Source organism: Leptospira neocaledonica (assembly GCF_002812205.1). Classification (NCBI taxonomy): domain Bacteria; kingdom Pseudomonadati; phylum Spirochaetota; class Leptospiria; order Leptospirales; family Leptospiraceae; genus Leptospira; species Leptospira neocaledonica. The sequence goes on from NZ_NPEA01000005.1 coordinate 232,089, forward strand.
TCAAAGATGGAATGATGCCGGATGGGGAATTGCTATGGCAATTAATCCTGTTGCCGTGATCGGAACCGCCTTAGGAATAGGAGCAGTTGCTTCCGTGGTGGCAACTGCGGTAGTTTTCACAGGGATAGGACTTGCGATCGGAGCAGGGATACTCGCACTCGGAGCGGTGACCGTAGCTGCTGCAACTGCAGTTACATTGGCCGCTACAGTCGCGGTTGTAGCGGCGGCTGTCGGCCTTGCGGTCGGTGCTCTCGCTGTTGGATTGGCAGCATCTGCGGCCGGAGCCGCACTTCTTATTACTTTGGGTGCATTAGCAATTGTATCAACGTTAGTAATTGCGGCCGTTGCTGTGGCAGTTGGAACCGCTCTACTTGTAAGTGCCCTCATACCGATTCTCGTTTATACCGGGTTAGGAGTTGGATTAGCACTTGTAGGCGCTACGTTATCTCCCATTACTCTTCAGGCTTATATAGCGGGTGGGCTTTCCAAATCAAGTTTCAATAATATACATTGGGATGAGAGGAATGCGAGGACAGCAGCTTGTTATGCTGCAATAGGTCAAGCTGGCGCTATGGTAGGAGGATTTGTGTTAACACAGATGCCTTGGTTGGCCCCAGGAGTGACTGGGGTAGGTGCGTCAGCAGGAGTTCAAACTTATATCGTATCGGCGATAGAATATTTTGGCTATATTGGGATTGCTCATAGTATTGCAGTCGGCGATTGGGCTAGCACGGGAGCGAGTTTACTAGGTTTAAGTTTCGTTCCGGGAGCTGGACTTGCTTATAGTGCTGGAAATTATATGCATTCATCTTGCGGGGGAACATTATAGATGAATTTAACCCGATTCCTTCTTTTTTCATTAATTTCTCTTTCGGTGGTTTGTTCTTGTGCCGGTAGTATTCCCGGTCGTGGAATTTATTATTGGCAGCGAACTATAAATAATTTTCAGAACACATATATTAAATTTGAATTTTCGAATTTGAGGAATGAAAAGAGATCGAAGGGGGGAGATATAGAAATATATTCCTTTTTCGCATTCTTCGATGATGTAAGCCCTTTTTTCTTAACCCCCGGAAGTATTCATCCAGAATCAGATTATTGGGAAGGATACTATAGTGGTATAGAAAGTTTGCCATTTGATCTTAAGAGAAACATTCGTTTTGTTTTTGTGGAAGGATGTGAATATAGAATGCCTACAACTTCAGGCAGGGTAAAATATCTATTTTCATTCAATACATCAGGGTATGCCGGAAAGTTACGAACCGAAATAGATCTTCCTCCGAATCATTCTATTCGTTTAAGTTTTAAGGAAAAAGGAATTCCTTATCCGGACGCAACAACAATAGGCGAAAGGCTGGCAAATGATAGAAGCCGTTATGATTGGTATGAAATTATCTCAACAATAGAACCTACTCCGAATTTAGACCCGATTAAGCCCTGTGAAATCAAAAAAGGATGATCTAAAATCAGGGAAAGCCGTATGGGTACGTGCGTAAGAATTTTATGAATCGGTTTCTCACAATTTTGAGTTTTTGCATTCTCTCAGGATGTATTAATTTGGCCGGGTTAGGTGAATATAGAAAAGGCTGGGTTCCGAAAGAATTTCATCAAAATTATCTAAAGTTCGAAATCAGAAATTTTAAAGATAGAAAGAATTATGAACCAGATCGTTTTTTCTACAAGGTGAATCAATATAGATTCATTTTGAAATGGTTGGATCCGGATGTTTACTTTCCGTATACCGAAAAGGATCGAATTCCTCGCACTATCAATCCTCCTGAAAATTATTATATACATAAGAAGGATCTTCTTAAGCGAAATTGGGTTCGGCAAATAATGGAAGGAGACCGCAGGGATTACTTCGCCTACGATTGTGAGTATTGGATGCCACTTTTGCCGGGTAAAAAACAATATAGATTTTTTATAAATGACGAAATGGATCGCAGAAGAGAAGGCTTAGAACCTGAATTTGATCTTCCAGAAGGTTATTCGGTTCGAATGAAAGTGGTCCCCGCAATGCGAACTTTGGCGTCAGATCCGACACGGATACCGATCGGAGAACCTTCCAAAGATGCAGAACTTATTAGAAAAGGTTTCGAAATTGAATTCACAATAGAGAAAAACCGTCCTGGCGAACAAGAGCCAGTATGCAATCTTGGGATTGAATCTTAGTTTTATAAAAACAAAAAACTTAAATTAACAAAGGCAAATGAAAACAATGAAACAGATCTACATTACGTTATTGATTGCACTTTCTATTACGAATTGTGTTGCGATCGATACATTAGGGTTAACTGATACTTACAAAGGAGACGAGGCCAAGAAAAAATTATTAGATGCGGCAAAAATAGGAGATTATTTAACTGCGAATTCTTACTTTACTGATCAAGGTTATACAGGATCTCAATTGAGTTCTTTAGTAGCTACGCAGGTTTTAACTGCATCCTTTATTGATGAGGCGGTTTTTAATCTAGATGAATCCAAATATTATAAAAAGAAGGATGTAGATAATTGTGCACAAGTGATCCAGTTCTCAGGAGTCGCTTTGGATTACGATTCTTTTACAGTATATTTAACCAATAGAACTTGTCGTTTGATTCCGAATGATCCTCTTCTTGATAAGAATATAGGTAAGAGTTCTAATAGCGGTCACTGAAATAAGAGCGTTATCCCCCGAGTAACTCCCTATCTTCTTGGATAACCTTTGACACATTGGTTATCCCTCCTTGAAAAAGAAGGCCTAAATAATCGGATAATTTTCTAAGATTATAACCATCTTCTTTTGCGAGTAGGACCATCGCTTCGAAGCCGGCTGCCACCATCATTACGGAAGTGATTCTGATTGGATGAGCGGGAAAACCTCCTAGCCCTACCATTCTTTCCAAGTCACTGTCCAATTCTTCCAAGATATAGGTCATCGAACCTCCTTGAAATAAATACCCCCGTATAATGTCCCTGTTTCTGGTCAATAGATCCAAATGAATTCTATCTTGCATCATCACTTGGAAAACCGCAAAGTATGCGTCGCTTAAAAAAGCCAGAGGAGTTTCCGCTTTTGCTCTTGCCTCTCTGATCCCTTTTCGGATCCCTTCAGCTAATTCGTCTGCAATGTCCTGCATTACGGATTCTTTATCTTTATAATAATTGTAGAATGTGCCTTGTGCCAGACCACTTTCTCGGATAATTTCCCTGGTGGAACATGCTTCGAATCCGATTGTAGCGAAAACTCTGCGAGCCGCGTTTAAGATCGCATTCCTATTTTTTGTTTTATTGTCCTGTCTTCTGGACCCGGATGGTGCTAGTTTCATTTGTGATAACGAATAGATTTTAGTTTATGAATTTTTTTTAATACTGTTTTGGCTGCATAGTATCCGCACATTCCGTGAACTCCTCCTCCTGGAGGTGTGGATCCGGAACAAATGTAAATATGAGGATCGGGTGTGGTATATGGATTTAGTTTTGCGATCGGTCTGAAAAATGCCTGAGGAAGGTCTGCTGCTCCTCCAGTGATCGCTCCTCCTATATAGTTTAAATTATAGGAGTAAAAGTCTTTTGTATTCATCGAATGTCTGGCTAATATTCTGTCTTTGAATCCGGGTGCGAATCTTTCGATCTGGTTTTCTAAAATTTCAGCCATATCCTTTGTGGAGCCCGAAGGTACATGGCAATATGCATAACCTGTATGTTTTCCTTTAGGAGCTCGGGTCGAATCGAATTGGCTTTGTTGGACTACTAACATATAGGGGCGGTCTGGATGTTTTCCTGACCATACTTCCGATTCTGCCTTTGCGATTTCGGAAAGTTTTCCGCCTACATGAACGGTGGAAGCTTGCAAACAACTTGGATCTTTCCAGGGTATGGGTCCGTCCAATGCCCAGTCCATCTTGAAAACTCCGGGTCCGTAATTATAGGAAGAGATCCTTCGTATATAAGAAGAAGATAATGTATTTCCTGCAACCGATCCAAGTTGATCGGGACTCGTATCAAAAAGGATGGCCTTCGTTTTTGGAAGTTGCGAAAGATTTGTTATCTTATAGTTGGTTTGGATTTTGACTCCGAGACCCTTAAGATAAGATTCCAGAGATTTTGCGATCATCGCGGATCCACCTTCTACGACCGGCCAAGACCGAACATGTCCCGTAAGGGAGAATAAAAGACCGAGTGCCCCGCTTAAAAGTTTTTCCAACGGAAAAATAGAATGCCCTGCGCAGCCTGCGAATAATGCCTTAGCCCTTTCTTCTTTAAACCAAGAATTTGCGATCGATTTTGCAGATCGTAGACCTAATAATCCGAATCTTGCTAATAAGAATGGATGTTTTGGAATCCCAAGGGGAGCTAACGCGTCAGACAAAAGTCCTTCCGGATTTTTTAGAAAAGGAGAGATGAGTTTTATATAAGACTTTTTATCTGCACCCAAATTCTCCGCGGTTTCCTCCAAAGACAATTTTAGAAGTACCGCAGATTCTCCATCCAAAGGATGTGCCACAGAAGCTTCCGGTTCTATCCATTTGAGTCCGTGTTTTTCCAAAGGAAGTGTTTTGAGATAGGGAGATAAAATGCCCATAGGATGGGCGGCGGAACAAACATCATGGTGAAAACCCGGTAAGGTTAATTCTTTTGTTCTTAATCCGCCGCCGATTGTATCCGAAGCTTCCAATATTAAAACGGAAAGTCCGGAACCAGCCAGGACGGAGGCTGCTGCCAATCCGTTCGGGCCGGATCCTATGATACAAATATCATATTCTTCGGAGCTGAAATCCATTATTTAGTCGGCCAAGGTTGGAGTTCCTTCAAATCGGCAACTTCTATCTTTCCATCTTCTATTAATCCTTTTTCCGCGTCGTGGATCCTGTAATTAATAGTAGATTTTCCTAATGGTTGTCCTTCTATAAAGATACAGCGTAATTCTTCGTCCTTGAATCCACACTGTGCTTGTACGGATCTAAGTAGTTGTTCGCTATGCAAGTGACCTTCTCCGAAGTTCCAGCCTACTACCATTCCTGCGATCAGTTCACCTTCTACCCATTCGTACTTTTCAAAATTTTTAACGGCTTTTGGTACTAACTTTTGGAATGCCTTTCCGTGTAAGTGCATGAGTCTAAAGGCCATTACCTTACTCACTAAACCTACGGATACTTTTCTTTCGTAGAACATATCTAATTGGTCGTACAACCATCCAGAAGTTTTGGTGAGCTTCTCTAATTTTTTATAACTATCTTCTTTGAACATCCATACGCTTACCGCCCAGTTTCCTGCGTAATATCTCATTGCGAGTAAGAAGGAAATCCAATCAGGTCTGATATTTCCGATCAATGGAAGAGCCAAAGAGAAAACGAATAAGAAAGCCGCAACAGGTGCAGAATCTAATTGAAAAGGAGTGATGGTTGGATTCGCTCCGAATAAGAAGAAGGCTGAGTAAACCACTAAGAAGTTCCATTCTATCGGAACTCCCATTGGGAAGTTACTGGTGATATAACTATGTAGGAATACCATCATCCCGAGTCCTAAGTATAGGACCGTCTGAGAACCAGTCATGATTGCTGTAAATAAAACGATCGGAGTTCCCATTTCCAGAACGATTCCCATATTCGCTTTTGCAATTGCGGTGGAAGAAGGACGAAGATCATCCGGATAATTTTTATACATCGCCTTTCTAAACCATGCGAACGGTGTGAAAGGACTATTGCTTGCCATCACACAAACTACACTTGGAAAGTGAGAATTAAGTTTGGAGAATCCTGCAAATAACCAGATGGAAAGTTGGACTATCATTGCGCCTGCAATCCAGTTCTGCGCGAATGCAAATACTACGATGGTGACCCAATAATGTTCCGCTCTTGCAGCGAGAAAAACAGTTTTATCTAATATACCTGCAATGACTAAACCAATGATGATTGGTAAAAATTGTTCGAATCCTGGAGCAGGGTGGATCAAACATAAAACGGAATAAACTAGAACCGAAGCGTAAGCTACGATTTCTAAAATTCCTCTGGTTCTTCCCCCGATGATTGGAGCTCCTTCGAATAAAGGCATTTTTGTAGTCTTAGGTCTTAAAAAATATAAGAACCCGCCTACAGGAGGGAAGTATCTTCCGGTTAAGGGACCGCTTCCGCAACCGAGGCCCAATACTTCGAAGAGTAAACTCCATACGATCGCTTTTTGAAAAGCTACCGGAACAAACCACCAAGAGATGGTATCCCAGGCCCCGAGTCCAGGACTGAAAGAGCAGAAATATATCCAACCTGCAATATACAATGCGATCTTTAAAACGTATACGATATAAGCTCCGAGGGGGGAGCCGTAACCTTGGACTGCCCAGGCCTGGCAGGACAAACGGGCCCTGTCTGCGAACGACATTTTTGCCCAGGCCAAGGCATCATAGGGGGGAGCTTTAGGAAGGAACATCTTTCTCTCCGTATTCTATATTTAGAGGGAGTGATATACAGGAGTCGAAAGAAATGTCAAGAAAAAATGACTAATTGGTCACATTTAGAATGTGTTTTATCGTGAATTCTTCTTGGATCCCGCAGTTTTCTAAAAACGACTCATCATGCGAAACGATCACAACCCCCGCCTTGAATTCGCTGATCAGTGATTCCAGAAATTCTATATTCCCCAAATCCAGGTTATTTGTGGGTTCATCCAAAAGTAGAAGTTCCGCTTTTTCCGTGCTTAATAGTCCTCTTGCCAATGCCGCTCTCAAACGTTCTCCACCGCTAAGCGTATGTACTTTTTGGAAAACATTGTCCTTGAAAAATAAAAATTTAGCCAGTCCATTCCTGATCTCGCTTTCATCTAAGTTGGAAACGTCTCTTATATTTTCAAAGACACTCTTAGAATCCTCCAATTGGTTACATCTTTGGTCTATATATAAGGTATTCAATTTCCCTAATGTAATAGATCCTCTTGTTTCAAAATTGGACCCTAATAGAGCTTGTAATAAGGTGGATTTTCCGGATCCATTTGGACCTTTAATTACTATCCTAACATTTCCTTTCCAAGAGAAGTTTAAATTTTCCTGATAGATCCATTCCTGAAAACGCACATTAAAATCTTTTGCCTCTGCGATTAGTTTTTGAGAAGGTATTTCTTTTCCGGAAAGATCCGCATACATGACAGGATCAATTTTTAATCGATCCATTACATTATAAACTTCTTGGATCTTGTCATTTGCTTTTTCTAAGCTGGAATAGTTTAATTTTCCAGAAGTGGTTTGTGCATTTCTTTTACGAGCTCCTAATAAAATTTTAGGTGTACCACCTTTGGACGCTGATTTTGTACCTTTGCGATTTTTTCTTTCTTGTCTATCGATCTGTTCTATTCTTTCCGCCTGGGCAATATCTCTTTCTCTTCTTGCTTTTTCCAAGGCAGCCTCAGAATTTTTTCGTTCTCTTTCCTTTGTCTCTTCATACGAATTCCATCCACCTCCGTACTTGTTCAAACCAAGATTGGATAATTCTAAGATTGTTTCGCAGAGTTTTAGACATTCTCGATCATGAGATATAAGTAGAAGCCCATACTTGTAATCTTGTAGAAATCGGATCAAAACTTTTTTTGCTTCCCCGTCCAGATCGTTTGTAGGTTCATCCAGTATTAAAAATTGGTCTTCCAGTTTTTCTGCGAGCCGGACCCTCATCCATTGCCCTCCGCTCAATTGATTGCAAAAATGTTTTCGATCAATTCCTGCTAAAAGTTTTTCACCAAGGAGTGACCAGGAATAGTTTTGTAAATATTCCTCCACAGTGATTTGTTCCGGTTTTTCTCTTTGAGGTAGATGGGATACTGTAGAATTTCTGGAAATTTTTCCTTTGCTAGTTTCGATCTCTCCTGAGATCAATTTGGCAAGGTAAGACTTTCCGATTCCGTTTGGACCCACAAGAGCGATACGTTCTTGCCCTAAAGAAAAATTAAAATTTTGAAATAGAATACGTCCGTCCGAAAATTCGAAAGAGACGTCCTTTGCGACGATACTTGATTGCATAACAAACCCTTTGCGCAGCTTAAGGCGCAGATTATAGAAAATTGATTGGGGTGGGTTTGTTTAAGATGCCATAAGACTCCGGTTGCCCAGAGAATTATTAGACTAATTGAAATGTTTCAAAATTGCAAGGGAAATTATAATTCTGCTTATCGAGTTTCTGACTATATGATTTCCCGACCTTTGCGCGGTATTAATTGAACGAACGACGAAATTCCACTGGAGTAAGTTTTGTCTTACTTTTGAATAGTTTACTGAAGGATTGAGAATGTTCGAAACCGAGCTCATAAGCAATTGCGGTTATCGGCAAATCGGTAGTAGACAATCTTTCTTTTGCCTGTTCAATCAATTTATCGTGTATATGCTGCTGAGTACTTTGACCGGTTAATACGTTTAGTAGTCCGCTTAGATATTTCGGAGAAACATTCAATAGATCCGCTACATATTGGACCGAAGGTAAACCTTTTTGTCTCAAGTCTCCTTCTCTAAAATATTCGACCAAAATTTCTTCTAAACGATCCAAGAGTTTATGATTCGTGATCTTTCTTGTGATAAACTGACGATGATAAAATCTCTCCGCATAATTGAGTAGAGTGGTAATATGAGAAATAATGATATCCTGGCTAAATTTGTCGATATTGGAATGATATTCTTGCCGAATATTACTTACAATATCGTTCAATACGATCTCCTCTTTTTCCGACAAGAATAAGGCCTCGTTCACCGAGTAATCAAAATATTCGTATTTCCGAATATTCTTCGCCAATGTTGAATTCCAGATGAAGTCCGGATGGACTAGTAAGATCCATCCGGAATGTTCCGGTTTTCTGTCGTTACCGATCTCGATCCTAAAAACTTGACCGGGAGCCATAAAGAATAAGATTCCATCGTCAAAATCATATTCCTGCTGCCCGTATTTCATTTTTACAGCAGAGTTCCTTTTCAGAGAAATGGAATAAAAATCGAGAGTCCAACTTGTAAGATTAAAATCCGAAGAATGTATAATAGATCCATAATCAACTACGCTAATCAGAGGATGTTCGGGTTTTGGTAAACCTCTCAACTGATGAAATTCACTAATGGTCTTAATTCTATACGGTTTTTGAATGTCTTTCACGTTGAGCCTACTTCATTTGCTCATAAGCCGAAGCAAAATTTTTAGCAAAGTCTTTTAATTTGGTCTTTTCCAATATTGGCCGATTTCGGAAATAGTCCTCATATAATACTCCTCCTCTTCTGGAAGCATTCATTTCCATAAAACCTTTTGCTGTTTTTGGATTCATCCCGGCTGCAATCATTCCATTCAATGCTTCTTCATCGGAGATTACCAACCATTTCAGATCCGGCTTTCCAATCGTTTCTCCCAAAATTTTTGCGATTTCGTTAGGCGAAACTTCATCACTTGCGATATATCGAATACTTCTTCCTTCGAACGGTTTTTCGATTTCTTCTGCAATTACATCCGCAATATCCGAAGGAGAAACCCAGGGTTCTATTTCATCTCCTCCATAATTGGATATGATCGCTCCTCTCGTCTTTATCGTTTGAATAAATGCAAACATATTATAATAAAATCCCACTGGCCGCATAAACTTAATCGAAACATTGCTTGGTAATTTTTGTAGAATATTTTCCGCTTCATGATGAAAGGCGAGTATCCCGTTATTCGAATTTGTATGTGCTCCTATGCTACTCAAATGAATCACTCGTTTAATTCCAGATTGTTCGATAGCTACTTTATAACTATTTGCAATCCGACGAATTGTTTCCATTATATCCAGGTTATGATCGAAAAAGCTCTCGTAACCGATTGCTTCCATGGCATAGACTATATCCGCGCCTTGAAAGGTTTGCGATAAAAATTCTTTATCTTCCATTTTGCCGATGGAAGGAATAGCGCCTATCGCTTCAATTTCCTTTATCCGCTCCGGATTACTACTGATGACAGTAACTGAGTGGCCTTTTTGAATCAATTTTTTGGTAAGCGGTTTACTTATATGTCCGAGTGAACCGGTAATAATAATCTTCATAGGTATTCTCCTGAATTAGAGATGCTTGTATAAGCGGTATTTCCTATTCAGATCGATTTAAGATATGAGAAGTTCTTTTCTTAGAGATTATTCGTGTAGCCGAACTTCAGGCGAATGTAGCCGTTTTGCATGTTACAAATGTCTTGACATTGCTAAAAATATATATTCTAGTATATATATGAATCGAGCCAAAATATTCAAAAATGGAGACAGCCAGGCTGTTCGTCTTCCGAAAGAATATAGATTTAAAGGTAAAGAAGTCTATATCCATAAGGAAGGAGAAATCGTAATATTGACTCCTATACAGGATGCTGTAGACAGATTTTGGAATACTCTAAATGAATTTTCCAGCGACTTCAAAATAGAAAGGGATCAGCCTAAGGATTATGATAGGCGTGATCCAATATGAATAAGTATCTTTTAGATACAAACATTTGTATTTATATCATAAATCAAAGACCCGATTCAGTTTATAAGAAATTTAAGAAGGTAGCTTTAGAGAATATCTATATCTCTTCTATTACGGAATTTGAATTATATTTTGGCGTTGAAAAAAGTCTTCATAAAGAAAAGAATAGGAGAGCATTGGCTGATTTTATTGGATATTTGAATATATTACCATTCGATAGCAATTCATCAGCAATCGCTGCTAAAATGCGTTTCAGCTTAGAGAAATCAGGGAAGCCGATAGGGCCTTTTGATCTATTAATAGCATCTCAAGCTATTTCTAACGATCACATCCTTGTGACTAATAATGAAAAAGAATTCAAAAGGATTAAAGAGTTAAAACTAGACAATTGGTTATAAAGTGCACCTACCGCAGCGACCCATAGGGAGCGAGGTAACGACCCGAAGGAGTCTGTGATCGAGTATAACGAGATCAAACGAGTGGGACGACTGACTTATAAGATAAACTTTAATCGAACGAAAAGTTTTATATCAAGAGTGTAAAGACCGGGACTCGCCGTTACGCAGTTGTCCATCCTGGCCAACTAAGCTCCACGGCGTCTTTTGCACTCGCATCGCCATCCTTGGCTCGCGGCGCATTTGCGACGCTCTCTACGGATCGCTGCAAATTGCTTTCGTGCAAAAGCTTCGAGTCCTTGCACCTACCGGGACTCGAACCCGGACCCCAGGCTCCGGAGGCCTGTACTCTATCCGTTGAGCTATAGGTGCGTATGTTGGTGAGTTTTTGTGACTTGCCCAAGCAGTCAATCTGATTCCTTTACTTAAGATTTTACACAAATGTCAGGAACGTTTCGGAGGTTTTTAGCTTACATTTTACCGCTCTTGTTCAACTTGCCTATAGACGGTTGCGCATGTTTTCCCTTCGCCATTTTTTTCTAGTCTGTATCTTAATCCCTGTTTCGATTTTTTCAGAAGGGGAGAAGGTTGCAATCGACCTGAACGAATCCAAACGTCTTTCCAAACAAGAGTTGGAAGAAAAGAGAAACGGTTGGTATGCAACTGGTCTTCCTGTTTTTTCGGAAGATCCTGTGAGAGGACAGGGTTACGGAGCCAGAGGATTTTTATATCAGAACGGAAATCGTAAGGACCCTTATTTCGAATTTCAACCTTACAAATATAGATTTGGTGCGCAAGCGTACAAAACTACTAAAGGTGCAGACTACTACGAATTTACTTTTGATAGTCCTTTTCTTTTCGATACTGCGTATAGATTAAAGACTAGCATTTCTTATAGTACGAATAAGAATTCTCAGTATTTCGGGATCGGCACTGACACATTACGCGAAATTCAATATAGGGACAGGAACCAGCCTACTGGTGAACTGAAAAATGGAGGAAGTTTTTCCGATCTTGAGGATGCACTTTCCTATCGCAGACCTTCTTCTCCCGGATCCGTTTATCCGTACGAAAGTAATGTTTTATATAATACGTATGAATTTCGTTCTTCTACTGCTACATTCTCCGTAGATAAAACTTTTTGGGGAGCTTTTCGTTGGATTATCGCTCCTGAGTTTTCTCAGAATGTGATCCGCACTTACGATTATCCTAACGGAAGAATTGCAACCAATGGAGATTATTATTCAGTTGCAAGAGATCCGGCTACCGGCTGGGGTTCTACTTATCCGAACGGAACTTCTAAACTTACCCAAGACTACCAAGCTGGTTTGATTAATGGATATCATGGTGGAAATGTAAATTATATCCATGTTGGTCTTGCTTATGATACTAGAGACTTTGAACCGGATCCTGATTCAGGCGTTCTATTAGAAATGAATTATTCTTCTTCTGCGAAACGTGCCGGTTCTGATTTCGAATTTGAGAAATTTTTTACACAAGGGAAATTTTTCTATATGCCTTTCCCGAAATTATTCGAAGAACTTGTGGTCGCAGGAAGAGCAGGGCTTCATTATTCGAAAGGAGAAGTTCCTTTTTCAGAGTATCGTTATATGTGGTCCATTGATGGTCCGATCAACGGATTGGGTGGTCTTCAAACTCTTAGAGGTTATCGACAAGAAAGGTTTATTGCGCCTATGATCGGTTTCGGAAATTTAGAAATCCGTTGGAGATTTGGTACATTCAAATTTTGGGACCAGTTAGTTACATTGAGCCTAGTTCCATTTTATGATTTCGGAAGAGTGTGGAATGGATATCATGATATTAGCACCCAAGGTTATAAATTTTCTTACGGAACCGGTTTAAGAATTATCTGGAACCAGGCAACGGTCATACTCATCGATTATGCCAAGTCCAGAGAAGATTCCCAACTTTTTATAGATATAGGCCAAATCTTTTAGAGCCAAATTCAAAAATACTTCAAGCAATCGTTTCATATGATTTTTAGAGATGGGGTCTAAGAATTTGAGAATATAGAATTTTGCTGTTCAGGATTGGTATCTTCGAAACACTTGAGTTCGGTCGGACCAAAAATACAAATCGGCCTTAGAACAATCAAATAGAGTAAAAGATGAAGATCAAATCACTTGTCGGACTAATTTCAATTCTGTCCCTGTTCCCATTTGCACTTTCTTCCTTCTCCGCAGAAGAAGAAACAAGACTGATCGAAAAGGCATTGGTAGAGAGTTTATCCACCCAAGAACAAAAAGAGGCGTTCAAAAAATACCTGGCCAATCTTTCTAAGAAGAAAAGAGATGAAGCGACCCATTTGAGAGAACTTGCTTCTTCCGAACCGAAACATCATTCTTCCGGGGCTCGCAAGAAGAAGTTGGTAGAACTCGCTGCTCAATTGGACAGAGAAGCTTCTATCCATGAAGAAACCTTAAAAACTCTACAACAATCTTTGGTTCAATAAGGGATTTTTTCGGTTATCAGTTTTACTAATTCTTCCGTAGAAAGTTTCGCATCCAGACGGACGGTATTTTCCGGAAGAATTTCTTCATACGCTTTTTTGATCTTAGTCAAAGCGCTGATTGTTTCGAATCTATCTTTTGTAGTATCTCTTCCTTTTAATCTCGCCAAAGCCTCTTCCGGTTCAATTTCCAGATAAAAAACTTTTTCGGGTTCGGGAAATCCTCTGTCTAAATTTTTTTTCAGGATCTCTTTCGCAGAAAAAAATTCCCCAGACTGATACGCAGCCGTGGAATACATATACCGATCTAATAACACGATTTTTTTTTGGGAGAGGGAAGGTAGAATATTCCTTTGAAGTGAAACTTCTCTATCTTCTAAAAATGCTTCGATTTGTTTTTCAGGAGAAAGTTCTATTTCTCCGCTTAAAAATTTTCTAAGATAGAGCCCGGATTCGTATCTTGTTGGTTCCGCAAAACAAATTGCTGGAACATGTTTGGAGTTTAGAAGGTCTAAGACCCGGACGGAGAGGGTACTTTTGCCACTTCCGTCTAAACCTTCAAAAACGTAAAATCCTGGTATTTGTGCCATGCCTTTTGAATCGGAAAGCCACTTGACATGAGTGGTTTTGCTTCGAATGCTGAAAGCTCATCTACCGGAATCCCATTCCCGAGGGCAGGAATCCATGAAAAAAAACGACAGATTCAAAAATTTCCTGGTGATAGGCATATCCGTAATGGCCGGAGTGATCCTTTCTCCGATCTTATATTGCGGAACAGGAAATGATAGCGCTTTATTTTTAAACGCAAAATCAGACAGAGAACCAAGCGCATCTGCGAAAGCAGCAGTCTCTATCCAAAAAGCATTCGAAGAAGTATACGAAAATGTTTCTCCAAGCGTAGTGTTGATCGCCACCGAAGGAACCGTCAACGTTCCTCAATACAACGATCCGTTTCAGGAATTTTTTTACGGGCCGCAAGGTAGAGTAAGAAATCAAAAAAGGAAAGTGAGCGGATTAGGTTCCGGTTTTATCCTGAACAAAGAAGGATATATTCTCACTAATGATCACGTAGTTCGTAATTTCGATAAATTTAAAGTAGTTTTCAAAAATGTAAAAGAACCTGTTTCCGCTAAGTTGATCGGAACGGATCCGATGATAGACGTTGCGCTTTTAAAGGTAGAAGCAAACCAAGATCTACAACCGATCGAGATCGGAGATTCTTCAGCAGTAAAAGTAGGAGACTGGGCGATTGCGATCGGCGCTCCATTCGGATTGGAACAATCCATGACAGTGGGAGTGATCTCCAAAGTAGGAAGAGGCGGTATCGATAATTCAGGAGTTCATTATATCCAGACGGATGCTGCGATCAACCAAGGAAATTCAGGAGGACCACTTCTGGATATTAACGGAAGAGTGGTGGGCATTAACCGTATGATCGTTTCCCCAAGTGGTGGTTCTATCGGTTTAGGTTTTGCCATCCCGATCAACGAAGCTAAGTCGATCGTAGAAGAATTAAAATCAGGTGGAAAAGTCAAACGTGCTCGATTGGGAGTCGCGTTAGACGATCTTACTGAAGAGACTGCAAAAGAACTTAAACTTTCGGGACCGGAAGGCGCATTCGTTCGCCAAGTGCAAAATGGAAGTGCCGCCGCAGAAGCTGGCATCGATGTTGAAGACGTGATTCTGGAGATCGACGGAGCCAAAATCAAAAACGCGAATGATGTGGTTTCTAAGATCAGGGCTTCTAAAGTCGGCCAACGTGTTTCAGTAGTCGTATTCAGAAAAGGCCAGATCCTGAAAATTTCAGTTAAGCTGGCGGAGTGAATAAAACTTTTGGCAGGACATACCTTAAATCCGGAGGATAAATTTGACGATGAGATATCTCTTCGTCCCTCCCTATTCTCCGAGTTTATAGGACAAAAAGAGATCCTGTCCAATCTAGGCGTTTTCGTAGAAGCCGCCAAAAAAAGAGGGCAGGCCCTGGATCATGTACTTCTATCCGGGCCCCCTGGTCTAGGTAAGACCACACTTGCAGGCATCATTTCCCAAGAACTTGGTACAAGGATCGTAGTTACATCTGCTCCCGTTTTGACAAGAGGAGCAGATCTTGCAAAATTACTCACGGATCTAGAAGAGAGAGATATATTATTTATAGATGAAATCCATTCTTTAGGTCGTAAGGTAGAAGAAATTTTATATCCTGCGATGGAAAATTTCATGATCGATCTTCTTGTGGGCGAAGGGATCACTGCTCAGACCATCCAGATCAAATTAAAACCTTTCACTTTGATCGGTGCTACTACTCGAAGCGGACTTATCTCGGATCCTCTTAAAAGTAGATTCGGTATCCATTTCCGTTTGGAATATTATGACGATGCCGAAATGAAAGATATTGTTCTCCGATCCTCTAAGATCCTAGGTTACGAGATAGAAGAGAGCGCAGCCTTTGAGATAGGAAGAAGGTCCCGAAAAACTCCTAGGATTGCAAACCATCTTCTCAAAAGAGTGAGAGACTTTGCCGAGGTAAAAGGCGAAAGAAAGATCCGTATCCCTGCCTGCGAAGAGGCATTTTCCCGTCTGGGAATAGACGAGTTGGGCTTAGATAGAATGGATCGCCAGATCCTGGAATGTATGATCGATCGATACAAGGGTGGTCCTGTCGGCTTGAAGCCAATCGCCGCAGTAATCGGAGAGGAAGAAAGGACTCTGGAAGACCATTATGAATCCTATATGGTAAGAGTTGGCTTGATCAATAGAACCTCTTCCGGCAGAGTAGCCACAGAGAAGGCTTATAAGTTGATGGACAGAGTTCCTCCGGCTTTCGGCAAAAGAATAGAAGAAGATGCGGCTCCCGGCCTTTTTTAAAAGTGAAATAGACAAGACTGGAGATTTAGAAGAAGACGATCGTCGCCTTCTATTCGCCGCGTTTTTCGTATTTGCATTCGCGTCTTTTTTAGTAGCTCATTTATTCACACGCAATATTCTATTTAAGATCTTGGGAGAAGACCCTCTTGTTCAGGTAAAAGAAAGAGCGGAGAGGGAAAAACTTTACGAAGTACTCTTAGAGCAGGAGTTCGTAGACAAAAGGATCAAGGACGAATACAAAGCATTATCCAATGTGGAGTCCGCAGGTTCGGGTGGGATCACTAAAAAAGAAGGATTTCATACGATGTCTCCCTTTCGCGAATTCGTGATGGGAAATATTTTCCGAAATCCTTCCAAGGCAAGTCCTCAAAATTCCCAAAAGAAAACGGAAGAGGAAAAAGTATACGAGGTCGCTATCTTAAAACAAGACCCTGTTGAATTTACTAACCCCAACGAACAAACCCCGGAGCAAACACCGGCTACGGGAAGAATGACCAAAATCCCATTCAATTACCGTTTCCAACAAGATATGCTTTTTCGTTGGGACGGAAGTTCTTCCATGAGCGTTCCTACTAAGAAGTTGGTAGGTTACGAATATTTCAAAAGGATGCTTCGCCAAATCGAACAAAGTTTTTCTCCTCCCGGCGGAGGAAACTACGGTTATCGTGACGGAGCGGGAAGAGTAATCCGACAGGCGATAGAACCGGGAGAAGTAAAGGTCCAATTTATGCTAAATGATGCTGGCCAAGTCATTGATACTAAGCTTATTTCTTCGCAAGGACAAGCTCTTGTGGATCAATCCTGTGTGGATGCATTACGAGGACAAAACTTCGGAAAAGTCCCTGAAGAGGTAAAAGCACAAGGGATGATCTACGGAATTACGTTTATTTTCCCTCGTTTTTATTAATAATAAATTTATAATATTTCACACGAATCGAAAAGATCAAACTGCACTCAGTTTCAGATTTAATTCCATTCTTAAAATTTCAAATTTTTCATTCGGAAGAATTCCCTTGGAATCAACAGACAATTCGGGACGTATGGAACTTACAAAGTACATATCCACTTCTCCCTTTCCTTTTGCCTGGATTTTACCTCTATGCTCGCATACAAAAAAATCTTTTACCACTTCGTAGGTGGAGCCTGAGATATTTAAATGTCCGGGTTTTCCTGAAGATTCCATTCTACTTGCAAGATTGACTGCGTCTCCCCAAACATCATAGGCGAATTTATTGGAACCGATCACTCCTGATGTCACAGGGCCTGTATGAACTCCCACTCTTAATTCCCAGAACGGGAGTCCCATTTGTGATTTTGCATTTGCGATTTTATGCATAAATCTTAGAAATTCCAAACCTGCCAAACAATTGTCTACCGCATGCGTAAAATTAATATTTGGAATTCCTCCGGCACACATATAAGAATCGCCGATAGTCTTCAGTTTTTCTAAACCTAAACGAGAAACGACCGAATCGAATTCTGAAAAACAATTGTGCAAATCTTCTACTAGATCTTTGGGCAACATATCTTCTGCAATTTTAGTAAATCCAACAAAGTCTGTGAATAGAATACTTGCAGATTCGTAATATACGGGGGTGACTGATCCTTTGGATTTTAATTCTTCCGCAACAGGTTTAGGAAGAATATTCAATAATAATAAATCTGTGCGGTCTCTTTCTTCCGCGAGTTCTTTTGTTCTTTCTACTACCTTTTTCTCCAAATTGACGGATAATTCTTCGCTGGTATTGAAAGCAGTTGCTATCCTTCTGCCCAATAAAGCTGCATCTGCAAACGTCAATAAGAATAGGCCCGCAGGGGTTAGATATCCGGGTCCAATATGGAATTGGTAAAAAATAAAATCATTCAGAACGGCTGCATAGAATATTCCTAACCCCAATAACATCAGTTTTGCGCCCTGTAAGCCTTTGAATATAGCTATGGCAACCATGATCATACCATATATTCCTCCGAATACGATCAATGCTTGGTAATAAGGGAGAGTATAACTGAAAAGCGCAGGAGGAAGTACTATAATGGAAAGGCATGGTGGAACGGATAACGTTAAAATGACAATCATGGATGTCTTTCTGAACTGGGCAGGATATAAAGTCCTCATGAACATAGCCATGAAGGGAACTCCTAAATAAAAGGAGAGATATTCTACTCTGATAAAAATATTCCAAGGAACATTTCTGAACACTTCTCCTATAAATCTTTCTCCACTGGTAAGTACTCTGGAGGTGATAGCAAGACAGGTAAGAGAGAACCAAAAAATCTCCATTTCTTTTTTGCGAAATAGGAACAGGCCCATATGATACAAGCCCATGATGAGTAGGGCTCCTGCCAAAAATGCGCTAGTCATCCTGTTCCTGTCTCTAGCGGCAAAAATTTTGGAAGACTCGCCAAGTAAGATCGGCATTTGGAAACCGCCATTCCGATGATAGTGATTTGAAATATACATCACTAGATCCACTTGTTTGGCATGAGGAACGGAACTGGTTTGTGCAAGATACTCTGGACTTTCTTCTTCAGGAGAAGGTCCGGGATGCCCATTATAAGCGACTAACTTGCCATTCCAATATAAGGAATATGCGGATCCTTGGCCATCATCGATTCGTATCGCAAGGTCAGGAGCGGTTTCAGGAAGATATACTCTTAGATGATAGGTAATATACCCTATGGCAGGTAACGGCTCTCCGTTTAAAATATGGCCGTTCCATACTCCCGGAATAGGAATGAATCCGCTCGGATCAGAAACAAGATCGTCTTGGAAATTTTTGGGTGGAATGAGTTCCTTCCAGTAATATCGCCAGTCTCCATTTAATTCTACTGTTCCATCATTTGTAAAATCCCAGGTACTAAGATCTAAGGTTCCATTTTCTGCCTTAGGCCTTTCTTTCCCTTTTGCTTGGACACAAGAGAAGAAGAATAGAAAACAAATAAGAATCCCTAAAATGAAAAAACGAGTTGGACGGCCTGAATCACTCATATGCGTAGATCAATAAGGGAGAAAAAAGCAGTTCCAGCGAGCATTTTTTGCGATTCGGTCGGTCCTTCTGGAATTATTTGATAGGGAAATACTTATATCGCTCATTCGAGTAGGTTGGAAAATTTTGGGCATACATTCTTCCAAAATTTAAGCGGAATGCGGATTCTCCCTGAGTTTTCATAAAAAACTGGACATTAGTGACTGGTCATATTATGATTCGAGAGTATGCAACTTTCCGCAGCAGAATTCAAAACCAAATGCCTTAGCTTAATGGACAGAGTCCAAGAAACCCAGGAAGAAGTGATCATCACCAAACATGGAAAACCAGTGGCCAAGTTAGTGACCATTAAAGATAGCACTGCCGCGCGTCTATTCGGCTATCTAAAAGGACGGATCCAGGAGAATGAAGATATTGTTCATAGTTTGGGATTACGTTGGGACGCGGATCTGAAATAGATGATCGTTCTGGATACTCACGCTTGGATTTGGCTCATGGAAGGAGATCCAAGAATGGAAAAAGAACCCATTCTTAAAAAATTATATAAGCATATCCCTCATCGAGGAATATTCGTCTCCGAAATATCCGGTTGGGAAGTCGGGATGCTCGTTGCTAAAAAAAGAATCCAAATCTCAGGAACCTTGAATCGATGGCTACAAGACGCATATAATGCTCCAGGGATCCAACCGCATCGTTTAACTCCGGAAGTAATTGTAGAAAGTGTAAATTTGCCCGACACCTTTCACGGAGATCCGGCGGATAGAATGATCGTAGCGACTGCAAGAGTTTTGAATGCAGATCTTGTTACTAAAGATAAGGAGATCATTAAATACGGTAAAAAGGGGAACCTAAAGGTAATCTCTTTATAGTCTACCGCATGGGCTTCAGGAGCGAAGCGACTATAGTCCTCTTCAAAATTTAAATATTCAAAAAGTATCGATTTAGGGCTTCAGGAGCGAAGCGACTATAGCCCGCTTCAAAACAGATCTTTGATTGCCTTCCAGAGTTTTACGTATTCTTTTTTTCTTTCGTCTTTATCTTTCAATTTTAACAAAGTTTTTTGGAACCCGTTGGTGCCTGTGATCTTAACTCTGTTCTCATTCAGGACTTCTACTTCATAAAAGACTTCGTCCACTTTATAGGAAAAATTCAAGGTGCTTGTGGACTTCATCGGATATTCTTTCTCTTCTAAGATCGCCTTAGAATTTCTAAAATCCAAATATACACACTGTGTATTTTTGAGCATAGGCTCGCAAAATTTTCCCGCAGGAGGAGGCACAGGTTTTACCCCACATCCTAAAAAAGCTAAAAGTATAAGTGAGAAGAAATATTTCATTTTTTAATCCTCTACGGGTAGTTTCGTTTTCAAGGTTTGGTTTTTGGACAGTATCTCTTTTGCAAGAAGTAGAACTTCTTCCTTTCTGTCCCCCGAATTCGGATAATATTCTTCTAATAATACGATCGCTTTTGGTGAAAGGTTTTGGTAATAAAATATCCTTGCTTCTAAAATTTTAGAACTTCCTGTCAGAAAGTCTTCGTTTATGTTTTTTACTCTTCTTAAATAATTTAAGGAAGATACATATTGCCCTGCTCTGAATTCGGACAATGCAATTAGAAAATCGGATTCTCTTGCGGAAAGTAAAAGTGAGCCCGAGATATCTTGCTGAGAAAGTATCTTTTTCAAGAACTCCGTGTTTCCGGAAAGTGCACTTCCTACCAAACAGGTCCAAGCGTAACCTGATTTTAATTCAGGACTTAATTTTTCGGGTTCTATAGAGATCAGAAGTTTGTTCAATGCGGAGCGGCTAAGCTTTTGCCGGATAGATTCTCCGAATGCGATCAGATAACGATTGTCCGTTGATTCTAAAAATTCAGGATCGATTGCCTGTGCCCTAAGCGCCTGTCTATATGAATCTTCTACAAGAGGAAGATAAGAACTATCCTGTTCTAAAAATTCCTGGAAACCGGTGTAAGCAATTTTGGAAAGAGTGACTGAGTCGAATCTAAAACCTAATAGTAAGAATTCGTAATATCCCGAAAGGGCCGAATAATGGTAGGAGATTCCTTCTTTTGGATTAGATATTACAAAATCTTTTGCAGTAGATTTGAATTCTTTAATCTCTCCTTCTTTAGGCTCACCTTTTACGATCCCTTCTTGGAGTAGTTTTCTCTCTTTCTCGAGAAGTAAACGTCTATCTCCTGCGAACAGGTTTTTGATATCTTGTCTGAAAAAAAACGCGATCCCCGCCAAACCTAGGAGGATCAAAAAGAACACTAAAGGTTTGTAATTCGCTTTTTTTCTGTAACTTCTGTGGTTGGCTTGGTAGAGCATGTATAAAGTCAGGTTCTAAAAAAAGCCCGGACCTTTCACTTATTTTTTGGGGTTGGAATTCCTACTCTAGCTTGACTCTCGGACCCCTCCTGGATTCCGTGTAAATATGCCTTATAATTATGATTTTGACGAGGATTACGAAACAGACGGCGACGAGGACTACCTCGATGAGGACGCCGTAACTTTTGTATGTGAGGATTGTGATCATCGTTGGGAAGATGATGCAGACGGATCTTTTGACGGCCCAGAAAATCATATCTGCTCCATGTGCGGCTCTTCAAACGTAATCGAACTCTAATCTTTTTGCGGTCCGGCTTTTTCCAAAAAGTAACGTTTCGGACCGCTTCCATCATTCTTATCGTAATCTTTTTATTATCAAATTCAATCCACTCGGTGGATTTCGACCAGGTCTATGAATATTATAAAAAAGGAAATTACGACACCTTAGTAAAGGTCTCCAGATCAGGTCTTAGATCCGGAGAATTGGATTATAAGATCCTTTTATTATACGTTGCTTCCGAATCCAGCTTGGAAGAGATAGATAAAACACTTTTAAGTATTTATTCCAGATCCAAGGAACAACCTTCTATCTTTTATAATTCCGTTTTTTTATTTTTAGAACGTGCATTGGTTTTAGAATCCTATGAATCGGGGGCTCGCTGGGGTAAAATTTTCCTAAATAAGGGAGAGTCTTCCGTTCGGTACTCCGAAGGTGTTTACACATATGCATGTATATTGTATTCTTCACAGGAATACGAGGCGGCGAATACCGTTTTGGCAAAACTTAAATCTGTACCTACCGATTCTAAATTAGGGAAACGGATCCGGATTTTAGAAATGAATCTGGAAAAGAGAAAAGAGGAAAAATGAAACCGGGAAAAAAATCAAAAGGTCTTCGGATCCAAACCGGGGAATTGAAGGGGAAATTGATCCCTTCTCCAGTTAGCCCTGAGGGTAAGAGTAATTTTACTCCTGCGATCATTAAAAAATCATTATTTGATATTATCGAATCCTTACAGCTGCAAGGCCGTTTGAATATGGAGGATTCTGCATTTGTGGATTTATTTGCCGGTTCGGGACAGATGGGGATCGAATCCTTGAGTAGAGGTTTTGCAAGAGCGGTGTTTTTGGAACTTGCATGGGACAGATTCGAAAGCCTAAAAGGTGTTTTAGATAAATTAGGAAAACCTCATTTAGTTATGCGCAAAGACGCCTTTAGATTCTATTCAGGTTTCGATATTCCTGAAAAAACAAAAGTGTATTTTATGGATCCTCCTTACTCTTTCTGGGAGAAAAAAACGGAAAAATTGAAAAACGTAGTAGAGGAGATTGCTCAAAACGAACCTGGTGTGGCTGCCATTATCGTCCAGTCTCCACTTCCTTTGGATTGGGAAAATTTTACTCCTCGTTCCTTCGGCAGGAATACTTTAAATGTCCGAGTTCTGGTCTAAATTTAAAAATTTTATCCGATCCGAATTTAACTCCGGGAACCCTTGGATCCATTCAGGGGTTTTCGTATTTGTTCTGACTCTTCTATGTCTTCTCACGAATACTTCTCTTCATGTAATGGGAGTAGATATCAGCGAATTTATTTCTCTTTTTTATGGGCTTATCCCTTTGTTACTGAGAGACTTAAGCGGAGTATTCGCTTCCTCTTATGCGTTTTTTGTAGGAGTTGCGATCTTATTTTTAGGTCCAGATTTTTCGAGATGGAAGACTGGGGAGAAGATTGAGATATATAAAATTTATCTAATTTTAGTCTCCGTTTTATTTCTTCTATTTTGTGGATCCGTTTCCGAATATCCACAGGTATACGGAGAATTTTTCTATTATAGGCATTCTTGGGCACTAGGATTCCTATATTTTATTACGGATCATTTTTCGCCCTTCTTCTTTAAATCAGCTTTATTTTTGTTTTTAGCTATCCAAGTTATTCGAAATGGATTGTATTTCTGGCAATCCGAGTCTTATGAATCTTTACTTAGATATGCGGTTTTTATAATATTATTTTATTCTTTTCATATTTTAGGGTCTGCTTGGGGTATTTTGAGTGCTTCCGCTTTTTATTCCTTTGATATTCTAATTTCTCGCTCTAAAAAAGATCTTATCTTTGTTGCAATTGTGATCTTAGGTTTTGGATTTTCTTTTTTTACCAGACCTCAGAGGGAAAACGTTATATCTAAAGAAGCCTTGGAACATTCTTCTAACACGAATGTACTTATCATTTCTGCGGATAGTATTCGTCAGGATCAATTAGGTTTTGTAAAAGGGGAGAAGAATATAACCCCGAATATAGACCGTCTTTCTTCCGAATCTCTTGTGTTTTTAGATCATCATTCTACGATTCCCAGGACATTTCCTTCTTGGGCGGATTTTCTAAGCGGTAAATATTCTTTCGAACATGGAATCCAAGACATGTTCCCGGATAAAGAAGATCGTTCCAAATTAGGAAATACAGTCGCTACACTTCCAGGTATTTTAAGAAAATCTCATAGAACATATGTGGTCTCTTCTTTTGCGGGGGATATTTTTCCTAGGGCAAACTGGGGATTCCAAAATGTGTATGCTCCGAATTTTAGCGCGGAGACATTAACCCAGCAGAGAACGATAGAGTCTCAGGTTTTCTTTCTTCCTGTTTTGACAGGGACATTTTTTGGAGGGGGGGAATATCTCTCTTCTATCCGATCTCTTCCGAGTCTGGGGGATGATTCTCGGATCTTGCCTGATTTATTCTCGGTGTTTGATAAAAAGGATCGCCCATTTTTTGCGCTGTACTTTTCTTCCGTAACTCATTTTCCTTATAGTCCGCCGTATCCATTTTATAAGAATACGGATCCCCACTATTACGGGCCTTCTAAATATTTTCGTTTTGTAGATCCGAGTAATTCTGAAAAGCCTGATAAAAAAGAACAAGAACAGATTCGTTCTATCTATTCTGCTTCCTTGACTGCTTTTGATTTTTCCGTCGGGAAAATTTTAGAAGAGTTAAAAAGAAGAAGTTTATACGACGATACACTTATCATTCTTACCTCAGATCACGGTGAATCCTTGTTTGAAGAGGATCATAGTCACGGTCATGGGGAACATTTGAGAGGAGAAGGTGTCACTAAGATTCCGCTCATTATCAAATTACCAAAATCTTTCGAACGAAAGGAAATCCGGAGTTTTAAAGGGATCACAAGCTCCTTGGATGTATTTCCTACAATTCTTTCCGTTTTAGGAGCTTCTTCCGAAAAGTTTTCTTTGCACGGAAAGGATCTGACCAGGCTTCCGAAGGAAGACAATTGGAGAGAGGATCGTTCTGTGTATTCCGAGACAGGGATTTGGTTTTCGGATCGGGGAGATCATTTCTTCCAAAAGGATAGGATTCGTTATCCGAATATTTTGGAGTTACATACGATCGATCCGAATGACGGGAATAGTGTGACTGTTTCCGATTCGTATGCAAAAGAGACGGTTCTTTTTTCCAAACATAGAATGCTCCAAACCAGGACCAAAAAGCTGATCTATATTCCGAGTCCAAATGGTGTTTTGTATACCTGCTATGACAGGATTTCCGACCCATGGAATACGAAACCTCTCCCAGCTTCTCTTTGCGGAGATTTACAGCGTAAGTTGGATCTCCTACTGGTCGGTTCCGGAAAATGGAGAAAGGCGGGAGACTATTTCCTCCCAAAATCTGAACTTTGATCGGAATGCTTTTTTCTTTCTGTCTCGGAAAGACTTGAAGTACAGGCCAGAATAAAAATCCTGGAAATAATATGCCCAAAAGGGAAGATCTCCGCTCCGTTCTGATCCTGGGATCCGGGCCGATCGTTATCGGCCAAGCTTGTGAATTCGACTATTCAGGCACCCAGGCCGCCAAAGCCCTCCGAGAAAAAGGAATCCGGGTAATCCTTCTAAATTCCAATCCTGCCACTATCATGACTGATCCTGATCTGGCGGATGCCACGTATGTGGAACCTCTGACTGTTGCAGTCGTCCAAAAAATTTTGGAAAAGGAAAAGCCGGATGCGATCCTACCTACTGTAGGAGGTCAAACAGCATTAAACCTTGCATTGGCCTGCCATAATGCGGGAATATTAGAAAAATATAATGTAGAGCTTATCGGCGCCAAAATAGACGCGATCAAAAAGGCGGAAGATAGAGAACTTTTTAAAAAAGCAATGGAGAAGATCGGGGTTAAAGTTCCTCGCTCCGGGCTCGTAACGAATCTGAAAGAAGCGGCAGAGGTCAAGGCTCAGATCGGACTTCCTCTCATTGTAAGACCTGCATTCACTCTGGGGGGAACCGGAGGAGGGATCGCTTACGACGAAGAAACTTTCGACGAAGTTGTAGGCAAAGGTCTCAAGGCTTCTCCAATTAGCCAGGTATTATTAGAACAATCCGTTTTAGGTTGGAAAGAATTCGAGTTAGAGGTCATGAGAGACCTCGCGGATAACGTGGTAATCATTTGTTCCATCGAGAATATAGATCCTATGGGAGTTCATACTGGGGATTCCATCACAGTTGCTCCCCAACAGACACTTTCCGATAAGGAATACCAAAACTTAAGAGATATGTCCATCAGTATCATCCGAGAGATCGGGGTCGAAACCGGTGGATCCAATATCCAATTCGCAGTAAATCCGGCAGACGGGGACGTGATTGTTATCGAAATGAATCCTCGCGTTTCCAGATCTTCGGCGCTTGCTTCCAAGGCGACCGGATTCCCGATCGCAAAGATTGCTGCGTTACTCTCCATTGGATATTCTCTGGACGAGATCAAAAACGATATTACAAGAGTTACACCTGCTTCTTTCGAACCATCTATAGACTATGTGGTGACCAAGATCCCAAGGTTTGCTTTCGAAAAGTTCCCAGGGACCGATGATACACTCGGAGTCCAGATGAAAGCCGTGGGAGAAGCCATGGCAATTGGAAGAACTTTTAAGGAAAGTTTCCAAAAGGCGATGCGTTCCTTAGAGATCGATCGTTTCGGTTTCGGTTCCGATGGAAATTTTGCTGAGTTAGTCGAATTTCATACACTATCTATTCCTCAGAGAAAAGAGAGGATAGATTCATTCTTACGCAGACCGAATGATAAGCGTATCTTCTATGTTAAAAAAGCATTGGAAGAAGGTTATAGTGTAGAACAGATCCACAACCTTTCTAAGATAGATCCTTGGTTCTTATACCAATTCGAAGATCTACAAAATTTAGAAAAAGAATTCGTACAAAAAGGGAATTCTGTTTTAGGAAAACTAAAAAAAGCAGGATTTGCTAATAGGCAGTTAGCCTTCCTTGCTAAAAAAGCGGAGATAGAAAAGGTACTCTCTTCTTCTCAGACTCCTGATAAAAAAAAGGCGGAAATAGGTTCTATTCTCAAAAAAGAAGAAAAGAACCTGGAAGCAATATTAGAATCTTCTAAAATAGAACCTATCTATAAGAGGATCGATACCTGCGCCGGAGAATTCGAAGCTTATACGCCGTATTTTTATTCTTCTTATGACGAAGAGGATGAGACAAACGTAACCTCTAAGAAATCCGTAATCATTCTAGGTGGCGGACCGAACCGAATCGGACAAGGAATAGAGTTCGATTATTGTTGCTGTCACGCGTCCTTCGCTCTACAAGATCTGGGAGTGGAATCCATCATGGTGAATTCCAACCCGGAAACTGTTTCTACGGACTACGACACTTCCGACAGATTATATTTTGAACCTCTTACCTTAGAGGATGTAATACAGATTTATAAAAAGGAAAAACCGGATGGAGTGATTATCCAATTCGGTGGACAAACCCCTCTCAAACTTGCAAAAGATCTGGAAAGTAGGGGAGTTCCAATTTTAGGAACAAGCCCGGATTCCATAGACAGAGCGGAAGATAGAAAACGTTTCGCAGAAGTATTAGAAAAACTGAAATTGATCTCTCCTAAGAACGGAATAGCTACTTCTATGGAAGAGGCTAGGAAAATCGCAAATAATATCACTTATCCTGTGCTTGTTCGCCCTAGTTACGTATTGGGCGGAAGAGCTATGCTTATCATCAGCGAAGAAAAAGAGCTGGATAAGTATATGGAGAAGGCAGAGGAAATTTCAGAAGACAGACCGCTTCTTATAGATTCCTTCTTAGAAGATGCGGTAGAAGTGGATGTGGATGCACTTTGCGACGGCAAAGATGTGTTTATCGCTGGGATCATGGAGCATATTGAAGAAGCAGGGATCCATTCCGGAGATTCTGCCTGTATTCTTCCTCCTCAATCCTTGTCCAAAAAAGTATTAGATGATATCAGAAATGCTACAAGAGCACTTGCATTGGAATTGCAGGTCAAGGGACTTATCAATATCCAATATGCAGTTAAGGAAGAAGTTGTATATGTGATCGAGGTAAACCCTCGTGCTTCCAGAACGGTTCCTTTTGTGTCCAAGGCTCTTGGCCACCCTATTGTAAAATACGCTACCCGTATCATGATGGGTGAGACCTTAAAACAATTACCACTTCCAAAAGAAATGGTGTTCCCTACCGTAAACGTGAAGGAAGCAGTATTACCTTTTAATAAATTTCCCGGAGTGGATACAATCCTCGGGCCGGAAATGAGATCCACAGGCGAGGTAATGGGAATTGCAGACACTGCCGGAGAGGCATTCTTAAAATCTCAATACATGGCCGGAGAAGAACTTCCTTCTAAGGGTACGGTATTCGTTTCTGTAAATGATAAGGACAAAAAAGATCTACTGAAGTATATCAAGGATCTTTCTGATCTAGGATTCATTTTGATCGCCACCGAAGGAACCCATAAGTTCTTATCCGAAAATGGAATACTTTCCTCCAAGATCAATAAGGTATACGATAACCAGTTCCCGACTGCATTAGATTATATCCGAGAGAACAAGATCCATCTTATACTGAACACGCCACTTAGTAGAGTGACTAGAGACGATAGTTTTGCAATCCGCCAAGCAGCGATCCGTTACAAGATCCCATGTTTGACTACTGCGAGTGCTGCTAAGGCTTTAATCAAAGGAATGATGGAGATGACTGATAAAGGTTTCACCATCCGTTCTTTGCAAGAGATCCATAGTTCCAAGTAAGATACGAGTTTTGGCGACTTCTCGCTTGGCGAGAACCGCGCTCTCCGCTCAATCAGCGAAGCACCATAATGATTCTTTAATATAGTGCCTTATACTTTTACGATGGTGCATCGCCGGATTTCCGCTATGATCGCTGTCGCTTGTAGTCAGAAT
This sequence comes from Leptospira neocaledonica, assembly GCF_002812205.1. Classification (NCBI taxonomy): domain Bacteria; kingdom Pseudomonadati; phylum Spirochaetota; class Leptospiria; order Leptospirales; family Leptospiraceae; genus Leptospira; species Leptospira neocaledonica. The sequence continues at coordinate 260,781 of NZ_NPEA01000005.1, forward strand.
GTCTTCTGATGGATTCGTATTCTTATTCTGCTATTTTTCATATACAGTCATTTTTATCAATAATGAGTCTCAAAATCAATTTGACAATTTTCTAAAGAAAAAGAACCTGATGGGAAAGAGGACATCTATGGAAGAATACTGCCGCCCGATTCGGATTTCAGAAAGGAATTACTTTATCGTGGATTTATGCGCAAATTGCGGACATGTACACCTACATTTTGAGAATGGCTCCTTAAAAATGGATCTTCATAAGTTGGAAGATTTGTACAAAACCGTCCAGGACGCTCACGCTTGGATCCTAGAAGAACTCGCCGGCTATAATTGAGAAATCATTCCAGCCGAGATCTCGACTTATCTAAATTTTCCTAAAACTCTACTTCTTCCCCTAAGTCCGGGCTTCTAAAAGGCCGGACTTTTTATGTTTTTCTGAAGTTCAATTCCTTCCATTTCAAAAAAATAAGAATTTCTGTCATTTTGACCATTTGTTTAGAATAATTCTAATTTTTTTCGGTTTCCAATTATTTTGAATTGATCTAGATTTAGAATAATTCTAAATCTAGATCCGAGGTAGAAATATGAAAACAAAGATTATCTACGGACTTTTGTTCCTAGGAGTTATCTTCTCTCATTCCTTGTCAGCTGAAACTCTGACCCGAGAGAATGGGGCACCGGTAGGTGATAACCAGAACTCTCAAACTGCTGGAGAAACGGGACCGGTGCTTCTTCAAGATTCTCATTTGATCGAGAAATTGGCTCGTTTTGATCGGGAAAGAATTCCGGAAAGAGTGGTGCATGCCAGAGGAACCGGCGCTTACGGAACTTTTATTAGTTATGGAGACCAGAGCGAACTGACCAAAGCAGCGTTATTTTCCAAAAAAGGAAAACAGACTAAGGTATTTGTACGTTTTTCTTCAGTGGTTCATCCTAGCGGATCGCCGGAAACATTAAGAGATCCTAGAGGATTTGCGACCAAGTTTTATACGGACCAAGGTAACTGGGATCTAGTAGGGAATAATCTTCCTGTGTTCTTCATTCGGGACGCCATGAAATTTCCGGACATGGTACATTCTCTCAAACCTTCTCCAGTAACGAATTTACAGGATCCGAATCGGTTCTTCGACTTTTTCGCTCATGTTCCAGAAAGTACGAATATGCTGACTTATTTATATTCCGATTTGGGAACTCCTGCCACGTATCGAGAGATGGACGGAAACGGAGTACACGCTTTCAAATTCGTAAATTCTTCAGGTAAAGTTTCGTACGTTAAATTCCATTGGAAAAGCCAACAAGGGATCAAGACCTTAAATTCGGAAGAATCTGCCAAGATACAGTCTCAAGACTTCAATCATATGACAAAAGACTTATATGATTCCATCACAAAAGGAAACAACCCTTCTTGGGAATTGGAAGCTCAGATTTTGGAGCCGGAGATATTAAACGATTTTGAATTTAATCCTTTGGATGCTACCAAAGAATGGATCCGAATTCCGAATCTGAAAACGGTAATATTAGGAAAAATGACCTTGAATCAAGTTCCGGAGAATTTTTTCGAACACACGGAACAATCAGGATTTGCTCCTTCGAATTTGGTTCCTGGGATCGAACCTTCGGAAGATAGACTTTTGCAAGGAAGATTATTTTCTTATGCGGATACCCAGAGATATAGATTAGGTGTGAATGGTATCCAACTTCCGGTCAATCGACCTATTAATATAGTTTCTTCTCATGGTCAAGACGGAGCCTTAAAATATTCGGAAGGTAAGGGAAATATCAACTACCAGCCGAATTCTTATCAGGGTGGTCAATCTAGATCGGGAGGAAAGTATTCGGAAGATCAGGATTATAAATTCTCCAATTTTAAGCTGAGTGGCACGACCCAGCAGACGATGGTCCGAAAAACTTTAAACTTCAAACAAGCAGGAGAACTGTATAGAAGTTATAGCGAGAAAGAAAAGTCGGCGCTGATCCGTAACTTTGCAGGCGATCTAAAATCCGTCCAAAATCCCAAAATTAAAACTAAGATAGTCGCTCATACGTATGCTGCGGACCCGGAATATGGTGAAAGACTGGCGAAAGAAGTGGGAGTCGAGTTGAAAGAAGTCAAAAAGATCTCAAGCGAACTATAATAATATTTTTCGAATAGAAGATGCGGCCCCTAAAAAGGCCGCAAGGAAGAGTGGATCATGAAGTTATTTTCTTTTTTTATAATATACTTCGTATGCGGTTTCTGTTATTTTTTATTGGCGGAGGAAGAAGGTTATAAGCCAGTCCGAGACGGAAATTCTGCTTTTTACGATTCTGCAAAAATCGGGGATATTGTAGGCCTTGGAAAATTTTTGGATTCAGGGATCGATATTGAATCCAAGGACTCCAAGGGATATACTGCTCTAATCTATGCTGCATACTACGGTCAGGAAGAAGCAGTGGAGTTCCTACTTTCAAAAGGAGCGGATCCATGCTCCAAGGACAATCGTGGAAATACGGCTTTAATGGGTGCCGTTTTTAAGGGCCATCTCGGTATCGTAAAAAAACTCTTCCAATCAAAATGTGTCGTGGACCAAAAGAATTTTTCTGGCCAGACCGCTTTAATGTATGCGGCTCTTTTTGGAAGAACGGAAATTTTTAAGGCATTATTGCAATATGGTGCTGATCCGGATCTAAAGGATGATCTTGGATACGATTCCTTCTACCTAGCGGAAACTCAGGGAAATACCGAAATTTTGGACCTTCTTATGGTAGGAACACCTGCACCAAAAGCACAATAAACTAAGGGAGAACGGATAAGGCTGGAATAAAGCGACATAATCCAATAAAGGAAGAAGATAATCTTATAATTATATCAAGGAATCCACAGATATTTCGATCCTTATACTGCAAGGGGCAAACTATGCAGATCAGAACGGAAGGACCAGGCAGAGAAGAAGGATATTCGCTTTCGGCGGAGCCAAAGGTATCTAATGTTTCTGAAAAAGCTTCCGCCCCTTCGGTGAGTTTTATGGACCTGATGAAGTCTATCCAACTCCGCTCTCAAAAGGTTTTGGAAGAAGGACAAAAGTCCGAAATCAAAGAAGAAAAACCTTCCGAAATGGAAGAATCTAAAGAGCCTGAATTATTCGTAAGATCCGAAGAGGATGAAGTAGAAGAGACCGATTCGGAAGAAGAAGACAATGAAAAATTAGTTCGTCTTTCTGAGAAGAAGGTCCAGAAAGCAGAGTTAGAAGAAACCGATTCCGAGTTAGAAGCGGAGACCGACTCTGAATTCTTGGCCGAAGAATTAGATTCTCCTTTTATCACACAGATGAGTGTGTTCTTGGCAGGACTTGAAGCCAAAAAAGAAAAAGAAGTCTCTGCGGCTGCAAACCAGGAAGAATCCGTATCATTCAAAAAGATCCAAAAACATGTAAAAGAAGAAGCTCCTAAGGCTGAACAAAAAGAAGAAGCAGGAAATGTTTCCGTTCTGAAATTGAGTCAGTCGGAAGAAAAACGTTCTATTAAAGAATCCAAAAAAACTCCTGAAAAAGAAAGTCTGGATGAAGGTTTAAAAAGTTTGGAAGAAGCTCGTAAATTTTCCAAACCAGCCAATGAAGAAAAAATACTTACAGTATTAAAAGATTCTCATAAAGAAAATTTTATTCCCGAATCCGAGAACTGGAAGATCACCAGAGAGAAAAAACAAGAAACTCTTTCTATGGTTTCCAAAAACCAGGCGGCGAAAGCCGCTCAGGTGGAAGAAGCTTCCAAATCGGATACTTCCGGTAAAGGATCTCAAAATCAGGACTTCTCCCAAAGAAACGGGAATGAGACCACATTCACTTTATTAAAAGCGGGTCTCGGGATCGCAGAAAAGAACCCAGAAGTTTCCGGACAAAATTCTAAACCTTCTAAAACAAATCCTGGATCTTCAATGGATCGTGCTCAAATGAAGGAAAATTTTCAGAGGTTAGTTCAATCAGCAAAATTGAATATAGTTGAGAATGGAAAATCGGAAGCCACTCTTAGATTGAATCCGAGAGAATTAGGAAGAGTTTCCTTACGTATTACTGTGGAAGATGATAAAGTCCAAGGTAAAATTTTAGTAGAATCGGATCAGGTTCGAAAATTATTCGCCGGAGATTTGGAGCAACTTCGCAAAGATTTTAAAGAACAAGGATTAGATCTACAATCCTTAATAGTGGAATCCGAGGATTCTTTACGCATGAGTTGGGATGGACAGGACTCTTCTCGATTCTTCGACCAAGAAGGTTTTGGTTTCGAAACTTCAGATTTTTCGAATTCTTCCGATTTGGAAGAAGTTTCGGAAATGGACTCTATAGAAAATTCGGAATTCGCCGAAAAGAATACTGATAAACGCTTAAACATCTTGGTTTAAGGAGAGGATCATGCCTGAAGCAAACGCGGTTTCTAACGAAGCTACACGTAGCCGTTATCTCGAAGGAGACAGAAGTTACGATTTAAGGAAGCATTTTGATAAATTGGAGAAGGAAGAAAAAAGCGGTCTCCAAGGGATCGAGATCCGTTCTACCGCGAAAGCATTAGGAAAAGATGATTTTCTAAAACTGTTGATCACTCAGCTTTCTTCTCAAGATCCTACGAACCCGGTTAAAGACCAAGACTTTATCGCACAAATGGCTCAGTTCTCTTCCTTAGAGCAGATGAATAATATCTCCCAAGGGATCGGCAAGATGACTAATCGCCAAAGTTTCTCCCTTGTAGGAAAGATCGTTTCCGGTCCTGATTTTGTGACCGGAGAGAATGTGGTGGGAACCGCAGGAGCATTGTTCTTCGACGGAGAAGGAAAATCCTTTGTTAGAGTAAACGGTAGAACAGTAGAGATTGATGCGATTACTTTAATCACTGATCCTGCGATCATCAACCAGCAAGAAGGGCAAACTGGAACACCTGCTCCGAAATCTGCAGGGCCTAATGGTGGCTTAGGATCTTCCTCTAATGCAGCTGTTGGACCTTCTACAGCTCAACCGCAACAATTTCCAGATACATTACAAAATCAGAATGATTCTAGTTTTGAAGAAACAAGTTCCGGAGCTCCAGGTTGGAGTTTTCCAGGAAAACCGAACGACAGTAATTATTAATTAAATAGAAAATTTCGAGGTATAAGCGCCATGATGAGATCCCTTTATTCAGGAGTTTCCGGTTTAAAAAACCACCAAGTGCGGATGGACGTGATCGGTAACAATATTTCCAACGTGAACACCCACGGTTTTAAAACGGAACGTGTTACTTTCCAGGACATGATCTCCCAGGAGTTGAGAGGAGCTTCCGAGCCTAAGGAAAACATTGGTGGGGTGAACCCTCAACAAGTTGGTCTCGGAGCATTGATCGCTGCAATCGATAAGATCATGACCCAAGGTGCTTTACAAACAACCGGTAAGAATACGGACGTTGCGATTTCCGGAGAAGGTTTCTTTATCGTGAAAGATGGGGACAAACAATTCTATACCAGAGCCGGTGCCTTTAACTTAGACAAGAATGGCTATTATGTAAACCCTGCAAACGGTTTGAAAGTCCAAGGTTGGAATTCTCGCTTAGATGAGAAAGGGAATAAATATATAAACTCTTCCGCTTCGATCGAAGATATTATCATTCCGGTATATTCTAAAGAACCTGCAAGAGCTACTTCCAAAGTGGATTTCAGATCCAACTTGAATTCTTCCGTGCAAGCAGTTCCGCCTGACGCTACTCCAGAAGAGATCACCGCTATGATCAACGATCCGGACCCTAAGGCAAGAAGGGGACATGTAACTACTATCAAAGTTTTTGATGACCAAGGTGCTGAAAGAGAATTTAAAATGGAATTCTATAAAGTTCGCGAAAACACTTGGAAGGCCAGAACGTCTTTAACTGACGCCACTCAACTTTCGGTGGATGTTGCTGCTACAGGTGGACAGAACACTCAAATGCCTGGACTTACCGAGCTTGAGTTCGGATTCACTCCTGACGGTAAGATCGTTTATGTTTCCGACGGAACAGATGTGATGAACACCGGAAAATTGAATGCAAAAGTTTCCTTTAAACTTCCTGGCAATCCTCAGACCCAAAGTTTTGATTTATCTTTAGGTGAAGCTGGAATGGTAGACGGAATCACTCAGTTCTCTTCCGACTTTACTACTAAAGCTGTAAAACAAGACGGATATACCATGGGATATTTGGAGTCCTTCTCCATTGATAATTCCGGAACAGTAACAGGTGTTTATTCCAACGGGATCAAACAACCATTAGCAAGAATTGCAACAGCAGTTTTCAATAACCCTGCCGGTTTGGATAAAGCTGGAGATACAATGTTCGCATTCTCCAATAACTCAGGAGAACCATTGATCGGCGAGGCCGGTATCGCAGGTAGAGGAAAGATCAACGCTGGTCTATTAGAAATGTCGAATGTGGATCTTTCCGATCAGTTTACTGATATGATCGTAACTCAGAGAGGTTTCCAGGCAAACTCCAGAACGATCACGACCACAGACCAAATGTTACAGGAAGTCCTGGGTCTCAAACGTTAATCGTTAACTTAGATCTCCTATTCATTTTGTTTGCGCCCTTAGGATTTTTTCCTTTGGGCGTTTTTCTTTTGTGAGCCGTATAAGAGTATATTTCCGATTGCAGTATCTATTTCTTCTACTTAGTTTGTTTTTTTAGCTTATACCAGAGAATAACGCAGTGAGAGAAAAAAAGAAAAAAGTCGGAACAAAAAACAAATCCGAAGCAAAGAATAATAGGTTTGGATCTATATTTTCATCTAACCAGGAATTGTTCCGGGATTGGGATCCGGTAGAAACTTCTTCTTTTACAGGACTTTTCGAATATAAATCTATAAGCTCTGGCACAGTTTTAATTGCCTCAGAAAAATCTTCTGCTTGGTTTTATTTTCTTTTAGAAGGCAAATGTGAGGAATTTACTAAGGCTTCCTCCGGAGAAGAGCTAATGGTCCGAAGCCTGGGGCCTGGTTCTCATTTTGGAGAAGCAGGATTTTTCCATTGGAAAGAAGGTAAGTTTGGAGTAAGAACTGAAACTGACTCCAAACTTTTAAGGATTAGTACTAAGAACTGGCATAAATGGGAAATTGAACATCCAGAAACTTCTAAACGTTGGAAGGAAAGATTAGAGACCAAAAGATTTTTTAGGATGGCTTCTTATGAACCAAGTCATAAGGAACTTCTCGGATTTATTTCTAATCTAGAATTATTATTTCATATAGATCGAAGAAAAATAGGGGAACTGACTCCTTATTTGAGATGGTTGTATGTTCCAGGCGGAGAAAGATTGATGCTCCAGGGAGAACCTGGAAATTCACTTTTTATAATATTGTCCGGAAGATTTAGATACAGTGTTTCTGATGACCAAGGAAATATTACTGGCGAAGGAGAATTTGCAAAGGGAGATATCATTGGTGAGATGTCTTTGCTCACAGGTGAGCCTCGTTCTGCTTCAGTGTATGCAGTACGTTCCTCTCAGGTAATACAAATTTCTAGAAATGGATTCCGGAAATTTATCTCTGAATCGCCAGAGGCTTTATTTCATGTGACAGAAACAATCGCCAGAAGATTGGGACAAAAAAACAAAGAATCTTCTCGCTTTGGTCGAAAAGTTCATACGATTGCATTAGTTCCTGTCACAGAAGGTTTTCCTCTTAAACATTTTTCAAGTGAACTTTCCAAATCCTTAAAATCGTTCGGTTCTGCACTCCCGGTAAACGAGGAAAAACTTTCTAAGTTTTTAAAAGACAGAAAGACACTTCAAAAAAACGGAATGCGATTTGGAATTCCAGATATTCTATCTTGGTTTGCTGGACTGGAGAAGGAATACGATAACGTTGTATTCGAAGTGGGACCTTCTGGAGATCCACTTTGGACGGAAGCGAGTCTTAGGCAGGCAGATCGTATCCTTCTTCTCGCCGAAACTGGAAGACCAATATTAAAAAATTCTTATTCTTGGAATTTGATCCAAGGAGAAAGTTTGGGAGAAACCACGAAAGAATCTGTAATTTATTTGGAAGATTCTTATAGTCGTTGGGAAGAATTGGAAAATACTCTTCATGAATTGCCAGGCCAAAAACTTATCTTGAGAAAGAATAGAGCCGGAGAATTTGATCGCATCGCAAGAAGATTAGAAAGTAGATCCGTTGGAGTTGCTCTTTCAGGCGGAGGAGCAAAAGGTTTTGCACATTTAGGGTTACTCAGATCTTTAACAGAAGCGGGAATACCAATTGATCTGATCGGAGGAACTAGCTCAGGCTCTATCATGGCCGGATTATTTGCGATGGGATATGGATTTGACGAATCTCTCCGATTGATCAAAGAAGTTTGGATAGAAGCAAAACTTACGAGGGATTATACTCTTCCGTTCGTTTCTATTTTGAGAGGAGCAAGATATTCCAGAGCTATCAAAGAATTTTTCGGGAATAGAAAAATAGAAACTCTATTGATCCCCTTTTTAGCTGTGGCATGCGATCTTACAAATTCAAAACCGAAAGTATTCGAAGAAGGAGAAGTTTGGAAAGCAATCAGAGCCAGTACTTCTATCCCTGGGATTTTTCCTCCGTTTTATACTGACGGCTCCTTGTATGTGGATGGAGGACTTTGGGATAATCTTCCTGGTACTTTGGTGAGAAGAAAGGGAGCTGATGTTTTAGTCTCCGTTGATTTAGGAGCAGGGTCTCAGCCAAATAAGGATCAGACTTACGGATTACTCGTTGAGTCAAGATTCCCTGGAGAAGGGCCTTCTGCCTTAAAACTTTTGGGAAATCAGTTTATGAAAAAGGAAGATAGATATTCCTTCCCTCATATAGGTGAGTTATTTATGAGATCCATGCTATTATCCAGTCGAAATAATCTTCTTAAAACAAAAGAAAATTCTGATATATTCGTCGAATTACCAGTGAGAGATTTTTCTACATTCGATTGGGATGAATACAAAAGATTATATGAAATAGGATACGAGCATTCTCAAAAATTCGTAAAGGATTGGTCCAAGATCATTAAAGATAAAGTATATTCCGAAAGAAAGACGAATTAAGCCAAACGGCCGTTTTTCGAAGGATGTCCAAGGCGAAAACTTGAAAAAAACTCCTTTTCACGATTTTAAAAGATGCTTAGGATGGGATAATCAGGATGGAATCCAAGTTTAAGCAATATATCGTAACGGATTCCGCAACTCTTGCCGGAAGACTTTCGATCCTCCGCACCAAGATCCAGGCAGAATTGATCGATCTAAACGATTTTTTCGAGTCTGCAGAGATCAGGGATACTCCACAATTTGTTAATACTCTCTTTTATATTTCCTCCAAAGCATTAGAATCAGAGCATATTAAGATCAGAGAACAGCTAAAGAATAATCCCCTGATCTTGGCCAGGTTCATCTTGAATGCGGACCTAGGTTATGAAGGTTATAAAAATACCGAAATCGAAGACGATCTGATTTTTGGAATATTGCCCGAGATCACAACTGATCTTCATCTTTCTAAAACGTTCGCAAACGGTTTTTTACATCTGCATATGATTACGGATCAGTTTGATCTTTTACATAAGATTAATACTGCAAAATACGAGATCAATCGTTTGACTAGGATCGGTATCAGTTTAGCGAACGAAAAAGATTTTGATAAACTTTTAAGAGAAATTTTATATAGTGCGAGAGAGATCTGTAATGCGGACTCCGGTTCTTTGTATCTGGTGGAACAAGACGATATCGGATTTGTTCGAAATTTACGTTTTAAAATTTCAGCATTGAGTATAGATACAGAAGAGTTTATTCTTCCTATTAATAAGTCCAGTATCGCAGGTTATGTTGCAGAAACCGGTAAAGTCCTAAATATTCAGGACGTATATGATCTGCCGGAGAACGCAGAATTTTCCTTCAATCGTAACTTCGATATATTATCAAATTACCATACAAAGTCTATGCTCGTTGTTCCTATGAAAGGTCATAGGGGGGATGTGGTGGGCGTTCTTCAGCTCATCAATCGCAAACGAAATTTTAATCAAAAATTAACTGTGGAACAAATGAAAGGGGAAGAGATCCAACCTTTCGACGATTATTCCGCTCAATTGGTGTTAGGAGTTGCAGGACAAGCTGCAGTCGCTATCCAAAACAATTATTTATTAAGAGAGATCGAAACATTATTCGAAGGCTTTGTGACTGCGTCAGTAAATGCGATTGAAGCGAGGGACCCAACCACAAGCGGTCACTCTTTTCGAGTCGCGCTATTGACTGTAGGACTTGCAGAAACCTTAGATCGGGCGGATTCCGGAAAATATAAAGACACAAAATTTTCTAAAGAACAGATTAAAGAAATCAGATATGCTTCCTTACTTCACGATTTCGGAAAAGTTGGAGTAAGAGAAAAGGTTTTGGTCAAGGCCAAAAAATTAGAAGATCTGGAGATCGGTCTGATCGATTGGAGATTTCGATATTTAAAGAAAGATTTCGAATCCAAATTGAACTTAAGAAAAGTAGAATATTTGAAGAAACATGGACCTACAGGATATTCCGATTTCGAAAAAGCGATAGAGTTTGAGTTTAATGAAGAATGTAAAAGACTCACCTCCATGTTCCAGATCATCAGCCAGAGTAATGAACCTTCTATCTTGGAAGAAGCAAATTCTCAGTTTTTAGAAGAGATTGCTAAAATGCAATACATCACTACAGAAGGAGAGAATCTGGATCTGATCTCTGCTTACGAGTTTGGGTTTTTAACCATCAAAAAAGGTTCTTTGGATTTCGAAGAAAGAAAGGAAATCGAATCCCATGTGGAGCATACATTCCAATTTTTGAGTAAGATCCCTTGGACAAATGATCTAAAAATGGTGCCAACCATAGCCCATGCTCACCACGAAAAATTAAATGGAACAGGATATCCAAGAGGACTTTCCGGTGAAGATATCCCGGTCCAATCTAGGATCATGACCATCTCAGATATATTCGATGCGCTGACCGACCAGGATCGACCATATAAAAAAGCGGTTCCTGTAGATAGAGCCTTGGACATTTTAGAAATGGAAGCCAAAGAAAATCATTTGGATGGGGATCTATTAAAAGTATTCGTGGAATCCAAGGTTTGGGAGAAACTAAACCACCAAGGACATATTAAATAAATCTAAGGTTCCTCTCTGGTCCAATCGGAGACAAGTTTCAAGAAATGTTCTCCTCTTTCCTCAAAGTTCTTATATAGATCAAAACTTGCACAAGCAGGCGAAAACACTACCGACGTAACTCTTGCTATTCCGGAGCGCACTGCGTTTTTGATCTGCGCAAAACCTTCTTCCAAATTATCTGCTAAGATTAAATGAGAGCCCAAGATAGGGGATATTACCGGGGCCCAGGTTTCCCTTGCTTCTCCGATCAATAAAACCCAACCGATACCAGAAGCCAAAAATTCTTTTAAAGGTTCCAAAGGTTCCGCTTTGGGTCTTCCTCCTAAAATCAAGAAGGTGGCTTTTTTGTCCTTCCAAGTGCTTAAACCAGCAAGCATACTATGAAGGTTCGTAGATTTTGAATCGTTGATAAAAGAAATACCCGCCGCTTTACCTGCATACTGGAAACGATGAGGGAGACCTTTAAAAGTCCCGATCAGTCCTTGAATATTTTCCGGTTTCGCACCGATCGCTTCTGCGGCTAAGATAGAAGCAGCCAGGTTATCTAAATTATGGCCTCCAGGAAGAGGAAAATTTTTGGCATCGTAAATGGCTTTTGCAGTTTTGATCGTTCTCTCTTCTTCCGAGATGATTGCGTCGTTTCCCGCTTCTCTACCGAAGATTGAAATTTTGCAAGACCATCCTAATTTTTGGATCCTTTCTTTAAAAAGTTTGGAGCTAGTCACTAGAGTATGGCGTGGATTAGAATGGTCCACAATCCTAGTCTTGGCTTCGAAATAATTGTCCAAACTTTTATGTCTTTCCAGGTGATCTGAGGCAAGATTTAATATTATAGATACATTAAGTTCTAATGGACCGGAATCTTCCAATTGATAGCTAGAAAGTTCCAGGACGGAAAGTGGAACCGGTTTTAGGCAAAAATCGCTGAACGCTAAACCGATATTACCTCCTGCAGTAGCTCCTGGAAAATCGGAAGAAACCAAATGAGTAGTGAGGGAAGTGGTGGTGGACTTTCCATCCGTACCGGTCACTCCGATCAATTTTCCGGAATAGAATGCTCTTGCCAATTCCACCTCGGAAACAACTGGGATTGCGAGAGAGTGTGCCTGTAAAATTACTGGATGGGTAGGAGAAATTCCCGGACTTTTTACGATGAGAGCGATTGGAAGAAGGTCCGCTAAAATTACATCTTCGCCTACGAATGTTACATTCAAATCTGGAAGAGCTTCCGAATTACAAAGAACAGCATTCGCTTGTCTCTCTTTCAAAAGTCGGAGAGCCGCCATTCCGGAAACTCCCCCGCCGAGAACCAGGACTCTTTGACCTAATAGGGAGGTAGGAAAATTCTTCATCGTGGGGAACTTGGTTGACAGGCTATTTTTCGCACCGAGAATTGTCTCTAATTTATCGCTAGGGTAGGTTCCTTTGCTCGATCACAAGGTACAGGATGGAGTTCTTATAGTTTACCTCAAGGGACGTTTGGACGTTTCTATCGCAAACGAGGTGGAAGAAAATCTGAACGATCTAATCGATAACCAAGGACATACCAGGGTTATTTTGAACATGCAAGATGTGGACTATATGTCTTCGTCCGGATTTAGAGCATGTATTTCCACACTCAGAAAATTGAACGCAAAAGAAGGCGGTCTCAAAATCTGCGGGATCAAACCAGCGGTGAAAAGAATTTTCGATGTGATCGAACTTACCTCTCTATTTGATATCCGAGAAACGGAAGACGAGGCACTTCGAACTTTTCGCGCATAACCGATGATGGCATTACATCGGGTTCTCCAAGAAATCGTAGAAAATAAAAAAAGGGAAATTGAAACGATTCCCGAATATAGTCCTTCCCCATATGCGGGGACCGGATTATGGCAATCTCTACGTTCTCGCAAATTTTCAATCATTTCGGAATGTAAAAAAATGAGCCCTTCTTCCGGAATCATCCGGCAAGAATACGATGCAGTCTCCATTGCAAAAACCTATTCTGAATGCGGAGCAACTGCGATCTCCGTACTCACAGACAAAAAATATTTTGGCGGATCCCTTGAAGATCTAAAGAATGTTTCTTCTCAGGTGAATATACCTATATTAAGAAAAGATTTTATACTAGATGCAAAGCAGGTGGCAGAAGCAAGGGAATTTGGAGCAGCTGCAATTCTACTTATAGTTCGTATACTTACACCTGAAAAACTTGCTGAACTCATCAAAGAAGCAAAAAAATATAATATGGATGTTCTCACAGAGATCCATACGGAAGAAGAAGCGACTATTGCTGCCAAGGCAGGTGCAAATATAGTCGGTATCAATACTCGAGACTTGGATGATTTTTCAATCCATCAGGAACTGGTTCCTAAGGTAGCATCCAAACTTTCTCCCAATATTGTGAAAGTAGGAGAGTCTGGGGTGAAGAGTAAGGCTGACCTGGATGAGTTCCGTTCCCATGTAGATGCGGCGCTGATCGGTACTTACTTCATGGAAAAGTCTGATATCCGCAAAGCCTGGCTGGAATTATTCTAGAATCTTTGAAGTTATTGAGTCCATTCTAAAAATTCCAAACGACTTCCCAATTAGATAGGATCTAATCCAAGAATTTCGAAAGTAATGCTGGAACTCCAACGTGTGATAAAGGGCGCCCCCACCCTGGTTTGGGTGGGGAGGCGGGCCTTGTGGGAGAACGAGATTTTCCTCTATCAGAAGATTCTAAAATAAGCAATGAGAAATCTTCGGCGGCAGTTTGTGGGAACTGGAGTAATTCACGGGATCTTTACACCTTGGATTAGAATTGACCTTTCGATTTTTTAGGCCTTTCGCAGGATCTAAAACGGCTTCTAAAAAATTTGTGGACTAAGCGATTTAATGCTCATTTTGTAAAACGTACGTTTTGTGAAGGAACCAACGGACTTTTAGGTTGGAAAAAAGATATTGCCTACCGAATTGTGTGGAATGTAAAATGCCCTTTCGTCTTTTTTAAGGCCAGTTGGGAGGTTTTTTCATGGCGTTTGAAGATTCAGGGGAAAGTTCGAGCATATTCGGATCCATCGGTGATTCGTTCAAAGGAATGTTGGCAGGGGTAGTACTCTTTCCACTTTCATTATATTTGATATTTCAAGTAGAAACTTGCGAGCAAGCAAGTGCCGCTCTCAAAGGTGCGTTACCTGCTGCCCAAGCAAAACCGGGAATTGCTTCATATATTACCGGTAAATTGAGCGCTGATACACTTGGAGGAGAATTCGTAAAACCTGGAAAATATATTTCCTATTCTCAATCTTCCGAAGTATATGCTTGGGAAGAAACCAGCAAAGAAGACTCTAAAACCAAAAAGACGGTCTACGATTGTGAATTGGATTGGATCTCTTCTCCCAAAAATCCTAGAAATTTCAAAGATCCTGCATGTAAGTCCAAACCTTTCTACCAGGCGACTGTGGATGATAAGAGTTCTGTTGCTTCTGACGCGAAAGTGAAAGCCGAAGATGGTAAAACATATAGCGTGAATTTGACCAAAGTAGACCTAACTTCTGCAGTACCTTCTGTAAGTCCTGGATCAGGAGAATTGTCGAAAGGAATTGCCGAAGGAGATTATATCTATTTATCGCAAAAATGCGCGAGCGACCAAACCGAAGGTTGTGAAAGAATCAGCGTATCTTTAGTCCCGGTTCCGGAAGAAAATATGACTTTCGTAGGGGCTGTGAGCGGAGGCTCCATCGGAGAGTTTACTAGCGAAGAAGGTAATAAATTTCTGAATGCCTCCGTAGGCGATTTCCAAACCACTATGAAGGACATCCAAAGTGATGATAATACGGCAAAATGGCTGATGAGACTTGGTTGTTTCATTGCAATGTGGGTGAGTTTTAACCTTCTTGCGGGACCATTACTTTCTCTCTTAAGTTTTGTTCCTTTTGTGGGAGAATTGGGGAAGGCAGCTCTTTCCATAGTGTTTGGAGTCGTGGCTTTCGTGATTACTGCTGTTACCATTCTTCTTGTGAAGTTCTGGTATATCTGGCTGATATTAGGATTGGCAGCAATTGGTTACGCTATCTACAAAAGGAAAGCGGCAACAGCTTAGTTCCATATCCAAAATGTAATAAAGAAAAGGCCGAGAGTTTTCTCGGCCTTTTTTATTTTTAGCGGCTTCTGAAATTACCTTCTGTCAATAAAAACTTTCCAAAAAGTAAACGTGCGTTTATTCGAAACCTTGATTAAATCATGCTTTAGAACATGATTTTAAGTGAAATTAGGAGAAAATAAGAGACGTATAAGACAGTTAAAAATAACGTACGTTATCCTAAAAACTACCAATTATAGTGAAAAAAGTCCTTGTCTATACCGTTATAGTATGTACAAGTATAGCGATCGATACACGATTAGAACAGTTGATATAAAAAAAGATTGAAGATTTTTTAGACTTACGGTATAAATAGAAGCCGTTCTGGTTCCGAAAAATAACAACTGTTCAAAAAAGCGAACACGGACCCAGAGAGGTTTAAGGGATGAAAATGCGGCCAATAGGGGAATTTACAGGGGCGAATATTAGCCTCCTGGATTTTAAGAAAAATATAATTTTCATTTCTCTTATATTGTTATTATCCGGTGCCTGCTCTCATGCCGGAACTGATAAGAACGGAATTTCCCAATTTTCAGACAACACCGACGATTACAAAGGTGTTTCTTTATTCAGTTTTTTGAATCCTTATCCCGTGGTGAAGAGCTTTTTCACCAATATGGACCCAGTTGGCTTTAATGAAGCCTTAGGGGATGCACTCTCCCAAGCTCCAAGAACGGATAATTTAGGCACAATTCGCGCCTTAGAATCCGCTATGTTGCAGAGTCGGACTGCCGTTCAAACTCTTTCTTTGGGTCTTGCAGACATGATCGAAAAGATGCAAACTTCGAATCCTGCGGCATATTCTTCTATCCAGCCCGTTTTTGAAAAGATCCGTCATTATAAAAAACCTGTAGTTCGTAATTTGATGCCGCTTGGCGCGAACCAACTTCTGATCGAGTACAATACTAAAACTGCAAATCAAGTCGCTACTTCTATTCACGATACTGCAGATCTTTTGGTAGATCCGGATACTGTAGATACTCTTCATGATATAGAAGATTTTCTTTATAAAGGATTACGTAAAAATACTACGTTCCGCACAGGAGTCGAGAGTCTGTTGGGTGGCTTTTTTGCTCCTTCTCTGCTTACAGATCGCACCTTAAAAGAAGGTTTTATCTCTCTTATTTACGATTTCGGCGAGATGATGTATAAGGCTGCCGGGTTTGAGGACCAAATGACTCCTCAAACCTCATTTAAGAATTTTATAATAAACTCAGAAAACTTTTTCACTGCAAATACTACATCTCCTGTAGAGCTCAGCGCCAACGAATATTCTACGAATGCTGCTTACAATTCTCCGGGTGGTATTTTGAAACCTGCTGAATTGAGAACAATGCTGCGTGACCTTTTCGTAACGATTAAGGGGTTAATTTTTGCTCAGGGGGATGTAACTGTAAACGTTCTGAAAGAGACCGCTAAAAATGCTTACTTGCTGGATTTTATGCGGAATTCTTCCGGTTCCAGCCAAACATTTAAGGATCTTCTGCAATTAGATGGTGATGGAAGAAATCGCCAAACGGATGTGGAAAGCCGTCCTCTTTCTTCTTTGGAAACCCTCTTCATAGTTCTGACTCTTGCTGATAATTATGGTTATAGATGGAATCCGGCTCAAACCACTCATAATGCTTTAACCGACGCGGCTCCCTTCACGACTGGAGGTGAGCTAACCCTAGGTGATGCAATGTTCAGTATGGGATCCGTGATCGGTTCCGGTGATTCATTCAATTTTAAGAATATTACCGAATTAAGTCGCACTAGTTCCAAGGTATTTAGGGATGGTTCGGTATATAAAATAGGTTTTAATACTAGAGTTCTTTCCATTTTAGAGGCTGTTTCTCGTGGAGAAACTCAACAAATTACGGATCCTGCTGCCGAAGCTACATTTGATAAATTATACAATAAGACTGTTCCATGGATGCTGGATTGGATTGTTAAGGTTACCTTAGAAGGTTACGGTCCTTATTATAGCCAAACAGATAGTGGGGGACAGCCGATTGCTCCTAACGGCGATCCGTTACAATATCAACCTAGTTGGAATACTTCCAAATACTATGTTCAAATCGATCCAGGTACAGGTGGAGAAAGACGTATTTATCTTGGAGGAGTGGATCAAACTGCTGCTTCTGCCGTATTAACCAATAAAGGATTCTATTCAATTACTGAAACTGCTCCGGCGCCCATTCCTGTGGCAAGTGCAGAAGAAGCATTTTACAAAAATCTACAATGGCTTCTATACGAAAAAAGATTCGTAGCAGTTCTTCCTGTGAGAGCTAAGTTAGCCGCAACAGTTACTTACCAAGAGGCATTATTCATCACCGCGATCGGAAACGGGATCATGGGAATGATGAACCTGAGCCCTAATTGTGGTCCTTTAAAAGATGATTGTACAAACTTTAATGGGTTTTGGCAGAAAAAAGGAACCCCTATCAAGTCCTTTGACTCTGGAACCCAAGCCGGACCTTGGGTAGTTCAGGATACGAATTTTCAAGATCTATCTAATGAACCAGGAGATTCGGTTTTCTTAGTAGAAGGTTGGGGATATGGTTTAGCAGGGAATGAAGGTTTCCAAGTGACTGCGGTATATTCCGCATTATTCCCTCTTTTGATTCCGGATCCAACCACTGTATATGGTATGATCCCTCCTGTAGTATCTCAAAATGCAGGTGTGATCAAACAACTTGGTTTCTTAGGAACTACGGATACTCCTGCTTCTCAAGTAAACACGAACTGGAATAAAAGAAATCGTCTGACTCCCTTTATCGTGGCGTTGGCGAAAGCTTTAGGTGACGATGCAAAAAGCGACGCGAATCCGTTACATCCAAGAAACCCATACAAATTATTTACCGGTCTCGCTGAAATTTT
Organism: Leptospira neocaledonica; assembly: GCF_002812205.1. Classification (NCBI taxonomy): domain Bacteria; kingdom Pseudomonadati; phylum Spirochaetota; class Leptospiria; order Leptospirales; family Leptospiraceae; genus Leptospira; species Leptospira neocaledonica. Next base: position 278,853 of record NZ_NPEA01000005.1, read on the forward strand.
CTCCCGTCCGTACGTTTATTATGGTCCGGACCAAACTTATGGACCTAACGGTGTATACGACTCCAATGTAAGTCCAATCCAAGGAACTGGAATTTCTTCTCCGGGACCTTCTTTTATTCAAATTAGAACTGTAGGAATTGCCTCAGGTTTGCGAAATCCGAAAGCTACTCCTGTAGAATACAAAGCTTCTAAGAATTACAGAACTTTATTAAGCGTTTTGATAGAAGGAACTTCTACACCTACAAGCACAGACCGAAATCGTATGACGGATGGTCCTCTAGATCTATTAAGTAAAACTGATATTCTTTCCGGATTGATCAAGTTTACTACGAATCTAGGAGATCCTGCGAAATCGGATGCAAGAGACAAAGTGATGGATGGTCTATCCGGGATTTTGAATCAAACAAAACTTTGGTCAGATTGTGGTGGAGAAGCGAATTTCCAAACAAATTGTCCGAACCAGTTTGCAATCGACGAAGGAATTGATTGGTTAGTCTTCCGAATCGCGGATAAATACGACGATCGCCCACGTAATGATCTGTATGATCCTGCTTGGGTGAAAATAGATGATCTGGTAAGAAGAATTCGGGATTACGTTTCCAGATCTTCCGGTTGGTCTTTAGTGAAGTCCTTGGATTTCTTATTGGATCTCTTGTTGGATATCCAACTCACTGCAGGTGAGATTTCGAATACTTTGGATCTTATTTCTTCTCTCTTCTATGTGGGGGATGACATTGATCCGAATAATACTGCTCTAGACACAAGGACTTATACTCTTTCCGATATTTTGACAACAAGTCTTCCTCCTGTTCTGGATTCTATGGCTCCATATGGAAGGAACCTGTATGCTACAGGTTACCAATTAGGTAAACCTGGAAGTTTCTTCAGTTTCTTGGAGAAGAATGCAAGCATGTCTTCTACTTACAGTGTAGAAGAACTATTCGAAAATACTAAAGTACTTCTGAGATCCGATATGATCCAAACTTCTCTTATGGATAACAGGGCGTTTCTGTATTCCGCAGGAACTCTGATTGGATTATTCGGAGATATTTATGAAAGAGGTCGTCGTTTCTCCGGGGCCGATGCCTTCTTCTATGATAATTGGAATGATGGACAGCCCACTTCGACATACTGGGACGATCTGAATGCGATATTCTCACTTAGATGAAAAATAGATATATAACGGGACTACCGACACAAATGAAGATGCAAACATTCAAGGGATTTTTACTTATCGGTTTCGCTCTATTCTTCGTATCCGTTGGATGCGGACAAGAAAAGCAAGGAAGCCTATCCGATTCTATCTTTGCAAGTCTCGGGATCGCTTCCGATTCAGGAGGAAGTCTTCCTCCGAGTGCGGCCTTAACTCCTTACAAGGATACTGATGAGCCGGCAACTCTTCCTGTGGATTTTGGGACTGCGGGACCCCAGGCATTATTAAATCTTTCTTCTACCGACCAAGTAGACCGTTATAAAAGTTTGGAGATCGTTTTCTCTGAGCCTATGACACAATCTACTGTGAATGGTGATTTTGTTCTAAAGGAAAAAACTGGGACATTACTGCCTGGTCCTGCTGCGGAAAAGGGCGGGTCCTTTTATTGGAAATCTGGTGGTAGATTGATTTTTGACCCATACAAAGAACTAAAGCCGAATACTACTTATCAATTGAATCTGACCGGCGCATCCAAAGGTTTAGAAGGTGGAAACCTCCAGGCTTATACTGTAGAATTTACTACCGAGCCTGATTATCTAATCAGTGCTACGTTAAACGGAACAGCAGTTGGTCCTGCGAATTCTTCCAAGGACCTGACTTATACGGACGCTGCTCCCGGAACGATTGCGATGAATTTGAACGCGAGTTTTACTTCTCCGATTAGTGGTGCGAATTCTATCCAGTCCATCAAATTGAAACATTTAAGTTCTACTGCGGAGCATGTGATCTGTGCCGCTCCTCCTTGCGATATGACTGCCGCTCTTGCTTCTTCTTTGAATTTGAATACTTTTTCAGGAGCTAAAGCTGGATTAAAACCTTTCCAAGGTGGAAATGCGTATATCTTCGAGATTACTACTACAAGCGGTAAGGTCTTTCGAAGATCTTTCGGATTCAATTATGGAAAGGTAAATACCACTCCGTATGCTTTGATCACAAATGGCGCTGCTGTGATTGTAGACGAGACTCAGGCATTAAAACTGTTCGGCCAAATTTTAGAAAGATTTGCTAAAAACGATTATAAGATTACTAATAAATCTTTTTCAGATTTTTCGAATAATCCTAAGAGTACTGCGAAAAGAACGAGCTATTGTATAGATTATCATTCGGAGATTAACTTTATCCGTAGCTTCGGGGATTCAACCGATCCCGACAACGGAGACGGATATTGTGGAGCATCTGGCGCAAATCCTGGAGCGTTCGTAGGTAACGGATGTTTCTTGGGTTGTTCCGACTTCGATATGGACGTTTACATCACAGGAGTCAATATCCCTGCTATGACGGGAACTGATCCTACGATCACAGCTGGTTTAAGTGTTCCTGCAAATAATAACCTGAAAGTGAACATTAACGGTCGTAAGGCGATCATCAATCTTGCCATCATTGCAAGGAACCGTAGTTCGATCGGTTTAGGACTTGTTGGTTCCGGTAGTAAATTCTATTTCACCACGATAGCGGAAGTGAATTTGAATGAAACTGCAAACCCTCGTGCCGCAGTTGCAAACACGAATACTATAGTGGACACGAATGGAGAATTCAATATAGCAATTAAAACTCCTTTGACTATAGCTGCTCTTCCTGCAAACACCACCTCTGACAATTTTTATACAAAAGAATGGTCCGATCATTTAAGAGTTAAAAATAATGCTGGGACTTTAGACTCGGTCGACTATGTGGATTCCACTTCCTGGGCAGCGGACCTTCTATCCTCCGTAACTGCATCTATCGCGAACGATATGGTTCCTGCTTTAAAACCTGCTATCACCCAATCCATGTTAAAAGACGTGATCCAGAAGGTTGCGCCTAACGCGTTAAATGCAGTTGTAACTTCTTTGGCAAATCCTGGTTTGGATGTAGTATTGCCTGATTATCTTCCTACTCCTCTCCAAAGTTTCCCTCTTTCTTTAAAGTTGAAATTCCAAACGGATGTGGTTCCTACCGTATCCGGAGCAAATAAGGGACTTGTGGGTTCTGCTTCCGTTGCTTTGGTAGCCAAAACTCCATTAATTAATACGGATCCAAATTATCACGGACACCAATTGGCTTCCGGTTTTGTGAGCACTCGCCCTGTTCCTAATGCGGATGCTCTCACTAAAACTTTCCCATTTTCAAAAAGTTCTACGAATCCTGGGCTTCTTCTGACGCTGACCGCAGACACTGTTACCCAGGCCGCATATAGTCTCTGGCAAAACGGTGCCTTAAATTTAAGAATCAATAAACCTTTTATAGATTCCATCACTGCATATGCAGGTTCCGATCCTCTTTTTCAGCTAACCCAAGAATTAGTGAAGGTGGGGACTCTTCTGAATATTTTGGCACCGGGTAGATCTACTTTAGTAGGTTTGAATCCGAGTGATTCTACTAAACTTATTCAAAACGTAAAATCTACTGACGACGTGGATATCGATGTGTATGCGATTCATGCTCCTAATGGGGAATTTAAGTTTGGCGGCGCGAATTCTATACCGGCACTCGTAGTAAACTTTACTGATTTGGAATTAAGGATTTATGGAAGAAGGCCGAATGGGACCCAAATAGGATATCCAACCTTGAGTTCGATTACTTGTTCTTCTGCGGCAGCGGACAATGCTGCAAATAGTTGTCGTTATCTTCTAAACACCGTACGCGTAAGTATCAAAGGGGATGGGTCTTTCAATTTTATTCCTTTTGATAACCCGGATCCAACTGGAAAACCTCAGTATAATAATTTGAACGCTATGAGTCTTGTGATCAAAAAGGATGAGACTAGCATGGCTTATACTCTGGATATTCTGGAAGGAAATTCAGTGAATCCATTTGGATTGGATCCTAAAGGAATTTTCCAAGTGGTGGATCCACTGATCCGTTCCTTGATCATTCCTTTGGTGAATAACGTATTACGCCAAGTGCCTTTGCCTAAGTCACTGAACGTTTCCGCGATTACGAATTTTTCTTCGGGCGCGGTATGTAATCTTCAGTCTACCACGGACAAATTGAAACTGATCACGATTCCGATCCCGAATACCGAACCTTATCCGTATCTATTCGGTGGTCTTCAGTTCCAAGGAGCTGCAGCTACGAATCCTGGATCGGTAGTGAATTGTCCTTAAGAAAGTATGAATAGGAATAAAAGAGGATAAATATAAAAAGATAATATTATAAAAATAGAATAAATCCTGAACCAAGAGTTTTCTCCAAAATTGAAAATAAACTCTTAAGGGCGGTCGGTTTTTCGAAAGAAGAAGGTCCGCTCGAGGTTGGATAGGCACTGACGAGTGCCGATTCCTGCCGAACGTGAATGAAATCATGCGATTGAAGACTGGAGAAAAAAGATGGTTACCGGATTGGGTGAAAGAGAAAGAATTTTTATTAAACGGACGGTTGTTATAACTTGTCTGGCGGTCCTTCCTATGCTCTCGGGTTGTAAGGAATCCGAAAAGAGTGGGGGAGTACTCGATTCATTCTTTAGTTCTATAGGAATCCCCGTAGATGGAGGCGGCTCCGTTCCTAGGACCGTCAATAATATCAATTATACTGAGACAGATACCCCAGCTACATTGCCTGTGGATTTTGGTACTACAGGTCCCCAGGCTGCATTAAACCTTGCCTCATTTGATCAAGTGGATCGATACAAAAGTTTGGAGATTGTTTTTTCCGAACCGATGGATCGAAACACTGTATTTACCAGTTTCACCTTAAGAGAAAAAACGGGGCCTTCCAGTTTTGCTCCTTTACCAGGCCCGAGCTCTCCAGCTGCTGAAAGTAAAGGAGGAGTCTTTTATTGGAAATCAGGAGGAAGGCTGATTTTCGATCCGTATCGAGAACTCAAATCCAATACCACATATCAATTGTCTTTAACCTCCGATGCTAAGGGAATAGAAGGCGGAACATTAACCGCTTATACCGCAGAGTTCACTACAGAACCCGATTATTACGTAACTATGAGTCTAAACGGAAAATCCGTGGGACCTGGAAATTCCGTTAACGACCTCACGTTTGCAGATGCACTTCCTGGAACTTTATCGATGAACTTGACTGCAAGTTTTACGAATCCGGTTGCAGGTACGAATTATATTAAATCCATCAAACTGAAACATATGGGTTCTTCGGTTACTTATGATATTTGTAATTCTCCGAGTGTTCCTTGTGATATGACGAATGCTCTTGCTTCTTCTTTGAATCTGAACGGTCTTGTAGATGGATTAAAACCTTTTCAAGGTGGAAACTCCTACGTATTCGAGATCACTAATTCTGCAGGTAAGGTATTCCAAAGAAGTTTCGGTTTTAATTACGGAAAGGTAAATTCGAATCCTTATAATATTCTCACTAAAGGTGCAGCAGCGGTTTTGGACGAGGCCCAAACATTAAGATTATTCGGTGGAGTGTTGGAGCGTTTTGCGAGAGGAGATTTTAGGATCAAGGACCCTTCAGACAATGTAATCAAAACTTTCGCAAACTTTTCGAATGCGCCTACTTCCGGTACAAAACGATCCGGATATTGTATGAATTACGACTCTTTCAATTTTATTAGAAGTTATGGAGATGCGAGCGATTATACTTCTGCCACTTTCCAAGACGGATATTGCGGACCGAATGGAACGGGAAATAATCAAGGAGCCTTTACCGGATACGGATGTCCTCCTTTGAGCGATTGTATGAATTTCGATGTGGATGTATATATCACAAGCGTGAATATTCCTACAACCGTTAGTGCAAGTACTACTAAAGACTGTAATAATTTAGATATTACGAATGCGACTGAGAACATAAAAGCATGTTTGAAAGTAAACGGAAATGGAGATCTGGGAGTAACCTTGAGAGGGAAGGCGGCAACAATTGGGCTTATCGTAGTCGCTCGGAACCAAGGAGATATCGGAGGTTTTCTTTGCGGACTCGCCGGTTCTTGTGCGGGAACATTATTTTCTTTTAGTATGACTTCAGATCTAAACTATAATATAACCGTAAAACCGGTTCGTACTGCAAAAGCACGCACAAATTCCAGTGTGGATAGTAACGGTAATTTTGTGATCCAGATCAAAACTCCGTTCTCTCCTACGGATCCAGACACAGGAAATTTTTACGTTTCAGAATGGGCTGTGAATCTTACGACTCATGATATAGTGCAGAGAAGTTCAGGCTCTTGGTTGGCGAACCTGATTACTTCTATCGGCACTGATCTAGCTAATAGTATGGTTGCTGCTCTTGCCCCTAAGATCACTCAAGCTATGTTAGGCGATGTGATTCAAGGTGTGGCTCCTAAGGCATTGAACTCCGTGGTTCAATCTTTAAAAACTCCAGGTTTGGATATCACTCTTCCAAATTATTTACCTGCTCCTCTTGCAAATTTTCCTTTAAGTCTTCAATTACAAGTGGAACCGGACGCTGTTGTTAGAATGAGCGGGTCCAATAAAGCAGTAGTCGCTTCTGCGGATCTAGGCTTAGTCACTCCTGCCGGAAGTAGGCTTGCCAATACGAGTCCGAATTACCATGGCCAAGGTGGAGCTATAGGTTTCGTGAGTACTCGTCCTGTACCTGCAACCCAGGCTTTAACAGGAGAGTATGCTTTTAATAATAGTGCTGCAAACCCAGGGTTACTTCTCACCTTAACCGCCGATACAGTTACACAAGCAGCTTTCAGTCTTTGGCAGAATGGCGCCTTAAATTTAAGGATCAATCGTCAATTCATAGATACGATTGTTGCTTATGCGGGAGATGATCCTTTATTCCAATTGACCCAAGAGTTGGTGAAAGTAGGAACCTTGATGAATGTACTTTCTCCGGGAAGACCGCTGAATGGACTGAACCCAAGTGATCCTACGAAGCTCATTCGAAGTGTAAATTCTACGGATGACGTGGATATAGATGTCTATTCAATCCATGCTCCGAACGGTGAATTCAAATGGGTGGGGACTGCCGCTCAGAAACCTACATTGGTAGTTAACTTTACGGATTTGGAATTAAGAATTTTCGGAAGAAGACCGAACGGGACTAATATTGGGACGGATGCGTCTCCAGTAATTTGTAGCAGTGCGGTTGCGGATACTGCTGCAAACAGTTGTCGTTACCTTTTAAATAAGGCACGAGTCAGTATCAAGGCGGATGGTGTCTTCGACTTCGTTCCTTTTGTGAATCCTACCGGAAACACTACTTACGATAAATTGAATGCATTAAAACTAGTATTAAACAAAGACGTGGGTAAAATGTCTTATACTCTGGACATTTTAGAAGGTAATACTTTCAATCCATTCGGTTTGGATCCGAAGGGGATTTTCCAAGTGGTGGATCCATTGATCCGTTCTTTGATTGTTCCTTTGGTGAATAATGTGTTAAGACAAGTGCCTTTGCCAAGGACATTGACGATCAGCTCGTTATACCATCCTACGAATAATACAACCTGTAATATAAAGGCGGACACTGATAATCTCATGTTGAAAACTTTTAATGTGACCCCGGGTTCTGAACCTTATCCGTATCTATTCGGTGCATTGCAGTTTCAGGGAGCTGCTGCTTCGAATCCAGCTTCTACGGTAGTTTGTCCTTAGGATAAAAAAAGAGGCTCGGATCTCCGAGCCTCTTATACATTCCAAAATTTTGAAATAGGATTTACATTTTTCCTCCGCCGTATGTCTCATCGCTTGGAACGGAATCTTCCGGAGTCCAACCTTGAGGTGTATGGCAGGATAAACAGTTTTTTAAGGAAATATTCTTTTTCATCAGATCTTTGAAAGGGGGAAGAGATTTAAATTTTACGATAATCCCTTCGTAAGAACTTCTTTTTGGTTCTGCTCCATCCCCAGGATAATAACCGCCGTTTCCTTTTTCCTGCATGGTTCCGTCTTTAGGATCACCTGTCCCGTTCATCAAAACTTTACCTTCGCAAGTACAGAAAGAAGAATCCTTGGACTTATGATCATGGAAAGCGGAGAATGCAGTTCCTCTCACGCCCGCCGTTGTAGTAGGAGTGGTGACTTCGAATTTTTTACCTTTTAGGTTTACAAGTTGGAACCAGGCAAATCCGCTTTGCACTTCCAGTTTGCCGTCCTTGGATTCGTTGTATAGACTGGAAATTTTCAGTTTTGTATTCGGCAGGACTTTAAACTCAGAACCCTTATAGAGTAGAGTGGTTTTAGAAGCATTCCCCGTGGAAACTATATCTCCTTCAGAGACCAAGTCTCCTTGTTTTAAAATGTTCCAACTTCCCTTGCCGCCTTTTTGCAACTGTACTTTTCCGATCAGGAAAGAAACTCTCGCGTCCTTCTCCTTGTTTTCTTGGCTCACTAAAACCAAGGAACCGATGGAAAGCACGAGGCTTAAGATCATCCAAACTCTCAGTTTCATAAACTTCTCCTTAAAATTCGATAGTAGTCCAAAGAGTTAACTCCTTGGTCAGGCGGCCGTAAGATACGATCCCATTATTTGCACCGCCTTGGAATTGTTGTAAATACTCCGCTTTGGTCCTTTCATTTCCGGACCCGTCCACATAGGATTGTTCTCTATCTCCGTCCTTGTCTCTGTTTCTGGATTCGGTATATCCTATAGAAACACGTAAGGAATCCGTAATATTCCATTCTGCGAATACGGAACCTCTTCTGAACGAAGAACGAACAGAATAACCGGAAGAATTTACCAAAGGTCCTACGGTATTGGTTTGTAAATTCCAATAATCCGATTCGGGACTTCCTGGCATGACCTGGTTAATCTGAGTTCGGTTTGCGGAAAGTACTCCATCTCTACCGCTTCCTCCTTCTAATCTACCCACGATCCTAAAATCTCCCCATCCTAAAGACAACCAGGCGTAAGCAGCAGTACCAGTGGAATCCAAACCTGGAGTCACAGCTCCGAAAGGTTTGGAAATGTCCCGGACTTCTCCGCCTTTTTGTTTTCTGAACACATATCCAAGTCCGAAGTTAAGAATTTTTTTACGATCAAAATTAGCTTCTACAGCATAAGAGTCACTTTCTAAGGAACGAACATCTTTTCTGAGGGTGGTAGAAGGATTATTATCCGACGCAAGACATGCTGTTCCTTCTCTACAATCGGAAGTGGCAGCTCCGGTTAAATTAGCCGATCTATAAAAGAAATGCAGGCCGATCCGATTCTCATCTCCAATTTTAGGTTCGTAAGAAACTCTGGAAGAAAGATCAAAACCTGAGGAGTCGGTATTTTGAGTTTGTCTGTAACCTTCTCCATTAGAAAGAATAACCTGAGCGGATAGAGTATCCCATTTTCCAGTTCCACCTAACCCGATATCGGCGGGAGCAGGCGCAAATCCTAAACTTTCTAGAGGTCCTTTGTCCACATATCTCCATCTCCAATAATTTTTCCATTGGGTGTATGTATGTGGAAGTTCCTGCATTCCGAAGGTAAGTGAATACTCTCCTAGTCCTGTTTCCCAGGTTTTGCGGATAAGAGCCCTTCTGATTCCTAAAATATACGGATTAGATTTTACTCCTCCGTCCATTCTTGTGTCGGCGCTTACTTGAGCAGAACGTAATAATTCTCCCCATAGTTCCAAGCTGACCCCAGTTTCCTTAAATTCTTTATTAATAGTTAAAAGAGTCCAAGGGGTGGAGAAGCCAGGTTCTTCGTTAGGATATGTATTAGTAAGTCCGGATCCTCCATCTCTCATTCTTTGGTTATAAGAAGGGGAGAGGATACCGCCTATCTTCAAACCGTAAAAACCGTCCGGTTCGTCCTTCTTAGTGGTAACGATTTCCTCTGCGGATAAATGTACGGATCCCATAATAAAGCAGGCAGCGGTGATTAGTTTTCGAATAGATGTCCGTTTCAAAGAGGTCCCCCTCGATTACTTGCCGACAAAAGTCGTAAAGAAAAAATTTCGTTTAGATAATCCTATCCTTACTCTCTTGTCTACCAGACTTTCTATTTAACCATCGGGTCGATCCGATTTCTGTAGTTTTCATTCGATTGGAATAAACGATACTTTCCCTGGAATAAGATTGTAAAAAGGGAATCGACGGGTTAAAAGAATACAGGATCAGTGGAGTCGGAAACGGAAAAAAGTTTTCGACCATCTATTCTATGCGCACTTTTAAGATATTATTCTGGCTAACCATCAACACCGTGATCGGCACGATGAATTCGCTGTTAGTCGCACATAATTCCAAGGCTCCTTTTTGGAAGGTATTCTTGGCCACCCAAGTAACTACACATTGTGTATGTTCCATTGTGGAGTTTTCGGTAGAATTTCTAAACCGAATGAACAAAGGAGCATTTTTTACGGGTGCTTTTTTGGTAGTCGCTTCGGCAATCGCTTCCGTTTTGGGAGTCGCGTCAGGCGGAATCATCCATGTATTATTATTAGCAGGAGAAGGTGTGGAAAGACCTCATGGAGGATCTTATAATATTCTTCTCAGCAGTTTAATTTTGGCGTTATTCATCTCCTTTTTGGAAAAATCCATGCAGATCCTGATCGAAAGAAGGAAGAAGATGGAAAGCGAATTGAAAGATATCCAGTACAGGACCTTTCAGAACAGGATGGACCCGCATTATCTATTTAATACACTGAATACCATCCATTCCTTACTCGTTACAGATCCACAAAAAGCAGATAACGCTCTTATTCTTCTTTCTGAAACCTATAGATTTTTATCCGATCGGATCTTCGAAAAAACCATACCTTTTTCGGAAGAATGGGATTTCACGGTAAACTATCTGGAACTGCAAAGGATACGTTTTTCGGATTCCTTGACGATCAAGATCAAAAAAGTGGGAGACTTTTCTAGACTTAGGATACCTCCTCTCACCTTACAACCATTAGTCGAAAATAGTTTTAAACACGGATTAGAAAATCGTTCCGAGGCGGGGAGATTGGAGATTAGCGCCACAGAAAGTTTTGGAAGAATAAAAATAGAGATCAAAAATAACGGGGACGATAAACAAGAACACCATTTATTGCCGGAATACAAAAAATCAGAATTTTCTCGCACCTTAAATAATATAAAATCCAGGTTAGAGTATAATTTCGGAGAAGCGGAACTTAAATTAGAAAAAGATAAATTTGGAATCACCACATTAAAATTGGAATTCGCATCAAGATGAATAGCGTGCTATATAAGGTTTTAGTGATAGAGGATGAGGTTCCGGCCAGGGACCTTCTCCGTAAATTTTTGGAAAGTTGGCCTCAATTCGAAGTGGGTGGGATCGCGAGAACGGGCTCTCAGGCAATCGATCTTCTCAAAAAAGAAAAATTTGATCTGGTTTTTCTGGACATTAATCTCCCCGAAAAAACGGGATTACAGGTTTTAGAAGAGATAGGGGAAAATCTTCCCGTATTGGTATTCACTACTGCTTATAGAGAACATACCCTTAAAGCATTCGAGGTGGGGGCCTGCGATTATCTTTTAAAACCCTATACAAAGGAAAGATTTTCAGCATGTATGGAAAGGGCACTTCATCATTTGCAGTTAAAGTCCATTTCCAGCTCCAGAGCAAATGGAGAGCCGGATCCAGTATTCGTTTTTCGTGATGGAGGTTTGATTCACAGAGTTTTGTATGCAGATCTCTACTATCTCACAGCTAATGGAAAACGTTCCGTTCTTCATACGAAGGACGGAGATTATGAAACCGCTAAACTACTCGGCGATCTAGAAAAAGAATTACCTAAGACAGATTTTTTGCGTATCCATAGAAAACATATGGTGAATCGTAATCTTGTCTCTGCAGCGAAATCCCAAGCGGGTGGTGCATATACAATTTATCTGAAAGACGAAGACGAGACAAATCTTCCGGTCGGAAGAGAATTTGTGGATGGAGTGAAGAACCTCTTCGGGAAATAAGAGGGCGGCTCCTCGCGAACGACCCATAGGGAGCGAGCGAGTCCTCGATAACCGGAGGCGTTTATCGAGGACACACCAAGTAGTCGGCTTCGCTCGGACCGGGCTACTGCGGGCTCGGGCATTCGCCCTCGTCACTTCGTGACAAGCCCTGCGTATCCCTGCCGCGGGAAAAAATTTCTGAGTTCTTCCAGCGCCTCGTTGTAAGCCAAAAAAATCGGAACGCCCGCTGAAAAACGGATTCACTTTCGCGTGAGAAAGGTTGGAACTCCTACACTGATTTTAAGATCGCCCCCACCCGAACTCGGGAGGGGGGAGTGGCCCGTGGGAGAGCGCTTTCACGCAATATCACAAAATCCTTCCTTCGTCAACGAAATCCTCGTATTCAAATCCAGGTTGGAATTCCAACAAATCTATCTCAGTGCTTCACCAAGGAATTTCTTTTTTATCTCTCAGGAAAATTCCAGAAGGACCGTTTTTGTCCAACTGAGCTGCCCAAACAATCGTCTCTGCACCATGTTCAACGGAACGAGTCGCTGCCTTGCCTCCCATATCTGTTCTCACCCAACCAGGGCAAACGGAATTTGTTTTGATATCCTTGCCGGAAGATTCGGAATGAAGAATTCGAGTGAGAGCATTCAGAGCAGTTTTAGAAATACGATAGGCGGAATAGCCGGAACTCATATCATAAAGTTGGCCCATTCCTGAGCTTACGTTTACGATCCTTCCGTAACCGTTCTTTTTCATTAGCCTTAAGATCTTTTGGGAAAGAAGAAAAGGTCCGATTAAATTCGTATCTAAGGTTCCTTGCAACATGTCTAGAGTGGTGCTCTCGATAGAACCGCTATCCAGATACACTCCTGCATTATTCACAAGAATATCGATCTTAGGATATTTAGAGAGAATTTCTTCTAGGAACATATCGATGGAATCTGGATCGGAAACATCCAGAGCAAAGGCCTCTGCAGAACCGCCTTCTTTTTGAATATAAGATACAGTTTTTTCGGAGTCTTCTTTTTTACGGGAAGCGCAGATGATGTGGATCCCTGATTTAGAAAGTTGTTTGGAAACTTCTTCGCCTATACCTCGACTCGCGCCGGTGACGATTGCAATTTTTTTGTCCATAAGACTTGGACTATTCTTTAAACCAATTTTTATATTTAAAATACAAAATCATACTACCTGGGATGGTAAGCATGGTAGCTAAAGAGGCGCTCAGGACTAGTTTGCTCTCGTAGGGAAGTTCGGTAAAATTCATCCCGAAAAAACCGGTCAAGAAGGTGAGCGGCATAAAGATCATAGAAACCAGAGTGAGTCGTTTGATAATATCGTTCGTCTTCTGGGAAAGAATGGAAAAGTAGGCATCCATGGAGTTTCCGATCAGATCCCTGTCCATATCTATGGTTTCTACAAGCCTACTCAAATGATCATACACGTCCCTAAAATAGAAACGAACCCTTTCCGAAAGGAATTTGTCTTCATGTCTCATGATCAGGTTCAGAACTTCTCTTTGGGGAGAAAGAACCCTTCTCATTCGGACCAGATTCCTTTTTACATATAAAATATTCGTTATAAAGTCTGGCTCTATCTCGCTTGTAAGTATCTGGTTTTCTATGTCAGTGATCTGTTCAGAGATCTGGTCTAAGATCGGAAAATTGGAATCTACCAAAAGATCGAATAACAGATACAGAACATGATCCGTTCCCTTAGAAGCAAAATTCTGTTCCGTAAGAGTTCGGTTCCAAAGGGAATCTATCAAAGGTTCCTTATGTTCATGAACTGAAACGATAAACTTACGATTAAAAAATACATGTGTTTCCGTAGCGGAAAAAGACTGTTCTCCTTCCGATCTAAAACTATGAAGAACGATAAAAGCATGGTCCTCATAATCTTCGAACTTAGGCCTTTGGTTCCTGTTCACACAATCTTCTATTGCTAGATCGTGGAAACCGCAGTTTTTAGATAAAAAGATCAGATCTTCCGGACTCGGATTTTCTACATCGATCCAGACCTTTTCTTTGTTTAGGGTTTTTTTAAGGGAGAAGTTCCTAAAAAAAGAAGCATCCGTTTTATGAAGGATCGCTTTAGGAGAGGGATTTTTTTGTTTGGGAGTGGGGAAGGAAAGAAATCGTATCATCTTGTAACTCTAATACGATTCTTTCCAAACCTTTGGAGTTTAGGTATTCTCCAGCGCGTATACAATATATGCACGGAAGTCTTCCAAAGTGAATTCTCTTTTATTGGTCAAATGATTGATCATATAGCCAATGATGGCCGAGGTAAGATTTTTCACTTCGAATTCTGTATAATTCGGCTTTAAAGCCAGGATGATCTTTTTTGAATTTTCGTAAAAGATCAGGTTCACCAAATGAATATTGCGTTTTTTTAATCTATGGATCTTTGGTTGGAGCATAAGACTCCAATACAGACGAAGATATTCTTCATTCTCCTTTACCAATTTGATAATTTGACCGCCTAAAAATTGGATCAGCTCTGCTCTATTTTCCGTAGAATTCAATTTTTCAGGAAGATATTTTTTTAAGATCGTATCGTGAGACTCGATAATCCCTTCTAAGATGGATTCTTTAGATTCGAAATAACGATAGGCAAGACCCAAAGACAGACCGGCTCTCTGGGCAATTTGCCTCATAGTGGAGCCGTGATACCCTTGTTCTGAAAATAATTTGAGGGAAGTTCTTAGGATTAGGTCTCTTGTATCTTTGGCCATTGTTTACCGAATGGAATAGAGAACCTTTCTGGATCCGATCCTTTCCCGATTGGTTTCCATTCTATTCTTATAACCGTAAGCCTTCTCAGGTTTTAAAAGAGAAAATAAATCGTACAATTCGATCTCGAATTGGAGCATAACTTCTGCTACTTCTTCCGGAAATTTTTCCAAAGATTTCATTGCATCTACACAAACATGTCTGGAGTTAATCTTGTCCGGACGGATTTCTTCAGCAATCTTTCTGAAATTTTGTTTTGTGATCGTTCCACCCACAGAAGTTTTTTTGCCTCTGTCTTTGGAAATAGCAATGATGGTGCGTGTGACTTTCATCACTTCTTTATCATCTGGGATCATGCCCATAGACGCGGAAAGATCCGATCTTGCAGCAGTCACTTGATCTAAGTCATCGAATGCGCTCGAGTCTGCGATCTCTAATAAATTTTTATAACCTGTGATCGTCTCCAGGTTGATCGCCTTAGTGACCTTGGAAAAAGTCACGGGGCTTAGCATACTTTTAAGAGTAGAAATAAAATTTTTGAGAGCGTAAGAAGATTCTATCATCGGGGCGGAAATTCCTTCGATTTCTTCTTTTACAAGCATACGGATATCGGTCCTTGCTTCTGGTCCGCCGATCTTAACAGTGACCGGAACTAAATCTTTGGCCACGATATGAAGCGCTCGGATTTCATCAGAATCCATATCTTCCGTTTCCGTGCCCCCTTTCAATCCTACGATAGGATAGCTCTGTTTCAGGGAAATCAGGTGGCGGCGAAGTTCGATAATTTTGCGGTCTATCTGCTCTTTCACATTCCTAGTATCGTCTGTTTCTAAAAAAGAGTAAGGATTTTTGAAAATTTTAACCTTTTGGAGGGGTCTTTTAGATACCGTTTTCTGTAATAAGAAATTTTTATGAGATATAAATTATTACTATTATTTGGGATTTGTTCCGTTTTTTCCCATTGTTCCAAAGTGGTTATTGAAAAGATCCAGGGCGAAAAAAAGGAAAAAGATAATCCTGTAGTAAGTTACTTCTTTTGTGTTGCCCAAACCAATGCTTGTATTGAGTCGGATGGAGAAGATTGTTTTGTTGTCAGAGATAATCCTCACTATTTCGACGCGGGTGGAGGCGGAGTGGAGAAATTCTGTCTAGATAAGATAGCAGAAATCATTCTCGTTACTGAAACTGGTGGTATGTAACAATTTTCCTCCATGGACCCTGTATTCTCCCATACGAATCTGAAGGGGAAATGGGTTTTCAGTCTTCCGAATTGACGGGAAATACCGATCCTGTATCAATAGGCCTATGAGCCAGCCGAAGGGCAGTACCTTTTTGAAAAAACTTCCTACTTGGATCCAGGAAATATTTGGAGAAGAATCCGTAGATTCCACTCTCTCCTTCTTTTTTATCGTTTTATTAGTTTTAGCTTTTAAATCCTCGGTATTGGATGCGAACAATATTCCCTCGGGATCCATGCTCCCAACTCTTAAGATAGGGGATTTTCTGTTCGTAAATAAGATGAGATATTCTCTTCGACTTCCCTTTACGGACATCGAGCTCAAAAGATACGATGATCCTAAAAGAGGAGATATCGTAACCTTCATCCCTCCTGATGGAGCCGTTTCACCTGAGGAGAAGGAAGGCTGGTTTCCCAAAAGATTCGTAAAAAGAGTGATCGGTCTTCCAGGAGACAGGATCCGAATCGTAAAGGTCCTACATGAGAGAGATGGATTTCCTACAGTCTATGGCAAAATAGAATACATGGAAAAAGGAAGTACCAACTTCTCCGCTTACGATTTTAAGGATGAAGAAAAGAGAAATTTATTCGATGACCTGGATGACGATGCAGCAGTCCAATATTATCTATTTAAAGAACAGAAACCCGGCTTCGAACATTATGTGATCGAAGGGAATACTCGTCCTTATACGCACGAGTTCAAAGATGCGGAATGTTTCCAAGTCACAGGTTGTGTAATTCCGGATGATCATTATATGATGATGGGAGACAATCGCACAAATTCTTCCGACTCCAGATTCTGGGGATTTGTTCCTCGGGACAATATACTCGGAAAAGCGGCGCTCATCTACTTCTCCATCAACTGGAAGGATCATGTGTGCGCATACAAAAGTGCAGAAGATCTTGGAATGAATGGCGACTCTGCACAAAAATACGATCCGGAAGAATTTAGATCCAAATGTGGAGATATCGGTTCTAATATGAACTGGTTCAAGAGCACTATATTCTATAGAATTCCTAGAATGCAGGTCCGTTGGTATCGTATCGGAACCGTATTAGAATAAATATGAGCGAACCGGATCAAAAACCTCCCGAAAAGAAGGATACTTCCCCTTGGCAGCTTGCAAGTGTCGGGACAGAGTTCGCTTTTATTATCATAGCTTCCGTTTTTATAGGAAGGTATCTGGATGGACGTTTCGGTTGGTCTCCTTTTGGGATCTTATTCGGGGCAATATTCGGATTCGGCTACGGGATTTATTATCTTCTCATGAGAGTTTCCCAATTCGACAAAAAGGACTAAACTCGGTCTTTTGGGAATGAAGGACTCTGATGGTTTATTACAACCTAAAAAGTATTATTTAGGTTTTGTTCTACTTCTTATAATCTTCGGATTATGGTACAGGTTCTACGAGGTTCCCGACCCGGGCTTTTGGAAGGGAATTGTAATATCTCTTTTAGTATCGTTGCTTCTTTATAATTTTAGATTTTATCTACTTTGGAAACATTCCAAAGAAGGTTTTTCGATCCAATTTGGAACGACTGTTCTGTCTTTTTTTATTCATTTAGCCGTTTTAGTACTGTTTATCTGGAGAGGCGAACGTGAAGGTTTTGTGATCGGTTTTTTTATTGCCCATTTCGCCAACCTTTTAATATTGGTATTCGCAAGGTGACCCCTTAAAACGCCTTAAAGAACGTTTTAAAGGTACTTTGCGGGAAATAGAACCCTGGGATGGTGCTCCCAAAACTCTTCCTTCCTGTCGTATACGAGAGGATCCTTTACAAGTATGTTGAAACAAATCTTAGCAACCGCATTATTATTGTTCTCACTTCCATTATTTGCCTCCGAGGGCGAAGCTTCCAAACCTTTCGATCTGAACGAGGTGCTGGTTCACCACTTGATGGATCATGCTGAGTTTCCTTTCAATGTTGGCGGAACCAAAGTTTACGAAGGCCATGAAGGTTTTGATCCTCATGCAGAAAACATTTTTGTAGATCATTCTACCGGACATAGATTCCATTTTGTGGGAGGAATTGATCTACATATCACTCGTCGTGTTACGATGATGTGGATTGTCTCCCTACTTCTTCTCATCGTATTTATTCCTGCCGCTCGGCTGATCGCAAAAAATCCTTTAAAGATACAAAGTAGATTCGCGAACGCTGTAGAGGCTTTCATAAGCTTCCTAAAAAAGGATGTGGTGGACGCAAATACGGACGGTCACGGACATTCTTATTATCATTATATTTTTACATTATTCTTCTTCATCCTATTCTGTAACTTGATGGGACTTATTCCTCCTGTAGGAGAGGTGATCCAACTCGGGATAGAATCTGTTAACGCAGGAGAAGAAGTTCCGGCATCCGCGCATGCGGACTCAGGTCATCATGAACCTATCTGGATCGCAAAAGTTTGGAACGGTATTACCGTAACGGGTGATGTTTCGGTTACTGTTACTCTCGCACTCATCACTTTACTTTTGATCTACGGAACTGGATTTATTTACCAAGGACCGAAGTTCATTATCCATTCGGTTCCGAATGGAGTTCCTGCACCTCTATATCTACTGATGTGGCCGTTGGAGTTCATTATTTCTCCACTTGCTAAAGCATTCGCACTCACTGTGCGTCTTTTAGCGAACATGACAGCAGGACACGTAATCATCTTAGCGTTACTCGGATTTATTTTCCAATTCCAATCTTGGGGAGTGGCGCCGATCTCGGTTTTCGGAGCGACTGCGATCTATTTCTTAGAATTGTTCGTGGCCTTCTTACAGGCTTACGTTTTCGCTCTTCTAACCTCGCTCTTCGTGGGCTCGAGTATGCATAGGCACTAATTTTAATTATAAGCGTTTTGATTTCAAATAGGAGAATATAGTACAATGGAATTCGGACTAGGATACATCGGAGTAGGAATCGCAGCTGGACTCGCTATTTTAGGCGCAGGACTCGGAATCGGAAGAATCGGTGGCTCTGCTGCTGAAGGAATCAGCCGTCAACCTGATGCAGCTGGAAAAATCCAAACTGCGATGATCATCTCTGCAGCCCTTATCGAAGGTGCGGCTCTGTTCGCAATCGTTATTGCGTTCCTCGCAGGTGGAACTTTGAATACAGCAGTTACCAAAGCATCTGCTGCTAAAACTGAAGTTTCTGCACCGGCTGAAGGTAAATAATCTTGTTTCTCTTGGCAGCTGACAGGGGATTAGGCGCACTATTAGACGTTAATCCGGGTCTGATCATTTGGACCCTGATTACCTTCACGATAGTCGTCATTATCCTTAAAGTTTTCGCTTGGGATGTGATCCTCAAAGCTCTGGATGAAAGAGCTGAGACCATCCAAAACGATATTCGTAAGGCTGCTGACGTACGTTCCGAGGCGGAAGCTCTGCTGAAAGATTATGAAACAAGAATCGCACAAGCAAAAGACCAAGCTAACGGAATCGTAGCGGAAGCCAAATCGGACGCTACTAACCTGAAAAACAAACTATTGGATGATGCTTCGAAAGAAGTGAAGGCTCTTAAAGATACTGCACTGAAAGATATCGAACTCGCAAAATCCAAAGCATTGGCAGAACTCCAAGGACAGATCGTAGACATGACCGTTCAAGTCGCAGGATTGGTTCTGGAGAAACAGTTAAAAGCGGACGACTATAAGTCCTTTATCGAGAACGAGTTAGGCAAGATCAAGAAACTGAGCGCGTAACAAATGAGCTATTCTGCGATCCCAAAAACATACGCGGCCGCATTTGCGGACGCTAGTTCTTCTCCGGAAGAAGCCGAACAGGAATTGGATTCTATCGTAAGTATTTTTCAGATAGAGCCACAGTTCCGCGATTTTTTCGATACCCCTTCCGTTAAAAAGGAAGATAAGGAAGCTGTTCTATTAAAGACCTTCCAGGGCAAAATTTCGGAAATCACTCTGAATTTTTTACAGGTGCTTCTTCGTAGGGGAAGATTTTCATTTCTTTCCGAGATTCACGAAGCCTTAAAAGAAGAACTGGATCGTAAAGCAGGAAGAGTTCGCGCGAAAGTCAGAAGTTATCCGTTATTGGATGAGGCTTCTCTCGCCAAATTACGTGAAGTATTAAAAGAAAAATTCAAATCGGAATTCATCTTGGAATCAAGTGAAGATCCGAGCCTTCTCGGAGGTTTCGTGGTCAGATTCCAAGACTTG
This sequence comes from Leptospira neocaledonica, assembly GCF_002812205.1. Lineage (NCBI taxonomy): Bacteria > Pseudomonadati > Spirochaetota > Leptospiria > Leptospirales > Leptospiraceae > Leptospira > Leptospira neocaledonica. Next base: position 298,972 of record NZ_NPEA01000005.1, read on the forward strand.
GCGATCGATTCTTCCATGAAAAGCCAACTTAAGAAAGTAAGGCAAACCTTGCTGGACAGCAAATTACCGGTCGGAGTGGTGTATGAAAATTAAAACAGACGAAATTACGTCGGTCCTCAAACAGGAAATTTTAAATTATAAAAAAGATCTGGGTGTCGAAGAAGTCGGAACTGTTCTGGAAGTAGGGGACGGTATCGCTCGAGTTTTTGGCCTTAGAAACGTGATGGCCGGAGAACTTGTAGAATTCCAAAACGGAGTTCGCGGTCAGGCATTCAACTTAGAAGACAATTCTGTGGGTGTGATCATCTACGGAGATTATAAGAACATCAAAGAAGGTTTCTCCGTTAAGAGAACCAGCAAAATTTTGGAAGTTCCAGTTGGTCCTGAATTGCTTGGACGTGTGGTGAACCCACTCGGAGAGCCTGTTGACGGTAAAGGCCCAATCAATGCAAAACATACCCGCGCGGTAGAGAGTCCTGCTCCTGGTATTTCTAAAAGACAACCGGTGGAAGAGCCTCTTCAGACCGGTATCAAAAGTATCGACGCAATGATCCCGATAGGCCGTGGACAAAGGGAGTTGATCATCGGAGACCGTGGAACTGGTAAAACTTCCATCGCTCTGGATACGATCATCAACCAAAAAGGTTCCGGAGTTATCTGCGTTTACGTAGCGATCGGACAAAAAGCTTCCACTGTAGCGACTATCGTGGAAAAACTAAAAGCGGTTGGAGCTCTCGATTACACTATCGTGGTTTCCGCAACTGCTGCTGATCCTGCTCCTCTGCAATATATCGCTCCTTATTCTGGATGTTCTTTCGCGGAATACTTCATGTATAACGAGAAAAAAGCTACCTTAGTTGTTTATGATGACTTATCAAAACAAGCGGTTGCTTATCGCCAAATGTGTCTTCTTCTTCGTAGACCTCCGGGCCGCGAAGCTTATCCTGGAGACGTATTCTATCTTCACTCTCGCTTATTAGAAAGAGCCGCCAAATTGGACGAAAAATACGGAGCAGGTTCCTTAACTGC